>JBHHUM010000048.1:0-16966 GCA_046861645.1 Fidelibacterota bacterium | reverse complement strand
TTCCACAAACATCTAAGCTTGCTTCATTTCTAAATTTTTCCCATATTTGCGCCAATAAACTCGCGGGAGCCAGCCAGGATGAATACAAAAAACGGGAATACAAGCAAACCAGTCGTAGGAATTGCCCCCTGTTACTTCCCAAGGGAAAATCGCATGTGGCATATGTCTAAAGAGGCCTACAGCCATTGTGTCTGGGAAGCTGGCGGCATTCCTGTAATCCTTACTTACCCTAATGGTCACGGCGACATCACTGAAGCCACTGATGCCATTGATGCTCTTCTCATGATTGGTGGACCGGATCTGCCAATTGAATATTACGGCGGCAGTTCCTATGATCTAAAAGGCGAAGAACCCATGCACACTAACCGGGTAGAGTTCGATCGTCAAATCTTTCAGTCGTGCCGGAAGGCAGACAAACCAATCCTCGGAATCTGCGCTGGCATACAACACATTAATGTCATCTTTGGGGGAACACTTTACGAAGATATCCCCTCACAACTTCCCGGCCATATAGATCACGGCACTTACAATGGCGACACCGCCACTCACCCTGTGGAAATTGACAATACCAGTCTCCTCTTGGATATCACCCGTGAATCTGCTGTTCCGGTAACCAGTACGCATCACCAGGGGATCCGTAACCTGGGTGAAAAACTTAAAGCCACTGCCTGGTCCAGCGACGGTCTTGTTGAAGCTGTGGAACCGGTTAATGGAGAGGGAAGATTTATTGCCGTGCAATGGCATCCGGAGTTGATGCGGGATGACCCACACCAGTTACGGCTTTTTCGCTGGATAGTAGAAGAAGCCGGGGATTGACCATTTATTATTTATCCTTCGTAGCATAGCGAAGAATGGATTTACGATTTTCTATTGAGTACTGATTGCTGCTTCTTTTAGAATACCGTACTGTTTCCTCCCCGGCGTGAATCGCCGTGACCGTCCTCTGGGGTTACTGTATTCGCACCTCCGAAGTAGAGATTCTTCTCCGCCCACCGTTGAACTTCATATCGTCTCTCCAACCACTGCAGACTCTGCTCTGAACATCCGGGCTCAGCATCAAGGACATTACCTTCCAGATGCAGTCGGGGCGTTTCTACTGCGGTTGAAATATCCAGCCCATTACAGAGCGCATTGATTAATACCTGTACAATGGCTGAACGGATGCGATTACTACCGGCGCTTCCGGTCACCAGTACCGGTCTGCCACTCTCCAGTACAATGGTGGGAGCTATCATGGAGGAAATCCTGAGACCGGGCTCGTACTGGTGAAACCCCTTGGGATTTAGATCCTCCTCACCAAGCATATTATTAAGCATGATGCCAGTCTGGGGGATCATCACCCCACCGCCAGAACCGTTAGAAGTCGTCACACTGGCGGCGTTTCCATCTTTGTCGAGAATAGCGATATGCGTGGTCGATCCTTTGCCCATTGGTTCATCATATTGTTCAACTGGAGAAGAAAGAATATTCCGAAAACGATGCAGGTATTCGCTAAAAAAGGGTCTGCCAGAAAGTTTTGAAAGGTCTGTTTCATAGAGATGTCCCTCCAGATGATGTCGGCGTACATCATTCGTCAGTTCAAAAGCAACGGCTACCTGCGATACCGGCACAGGACAACTCGCTGCCGAGCCTGATTCTTCCAGCAGGCGGAGCGTAAAATCGATGAGCATCCCGCTGCAGGCCGGAGGTGGATTTCCAAGAACTGTATAACCACCAAAGGATGTAACCAAGGGATCACGTTCCACGACCTCATAGTTCTCCAGGTCTTCCTGGGTGATAAGCCCTCCGGACGACATCTTCTCTAACAGCAGCTTGGCAACTTCTCCTTTGTAAAATAGATCACTACCTTCCCTCCACAACACATCCAAGAAGTCGGCAAACTGGGGCATCTCCAACTGCATACCCCCTTTGATAAGCTCCCCATTGCGGAAAAAAATGCGCTGCCCGTCTTCCTGGTACCCCATGATAGGCTCCAAGAGCGTCAATAGATACGCCTGCGCCTCGGACAGGGTGATCCCCTCCTTAGCTGCTATAATTGCTGGTTCCAGAACAGTTCGCAGAGGGACAGAGCCCAACCTGTCATGCACATGAAGCAAGCCTTTGATGGTCCCCGGAACCCCCGCTGAACCCGGTCCGATGTGAAACTCCTGCACCGCGGTGCCAAAGTCCACATAGACAGGACCAAAAGCAAGGGAGGAAGAATCAATCTTACCGCTGGGTGTATCCACGAAAAAATCGAATACCCAAGGTTTTCCTGAGGTCGGGTAGGCATTCAGGAACCCGCCCCCCCCTGCGCTGGTAAGAGCCGGCTCTGCTACCATAGCAGTTAAGCACGCCGCCACGGCAGCGTCATAGGCGTTTCCGCCAGCCTCGAGAATAGTCCGGGCAGCATCAACGGTAATCTTATCTCCTGCAGCAATTACATTTTTCATAATGGATTTGAAAGACGTGAAACGTATCAACTAAGATGAAAAGTAATCGGATAACAACGGGAAATCAAGAGAATTGGTAAACTAAATAGCAATTAATTCTGGACAGTTTCATCAACGGTTCGCAATTTCCAACAGTCATGAATCCCAAACTCCTCCACAATCTCTCCTGGATTCCTCTCTTCCTTATCGGTCTTGCCGCTGTAGTACTTGGAATCACGTGGATGATCGTGGATGAACCGTGGCTCTTGGACCAAGCCGCCAATGAAGCCACCCTCCAACTGAGTTTCGAGGAACTCTTTACCGGTAACCATAACGCACACCTGCCTGACTACCTTACCACTATTTATCGTTTCTTCGGCTTGTGGGTACTCGGAATCGGATTACTTATCTGTGCTTATGTGCTGGTCACTTTTATGGGAACAAGGCGAGCGAGGAACTCTCTCCTGTGGGTGCTGGGAATTTTCCTTATCCTGGTTCTTTATTTGGCTATAACGAGAATACCCATCTCACCATTCTTATACCTTATATATGGGCTGATATTTCTCTATTTAGTAAGTCTGTGGGGGTCCATTAATCTCAACAGGCTGGAGCCTAGGTGATAGGAGAGCTGAGCTGCTGTTGTTGTTTGACCTGACATTAAGTGGCATTTAAATAGACCACAGCCGGACCTCAAGACAGAAAAAATCCAGACCCTAATACTTTTTTGTTCTGTAGCTAAAGGAATTACCGCAGTAGGAGCAGCTTTCGGCTCTGACTGAAACGCTGCTCACTTTCCAGTGAGACTACATCAAAACGGTAAATGTAAACACCTGATGCGACACTCTTTCCTGTAGCATCAATTCCATTCCACTTTATAATCTGGTATCCGGCCGGCACCTCTCCAAGCACCAGTGATTTTACCTCCCTTCCCAACAGATCATATATGACCAAGGTTACACGGGAATCTTCAGGAAGGTCATACTGTATAACAGTAGAGGGATTGAACGGATTGGGAACATTGGCGTGCAGAGCAAACTCCTCTGGAAGGGGTGTAATCTGGGCAGCTGTTCTCCAGAGGGGATCTCCCCACATACCTCTGTTTTGGGAAGGATCGGACTCCACACCTGTTACCACGGTTGTAACATGATATTGAATCCAGATACCACCAAACTTACTGCCGTAAGCAATTTCAGTGTCAAGATAGGTGGTACCATTCTGTGGAACATCGGTGATGCGTTCCCACGGTTCACTTCCCACCTTGCGATAGACATGATAACCATCCAGATCGTTCTCATCTATGTTAACAGCATCCCAAGAGAGCAGGGGGTTAAGGCCGCTGGGAGTGATCTGAACATTATTTGGCGATGGAATGGTATGAATTCCGAGGGCTGTATAACCAAACGAAACATTTTCAGGTTCTGTCGGATAAAATCCTAAGTCATCCATTGGATATCCATCATAGGGGTCAATTGTCCAGATATTATAAACATATGTTTGAAGAGTTGCGCCTGTCGTAGTTACACTGCCAGGAATAATATTACACCAACCTCATGCCAAAGTTAGGATCGTCATTTGAAAAACCGGTTGTTGCAACACCCCTACCCCAAACACGGGGAGTTATTGCAAAAGATTGAGGAAAAGTAACTGTTTCTCGTACCTCATGTCGTATCGCCCAGTATTCACCATCCACAGGCAAATCCAAACCATAAAAAGTAGCATTTCCTTCAATGGGCGTTCCATAAGTATAACCATTATTTGCTGTCCACTGGTTTAATACATAAGGTGACTGTAAGTAATTTAACGCTCGACGAGAATTGATACGGCCTGTGCCATATTCTTCTGTAAACGCTTGTCCGCCCATACTTGGAACTTTATCTGTAGAAATTCTGATTATGCGCTCAATATCATCGTTGTAGAGATCTGGGTTTTCCGATAGAAGTAACCCGGCAACACCAGAAACAAGCGGAGTAGCCATCGAGGTGCCAGACCGGATATCATAGTGTCCCAAATAAGTAGAATAAGGAACACAACTTATGATTTGGTCACCCGGAGCAACCACGTCGATATGATTCCCATAAGTAGATTTATACCACCTAACATCATCCCTTGTTGTTGCTCCTACAGTTGTAATGCCCTGACCAAACGCCGCAGGATATTGAACTGTATTTGTTGTATGTCCTGTATTCCCCATAGAGGCAGCAACGAATAAATTACTCTTATAAGCATTTGCGAAGGCTATTCTCACAGTTGTTGAGTATCTTCCTGGGGAACCATCATCATAAGTTAATTTCCAGCTATTATTCAAGATATATGCTCCGCTGCTTATAGCGCTCATTACAGCACTATATATTCCTGCATCGTCAGTATTTACTATCTTTTCAGATATAATCTGTGCATTCCAGTCTACTCCGGCAATGCCTATATTATTGTTAGTATTTGCTGCCGCAATACCTGCCACGTGAAAACCGTGACCTCCCCATCCCCAACCGGTATCACCAGACACTTTTCCATTAAGATCTTCATGCCAATTTTCAACACCGCCATCAATGATAGCTATTCTTGTATTGAAGCTCCCAGTCGTCATGTCCCAAGCCTCAGGAGCATCGCTATCAGCATCAAAGGTTCCACCATTTTGACCCGTATTCAATAGGTTCCACTGATAACCACCTTGACCAGGGTTGTACTGATTATCAAAATAAGGATCATCAGGATAAAGATCGGGTTCAGCTGAACCGTTCCGTTCTGCAAATATTACCTCGGAAAAAATTGCAAGCTCAGCTGCAACTTCATCAATTGTTACATCCTGTGGAAACCTAATTTTATAAACGTGGGTGAGGTTCGGATATTTTACAATTTCTCCTGTTCTTGCTATACCAATTGTATCATCCAATGTGAAGTTAGGAAATGCCTTCGCAATAATTTCCGCACTTTTCCTTTCTAATATATTCTCAATTGCTGGGGCCGTGAAAACAACATCGGGTAATTGTACTTCAGTTTCACCTTCGGGGAATTCAACAACTCCCGGCTTGAACATGACAATTACCTCTTGTTCAAAAACAGGTTCTTGTGCAATGGCTAAAGCAAATAGTAACATAAGTATCGCACATGTTTTGGAAAAACTGTGTAATGAGTTCATCTTTTTACCTCCTTTTCTCGTTAACATTCAAACAAAACTAATACCTTCCGCTTGATATAAATGTCAGCTGCCTCTGGTTTGTCCCATCAGCAAACATAATCCACAAGGCTCCATCGCCTTTTTCACCCAAATTATACTCTCTGAATTCACACACAGTCGGAAAGGAATACCTTAGGTAAACAATCTGACTCCCGTCTGGTGACCAGGAGGGATATAACCCTCCTTCAGTAGTAATCTGAATCAGATTACTACCATCCGAATCCATAACCCAAATTTGTGCATTTGATACAAACACAATCTTCTCCCCATCGGGGGAATACTTCGGATATCTATTATCCCCCTCTAGGAAAAATAATGGCATATTTTCGTTGTTTTCTATATCAAAGACATACACAGAATCTCCGAGAACCTGTCCTCCTTCCATTACGACTCGCCTTATATAAAGAATTTGGTTACTAAATGGGTGCCATGCCGGGTACATGCCATAATCAATAATAAAACGGTTTCCCTCTCCGTTAGAGTTTATTAGCCAAATTCCACAGGTGCTATCTCCTTCACATACTGACCTATTATATGCAATCCAACGACCATCATAACTAAAAGCAGGGTAGGAGTTGTTACCTTCGAAAGAGAGTTGAGTCAAACTATCTCCATTAACCTTTATCTTGTAAATTTGGCTAAATTTAAATACCAGCCATTTCCCGTCTGGGGACCAGTCGATGTAAGTTCCTCCCCGAAAAAAACGATTATCTTCGCCATCAGTCCCAATGAACCATATCTGATATAACCCATTCTCTAACTCTTCAACTGACTGAGCTTTATGGATATATGCAATAATAGAATCATCAGGATTCCACGCAGGATATTCATCTACAGGGGGTACTACTGGCTGTTCATACTCTGCCTCCTTGCACTTATCATCATTTGAGGAAGGGTTTTCACTACAACAGAATAAGAATAGACCAAGTTGAATTATTATTACAATGCCTCTACTCATGGTAATGACCTTATCAACAATACATAACCAAAAAGGTAACAGACAGGATATCTGAAAAATACCTAAACCTCATTCCTTCAGTACTCCCTACGTATTCTTGTTTAATATATACCCCCCCCCATGACAAAATCAATACTTTTTCTTACACAATATTTCATTGTATTTAGAAGTTACACAACTATAAGATTTCAGTAGTGTTAAAGTTTTCGCTTTTTATATTAGGTGGTCTACAGTCCTCTTCAAACCATGTCACATTAGAGCCTTGAGTACATGCATACTTGAAAATATGAGCACTATACAGCAGTTACTCAAACAGCAGCTGTTTCTTCTCTTCTCTTGCTGAACCCTACAGCGGACATCTTGCGGCGTATGTAAGCAAACACCTCCAGCAGCGGAAGGTCCTTGGGACAAACATCATCACACGCCATCATACCGATGCACCCAAATATGCCGCTGTCGGTTGAAATCAGTTCAAACCACTCTTTCTCGTCACGCTGATCTCTGGGATCTACCATGAACCGGCCGATTCTGTTCAGACCAGCTGCTCCCAGAAAATCTGGGTACACCTGTGCAGTCGCGCAGCCTGAATAAGTTTGAGCCAAAATCTTAACCGTAATAACTTCAAATTATAGGCCAAAAAGCTCTTATTATAATCTTTCTACATAAGCAATCCAGTCTTTAATTTTGTACCCACGCTTCACTACAATTCACGACAGATAAAATGAGTCCTTTTAAATCACTTATTAATTCTTCAGTTGGTAAGAAACTTCTCATGGCAACAACGGGATTGTTGCTCTGTTTATATCTCGTTATTCATTTTGTTGGTAATCTGATGCTGTTCGGTGGTGAAGATACATTTAATGCTTATGTTGATACTCTGGCAACCATCAAGCCGCTGGTTCGTGTTATTGAGGTCCTGTTGGCATTGATATTCATTGGCCATATTTTCTTTGGTGTAAAGCTTTCCGCGGAGAACAAGAAAGCTTCCCCATATAAGTATGCCCTAAACAAAGCTGGTGAAAATTCAACCATTTTTTCTCGGTCTATGGGCATAACTGGAAGCCTCTTGTTCATTTTTCTCATTACGCATCTTTCCACTATTTGGTACTGGTTCCAGGCAGAGCACAGTAGCACAAATTTCTATGAAATCGTGGTGGGCGATACCGTAGGTTTTGGTAATCCTATCATCACGGCTATGTACAGCGTGGCTATGATTCTTCTGGGGTTTCATTTATACCACGGTTTTCAATCCGCCTTTCAGACATTCGGCCTTCGGTACAATAAATACAGCCGTTTGATTGAAGTTATCGCCGTTTTATTCTGGTTTATCATTCCCGCCGGATTCTTCACCATAGCCTTCTATTTTGGTGTGTTAGGAGCCCGATGATGTTAAACAGTAATATACCCCGTGGACCACTGGCCGAAAAATGGACTCAACATAAGTTTGATTTAAAACTGATAAGTCCCGCTAACAAAAGAAAGTACAACATCATAATTGTGGGAACAGGGTTGGCAGGAGCTTCCGCTGCTGCATCATTGGCTGAACTGGGCTATAATATTCAAGCTTTTTCATATCATGAATCACCCCGGAGAGCACACAGCATTGCCGCTCAGGGCGGGATCAACGCCGCCAAAAATTATCCTAACGATGGTGACAGTATTTTCAGACTATTCTACGATACCATCAAAGGTGGGGACTATCGTTCTCGGGAAGCAAACGTTTATCGACTGGCGGAAATCAGTAATAATATTATTGACCAATGTGTTGCTCAGGGAGTACCCTTTGCCCGGGAATATGGTGGTCTGTTAGACAACCGTAGCTTTGGCGGGGCACAGGTTTCACGCACTTTCTACGCCAGGGGGCAGACCGGTCAACAGCTACTTTTAGGCGCTTATTCTGCCATGGCTCGTCAAATGGGGTTGGGAACGGTACAATTCCACCCTCGACATGAAATGCTGGACCTGGTTGTAATCAACGGCAAAGCCCGGGGAATTATCACCCGTAACTTGATTAATGGAGACATTCACTCACATGTTGCTGACGCGGTAATTCTAGCTACAGGAGGATATGGTAATGTCTATTTCTTATCTACAAATGCCATGTACTGCAACGCCACAGCAGTGTGGCGGGCATACAAAAAAGGTGCTTATTTCGCTAACCCCTCGTTCACACAGATCCATCCCACCTGTATTCCCGTTTCCAGTGAGCACCAATCAAAACTTACGTTGATGAGCGAGAGCCTTAGAAACGACGGTAGAGTCTGGGTACCAAAGAAAAAAGGAGATCATCGCAATCCTGCTGATATTCCTGAAGAGGAAAGAGACTATTATTTGGAAAGATTGTACCCCTCCTTTGGAAACCTCGTCCCCCGGGATGTAGCTTCCAGACGAGCAAAGGAAATGTGTGACCACGGACAAGGTGTTGGACCCACTGGTTTTGCAGTCTATCTTGATTTCCAGGAGGCACTTGAACGCCTGGGCAAAGAACAGGTATCGGCAAAATACGGTAATCTTTTTGATATGTATAAACAGATTACCGGGGAAGACCCCTACACAACACCAATGAAAATATATCCTGCTGTTCACTATACAATGGGGGGGTTATGGGTGGATTACAATTTAATGAGTACTATTCCCGGGCTCCATGTAATCGGAGAAGCAAACTTTTCCGATCATGGCGCCAATCGCCTGGGGGCCAGTGCCCTCATGCAGGCTCTGGCTGACGGTTACTTCATTATTCCTTATACCCTTGGCAATTATTTAGCTACAACGGACTTGGATAGAATTAATTCTTCTCACGAAAATTTCGTGATGGCTGAAAAGCACTTGTCAGAGACCATTGACTACTTCATCAACAATAATGGATCTCGTACAGTAGACGATTTTCACAAAGAGCTTGGCAAGGTAATGTGGGAATATGTTGGTATGTCCAGAAACAGGGCGGGACTGGAAAAAGCGTTAGCAGAAATTCCCCGCATCAGAAAAGAATTCTGGGATGATGTTAAAATTACCTGTCCTCCCCACGAAATTAATCAGGAATTGGAAAAGGCCGGTCGTGTCGCAGACTTTATGGAGTTAGGGGAGCTGATGGCTCGTGATGCACTTCTTCGCGAAGAATCGTGTGGAGGGCACTTTCGGGAGGAACACCAGACCGCAGAGAACGAAGCCCTGCGTAACGACAAAGACTTTGCCTACGTGGCTGCCTGGGAGTATAAAGGGAAAAAGGGGAAACCGGCTATGCATAAGGAAATTCTGGAATTCGAGAATGTCGACCTCACCACCCGGAGTTACAAATAGTGGATATCGTTCTTAAAATATGGAGACAAAAAGCTGGTGCGCAGTCGGGAGCCTTCGTTTCCTACCCGATAAACAACCTATCTACGGATATGTCTCTATTTGAAGCCATGGATTTGCTCAATGACAACTTAGTTAAGAAGGGTGAGGATCCCATCGCTTTTGATCACGATTGCCGCGAGGGAATTTGCGGAACCTGTGGAATCTTTATTGACGGCAGGGCACACGGTCCCCTACGTGGTGTCACTACGTGTCAGGTCCATATGCGCAGTTTTGATGATGGTGCTACGATTGTTCTAGAACCGTGGCGGGGAGGCCCTTTTCAGGTCATCAAAGACCTGGTTGTAGATCGTACCTCCTTCGATCGTATTATAATGGCTGGGGGCTATATTTCTGTAAACACCGGCGCTGCACCCGACGCTAATGCCATCCCCATCCCCAAGAAGGATACAGACGAAGCCTTTGATGCCGCCGCCTGCATCGGCTGTGGGGCCTGCGTGGCTACCTGTAAAAACTCTTCAGCCATGTTATTTGTCGCCGCTAAGGTTTCTCAATTCTCCCTGCTACCACAGGGGTGGCCCGAAAGAGAAGTCAGGGTAAAAAACATGGTGGCCAAAATGGATGAAGAAGGCTTTGGAAGCTGTACCAATACGGGAGCTTGCGAAATAGAATGCCCCAAAGAAATTTCCATTTCCCACATCGCCAGGTTGAACAGAGAATTCATAAAAGCAACCTTTTAGAAAGCGTCATTCTGCATAACTGGCATTCCCACTCGTTAAATACCTGCCTGACTAATTATGCAGGAGAAAGGGTTCAGATAGGGAGTAGGGCTAGCCCTTGAGCTTAAAATTAACAGGGATGGATATATAAACACCCACCGCGCGGTCTCGCTGACGGGCAGGTTTAAACCGGGTTTTTTTGATCGCCGCCATGGCAGCTTCATCAAGACCAGTGTTGGGTATGCCCTTTAGAACGGTCATTTCCTGCACGCGGCCCTTTTTATCCACAAAGGCCTGGATGACGACCTGACCTTCTATGCCCGCCTCCTGAGCAATCTCCGGATACACAATATTTCTCTGGATGGCACCATAGCCTCCAATGGGAACAGGGGCTTCGTCGTAAGCTATAAATTTGACATCTGGGCCTGAGGAAGGGGGCGGTGGTGGGGCATCCCACTCAACGAAATCCTCAAACTCAGTATCCTCTATCGTAACATCATCAGCTAAATCTTCACGATCTGACGCTACAGGAATAGACGGCCGGGCAGGAGGAGGAGGTTGTTCGAACTGCTCAGTCTGAGGAATGTCTACTTCAAGAGTAACTTCCTCCCTTTGCATATCCATCTGAATAAATTGCTCAGCAACAAAGCGAGGGAAGGCGATGGATAATCCCACCAAGAGCAAGATGCTAAACAAAATCGCACCGCGTACCATCACCGGATACCGATACTTAAGTGATATTCTGTAGTCCTTTCTTATGATCACGATTGAGGCGCCTTCGATTTCGAGGAGTAGTTCACTTTCAGAGCATCCGCCTCTCGGAGCTCGGTATGTATCTCGTTAATCAACTCCATGGAAGCATCCTTATCAGCCTTTAAAGAAACGACCAGTTTAGGGTCTGCTGTCCTCTTTATTCTCATTATCCGATCCACATGCTCTTTCGGTATAGCTTTGTCGTCAATGGAAATGAGGCCATCTTTGGAAACAAAAACATGAGCAATATGGCGCTTCGTCTCTTCCAGCTTCTGGATTTTTTTGGCCTGGGGTAAGAATACATTCAAACCCTCGTAGGTACGTAAAACTGTCGTTACCATGAAGAATATCAGCAGCATGAAAATGATATCCGGCATGGAAGCCGTGGGGATCTCCGCTACAACTTCCGTTTTCGATTTGAACTTCACCTATCAGGCTCCGCAATGGAAATTTTCTTTGCGTTAGCCAACTTCAACTGATCCAGTACATCAATGTAGGCTTGGTACTTGGTACTCGGATGAGTCTTGACCGAAATAATCAACTTGTCATTTTCCGCTATCATCCGCATCACTTCTTTTTTTATGTCTCGAATCTGGATAGGTTTCTTATCCAGGAGAACATTCCCCTTAGCATCTACCAGCAGGTTGGCGATGTTCTTTTTGGGAATGTCCTTCTTCTCACCCACTGGGGGTAGGACGAGGTCAAGACCTTTGTCCATATCAATAGTAGTAGTAACCAGGAAAAATATCAACAGCAAAAAGGCTATATCTGCCATGGAGGCAGTCGGTATTTCTCCAGGCTTGGTGCGTTTCTTGATAGCTACTCCTTTTCAGTCTTGGCTTTTTTGCCCCCGCTTTTCTTGGCAGTCCTTCTTGACGGTGCCAGATCGGCAGGCTTAGCTTTGGAAAGCTTACCTGACTGTTCCATCTCAGCTAATTCATCCAGCAGAATGACTGAGCTCTCTTCCATATCCACAATAAGCTTATCCACCCGGGAGATAAGAAAGTTCTGAATCAGCTGAATAATAATCGCCACAACCAAACCAAAAAGAGTGGTCAGCAGGGCAATGGAAATACCACCAGCAACAATTGATGGAGAAATTTCATTGGCGGCTTTAATATCGTCAAAAGCCTGAATCATCCCATAAACTGTACCGGTAAAGCCAAACATGGGAGCCAAGGTAACTACCGTACTGAGCCACACCATGTTCTTTTCCAAGAACGCCATTTCTACCGCTCCCGCACTTTCGATGCCTTTTTCCACAGCATCAATACCCCTGTGAGCCCTCGTCAGCCCGGCATGAAAGACCTCCGCAACAGGACCAGGGGTTTTGCTACATACTTCTACGGCAGCTTCATAGCCTTCGTTTTGAAGCGCCCCGCGAACCGAACCGAGAAACTTCTTCGTGTTGATTGAAGCACTGAATAACGTAATAAGTCTCTCGACGCCAAATCCCAAGCCGAACAATAGCAGCACAAGGATTGGCCACATGAAACCACCACCTTCTAAGAAATATTGAACCATTTAGCTATCTCCTTATTACTATTAGCACCTTAAGTGCGCACGAAAATAATCAAAAGCCCTTGTAATGTCAACGAAGCATTATCACTTGAAAATAACACTTTTTATTCACTCTTTGTGGTTAAAAACTGTCTGGCCTGTCCCAATAGTTTGCGGGCTTCGATAACCTGGGTGTCTCCACTTACCAACACCTGGTAATAGGCTCCTCTTCCCCATAACGTACCCGCTATCTCGGCTTTAAGGACAACCTTCAGATAAGGAATATCCTCTTCTAATTTCGTTTTGTCTAATTCTACCATACCTTCCTGGTGGACAAATTCAAGGAAAGATGAAAACTGACTATCGCTGATTTTATAGTTTTGCATAAAATCACTAAGGGATGACCATTTACCTCTTTCTGAGGAGGCCTGTGCCGTTCCCCAATTAAAGGTAAATCTCTTCTCGTTTCTGAGCAACTTGCGTGTTTCCGTGGTTCTACTTACCAGCGCTACAAAAACATCCGGCGTAATTCCACCACCACCGTAGACTTCCCTACCCAGACGGGTCTTGTACCGGGGATGTTCCACCTTCAGTGAATCCAGCTTGGCTTCCCTATCCTCATCAGCCAGCTCCCGGTAGTATTCGTGTGTCCCGTTTGCATAGGGTCTCTGGATAAGTCGCCCACTGGGTGTATAGTATCGTCCAATGGTCACCCGCAGGGCGGATTCATCATTGAGAATCCACTGCTGCTGAACCAATCCTTTACCGAAGCTGGTCTCTCCTACAATTAAACCACGGTCTAAATCCTGAACAGCTCCTGCCACAATTTCACTGGCGCTGGCCGACCAACGATCAATCAATACCACCAGAGCAAAGTCTTCGTGTCCTATTCGAGAAGATGCCCGATAGACTTTCCTTGATCCCAGGCGACGTCCCTCCGTGTAGACGATGGTATCACGAGACACAAAGAAATTATCAGCTACATCCACTGCCTGTTCAAGATAACCACCACTATTCGTCCGCAAATCAAAAATTAGTTGCGTCATTCCCAACTCCTGGAGATGATCCAAAGCTTCACGGACTTCCCTGGATGTGGTCGATGAAAATCTACGCAGCTGTATATACCCTGTCTCATCATCCAGCATAAAGGTTGAAGTAACGCTGAAAATAGGAATCTCATCCCTGATAATCTCAACCTCAAAAGGTTTTTTAACACCTATCCTGGAGACGGTGATATTTACCCTGCTGCCCTTTGGCCCGCGCAGCTTTTCAAACACCTCCTCTTTAGTAATTTTGTAAGCACTCTCGCGCTCAATGGCGATAATTTGATCACCCGGTTGCAGACCAGCCCGGTCCGAAGGCGAACCTACAATCGGGGAAATGACCGTTATATAACCACCTAAAATGTCGAATTCAATACCAATCCCTTCAAATTTCCCGTGAAACTGCTCCGAAATGGTCTCCAACTGCTTCTTAGGTATATAGGCTGAATGGGGATCCAGTCTTTCCAGTAACCCATGAAAAGCACCGTCCAAAACATCATCCCAATCCACGGGCTCCACGTAGTTCTCATTGACAATCGAGATAATCTGGTTGAGAATCTTTATCTTCTCATAGATTTCACTGGAGCGGGTGGAGAGAGCGGGGGCAACAAAAGAAGCCCCCACCAGAAATACCACTACAGTAACCAGTACAAATATGATCTGCTTTTTTATTCGTGCCATAAGATTGCTATTCAGTCAAGAAAATGGTGCACATCCCCGGTTATTAAGGACGTTGATAGAAGCAGTTACAGACCAAAATATATCATCGCCCTGACGGCCAGACCGTTGAAGGAAGTCTTCTGGGAATCACTTATCCGCTCCAAGTCGTTGAGGATCCACTGACCCTGTTGAACTGAACCCATGTTGTACCCCACAGTCAGACGGAGACCCATACGATCCAGGAATTGTAGTTTTATCCCAGCGTAAGGTTGCATATTGAAAAATGACCCCCTCAGCGAGGTCATGTTCGATCCGGCAGCCGTCGCCGTGAAAGTCTGTACTAAAGCAAAATCGTCATTATCTATCGTACCACTGGTATCGAGGTCACCTACCGCATAATAACCCTCCGGACCTACAGAGAACATATCTGTAAATTGATCTTCCCATCCACCGCCGCCTGAACTTTGGGTTATCTTCGCTGTCACACTTCCCAGGCCCATGAGCGCTCCGGCGTTCAGTTCCAAGCCACGTAGAATGGGAATCGTGTACTCCACGATAGCGCCGCTTATCAGAATGGTAAAGGAAGCCTGCCGATCCGGAACATCTCCTTCATATGTTTGAATGGCCTCATCTGCATCACGAATACCGTCACCATTCAGATCCAAGAAAAGGGTTATCTCGCCTCGATCGCTAATGGTCGAAGTTCCCAATCCGGCATAGCCACCGATGCGCCACCGACCAGTAATCTGGGAAAATCCTTCGCCTCCATAGATCACAAACGGAGTACGGAAGTCATCTGTGTTGAATCCAAGGCCGGTACTGTTTCCGACTGTATCTGTGACTGTTCCAAGCAGCTCGAAGCCTTCCAGCTTACCCACATCTACAAACAGAAACATCTCACTAAAGCCGACGCCACCTCCGTAGTAAGGTTCCGTGGGATAGAAATCATCTTGCGCCCACAGAGCAAAAGGTATGAGAATTGTTGCAAAAACGGGTTTTAGGAATTGGTGCACTGTAATACCTCCAGCAAGATAGTTTCGGTCAATTTAATTCCTGTATGTTCTAACTGCCAAGCGATTATTCTGTCTTAGGCACTGGTTTGCGCAAGTTGCTACAACAAGCATTAGTGAACATCTGGTTCTACACCCAACAGCAGTGTTTGACAATTAATCTAACGTCTCGTAGATTACAAAAAAATTTATGATTATACACACTACAAGAATATATCTGATAATTCAGTTTATAGCTCTATTATTGGCAAGCTCAATACCCTTGACTGCCCAGTGGCCCACTACTGTTGATTCCGCCATATTTGTAGACTACGGTCTGTACCCCTACCTGGTGGTAGACGAGGAAGAACAGTCTGTAATTGTCATTTATATCGCTAATGCCGATCAGATGAAGGCTAAGAAATATGATCGTTACGGCTATCCCGTGTGGGGAGGGAATTCAGTGTTGCTTACTGAAGCCTCACACATGTTCGGCTTGAACCTATCCAACTTGGGCAACCAGTGGGGAGCGGTAGTAAGCGATGACAGCGGCGGAGCGGTGATATGCTGGAAGGATTATCGAAATTCAACATTCGACTGGATGGGCTTTCCTGAAAACAACGAAATATACATTCAGAGGGTTGACGCTAGTGGAGAGGTCAGATTCGGTACCAATGGCATACGGATCAGCAGTGAAGCAAGTTCGGGATGGCATAAGCTAGGGGACATGAAGCCGGATTACAACGGCGGCTTTGTTGTTGGATATAGCGACTTTGACAGCAGCAGGAGTTATTGCCGTAGAATAGAATTGAATGGCGATTCTCTATGGGAGAACACTTATGATGGGGGCTACCTTGACATAAATGCTACCGACGTAAGCGGCAATGTATTCATCAGCTTCGGTGCTAATATCAAGCGCCAGAAGTTAGACCTTGAAGGTAATCATCTGTGGTCGGATACACTGCTGGGAAGGATCCCGGACTCACGAGAATATCGCCACGGAGGAGCTTTCTCCGATGGCAACGGAGGCGTTATTGGTGTTGGTCCAAGCGTACTATTAGTGAATCGGGTTGATTCCAGTGGTCAATATGTTTTTGGGGAGAATGGGATTGATTTGGGGTTTGGACAACAAGGATTAATTGGGTATGCATCGGATTATAGTGGTGGAATATATGTGTCATGGACAAGTGGTGCCTCACGAATTCAAAGAGTTAATAAAGATGGGGTCATAGTCTTTGATCCTGATGGTATTAAAGTAGCTCAAGACTCGGCCCAAAACAGCGATAACGCCCAAAAGGGTGAGCAGAGGATTTCGGGGCGCTTGAGTGATCGGTGAAGGTAGTGCCCTGGTTGGCTCTTCCGCCACTGTCCGCGTAAGGAGGTTACCATCGACAAAGAGTTGCGCCTCGCCAACAGCCCGCAGTCCCAACCCGTAAACGCCGGCCGCCGGAATCTCTAGCATGC
>JBHHUM010000047.1:0-17058 GCA_046861645.1 Fidelibacterota bacterium | reverse complement strand
CCATTGGATGTTATGGTAGTAAGCGAAGATAACACTGCTTGACGAGAGGTACTTCGTTCCCGTCAACCTCCCTGCTCGACCGCTAGCTTGCTTCCGACCTGAGGGAGGGTTGGCAGGCCATCTTTTGTGAGGGTCTACCGTAATGAAATGTAAGCATGGCCGGGCGGACATGCGTGGGGTGAGTTCGAGTTCTCCA
The DNA here is from genome assembly GCA_046861645.1 of Fidelibacterota bacterium. Lineage (GTDB taxonomy): Bacteria > Fidelibacterota > Marinisomatia > Marinisomatales > UBA2128 > UBA2128. Next base: position 16,862 of record JBHHUM010000047.1, on the reverse strand, counting down.
CTCTTCATAAGCCTGTCCCGGCTTTTTTTACAGGATAATCGGTGGTAGATGTACAATTCAATGTCGGAATTTGGGTCTAAGACTTCTCTTTTTGCTTGATGTATACTGAATTAATTTCTACCCAAGCTGCTACCCATGTTATTCTCAAACATATTCCACGATGAGGTACCTTTATCCAAAGGAGCTTGTGTAGCTTTTCTGGGTGGAGGAGGTAAGTCTTCCCTTGTTTTTAAGTTGGGAAAGGAGTTGTCATTACACTTTGACAAAGTCCTGTTAACTTCTGTTACAAAAGCAGGACCTGAAAAGAGTGTTCCCCTTCACTTAATTGATTCAAATGAAAATGTTGATTTAGAGTCTAAATTCAAAGCACAGAATCCACTCTATTTACTACAAAAGAAAATTCGAACGGATAAATATCAGGGTTTTACTGTTAACCAGTTAAAAACGTTCCACCAATATGCCGATATTACCCTGGTTGAGGCAGACGGCTCACGAAACCTCCCTCTTAAGGCACATACTGACTATGATCCCGTTGTTCCGGTTTTTTCTACTCATGTGATCATATTGATAGGTGCTGATGCAATTAACACGAGGATTCAAGACGGAAAGGTTCACCGGCCGGAACTGTTCTGCGAAAAGTGGAAACTGACTCCTGAGGAAATTCTCACACCAGATATAATCGCAAAAGTTGTCACCCATCCCCTTGGATACCTATCCAAAATCCCTGCACCGGTTCAAATAGTCTATTTCATCAACAAAGTCAGTTCAAATAATGATGAATCTCGGGCACTGGCAGCAGCTATCAAGGATCGTTCTTCACATTCAGTTTTCTATGGAAGTGTCAGGGAATCATGGTGGAAAGAATAATATGAACAAGACCAAACCCGTAATCTGGATTCGCGGAGCTGGTGAATTAGGGAGCGCTGCAGCTGTCTCCTTATTTCGAGCGGGGTTTAGAATATTTCTGAGTGAAATTAACCCCCCTTTAGCTATTCGCCGTCCGGTAACATTCAGCGATGCCGTTATTGAAGGTGAGTCATTTGTCGAGGATGTTTCAGCCAAGCTTGTAGACATGAGCTCATTCCCGTTAGAGAAATCAAACTATATTCCCTTGTTACTTGACAAACCTGAACAACTGAAAGAACTTTCACCTGATATTTTAGTAGATGTTCGCATGAAAAAAAGATATAACTCTGATTATCGTAATTGGGCGAAATTTGTAATAGGACTTGGTCCAGGATTTTCAGCAGGTAGGAATTGCCATGCCGTTATCGAAACGATGAGGGGTCACAATCTTGGGAAGGTCATATGGAAAGGGAAAGCTTTGCCTGATACCGGAATACCGGGTAATGTTGGCGGTGAAACAAAACGAAGAGTGATAAAATCTCCAGGAAACGGGATATTGAAGTGGAATGTATCATTTGGAGATATTGTACAAGAAGGAGATGAAATAGGAAGTTTGGATGATAACACAGCAATTACCTCTCCCCTTTCTGGAATTGTCCGAGGTCTAATAAATCCTGCTGTGCCAGTCACAGATGGATTAAAGATAGGAGATATTGACCCTCGTGGAGATGTTGATTATCTGAGCATTTCTGATAAAGCTCGATCCATTGGCCGGGCAGTGCTTGAAGCAGTCTTAATTAATACTCAGGGTTGAATACAAACCGTCATGGAAAAAGAGGTATATCAAACACTAATAGATTTTGACATTACACAAAAAGCAGCACTCTGTACTATTGTACTGTCGAAAGGTTCTGTGCCAAGAAAGGACTATCCTCTCATGCTGGTTCCTGAAGAAGGGAGGAATACGGGCACTGTGGGGGGTGGGCGTATGGAATTCGATGTCATTGAAACTTCAAAACAGGTTATTGATTCCGGTAAACCAATCCTGAAGCAATTTGATTTGACTAATGATAATACAGAAGCTGATGGTAGTCTCTGCGGGGGCATTACGAAAATTCTGATCGAGCCTTTTACCAAGTCCCTCCAGAATTTCTGGAAATCCATCGATTATTTGAATTCCAGTAGTTCATCTGGATTACTGGTTACAACTCTTAACAAAACTGACGATATATCACCATCCCGCAGCTGGTATGGATCTAATAGACTCCCGGATAATTGTCCGGAAACACTTAAGAAAAAAATGGATAGCGTTATTAAAAGTGGTAAACCTCACTCCTTCGAGGATGACAATACCATACAGCTTATTCAGTTGTTATTGCCTCCCCCTGTCCTACACATCTTTGGCGCTGGTCATGTAGGTAAAGCAGTCGCAGATATTGCACATTTTATCGATTTAGACGTTCAAGTTTATGATGATCGAGTGGAATTTCTTAACTCAGAGCGATTTCCTGATATACAGTACACTAAACTGGATTTATCATCTAATCTTGATGATCAGGTTTCGACGTCACCTCAGGATTATGCCTTGGTTGCAACAAGAGGTCATCAGCAAGATTTGCATTTGATGCATTGGCTAATCAAACAGAATCTTGATTATGTGGGGCTCGTCAGCAGTCAACGAAAATGGAAGATATTATCTGATTCGCTTAATAAAGAAGGTATTTCACAGGAACAGATAAATAAAATTCACTCTCCAGTGGGGCTAGATATCCAAGCTGAAACCGTTCCGGAGATTGCTGTAAGTGTGATTACTGAAATTATCCATCATCACCGCAAGGGTTACCGTTCTGCTCTCTCACTATCTGGTGATAAAGAATGAATAGTCACTTGTTTATTTACTACCCACCTTGTACCCCCAAGAGGACTCGAACCTCTGGCCTTCGGAACCGGAATCCGACGCTCTATCCTGACTGAGCTATGGGGGCAACGTCAAAATTTACTATTACCTATCTTAGTTTAGCTATTGAAATACTATAAGTTATACATCATAACTAAAATCTATTATGTAAGCATGTTTTTCGCAGCATCCACAGTATTCTGTACCAGCATGGCTATCGTCATGGGGCCAACTCCACCAGGAACCGGAGTAATGGCTGAAGCAATGCCCTGTACTCCATCAAAATCTACATCACCCTCAAGATGATACCCCTTTTCACTCTTATCATCTACCCTGTTCACTCCTACATCAATGATGACTGTCCCTGGAGATACCATTTCAGCATTAACTAAATTGGGAACACCTACAGCGGCAATTATTATATCTGCTTGTCTGGTATGATATCCAATATCAGGGGTTCGGGAATGGCAGACAGTAACAGTTGCATTACCAGTTTCATTCTTCAATCCTAATAACAGAGACATGGGTCTACCTACAATATTACTCCTCCCCACCACTACAACATGCTTCCCCTGAGGAGAAATATGATAGAATTTTAAAATTTCAAGTATCCCCTTAGGTGTACAGGGAATGAATCTCGGTTGACCAGATGCCAATCGTCCCAGATTTTCAGGATGAAACCCATCTACATCCTTTACTGGAGAGACTGTATTGAGTATCCGGTCGGTATTAATTTCCTTTGGAAGGGGAAGCTGTACCAGTATTCCATGAAATTCAGGGTTTTCATTCAGACGGACTATAATATCCACGATATCATGTTCTTTCATATCATTTGGGATATATATGGTTTCTGAATGAAGGTTAAGTTTAGCGAAGCGTTTTGTCTTCATGCGAACATAGACTTCCGAAGCTGGATCGCTTCCCATTAATACCGCAGCCAATCCTGGTACCACTCCTCGAGAGGCTAATGATGAAATCGTTGCCTCCAAGCGATCATACACGGCTGCTGCAACTTCTTTACCTGATAGAATTAATGTAGAGGTTGTGTTTGACATTTAGATAACTCCGAGGTGATATGAATGAAAAAACTAACTAATAAGCCAGTAAAACAACTTCTAAGAGAGAACCGACTCATCAATCAGTTCTACCATGGACGCTGCCCGATTCTCCACATCAGAGATTATATCTTCTCTCTCGCGCCTGATGGAAAACAGTTCATCAGTGATGCTCATGGCAGTTAGTATAGCAATTCTTAACTCAGATTGATTGGAAGGTAATCCTTCTGCTACCTCCTGCATTTTCGAATCTACATACTCAGCGACATCAGCTATGTACCTGGAATCCGCTTGTGCTTTAACAGTATACTCCTGACCAAAAATTGATACTCGAACAAAATTCTGATCTTGATCCTCCATAAATACCTCCTTAGAAAGCATTTAACATATCCAGCAATTTTCGAATTTTTTCCTCTATATGGGATTTTACCTCAGCATTAAGCGATACCGAACCATTATTATTTTTCTTTCGCAAATTGTTAATTTCTTCGGATAACTGCTCAATCCGCTGTTCTAATGCTTTTAGTTGGGGAAGTTGTACACTCATCACTATCGTAATTTAGCTCCTAAATTTTTCCTTACCACTTGAATTATTAGTGTCGAAATATCATCTATTTCTTCATCCGTAAGTGTCCTGTCCGTCGCTTGAAATTGAAGTCTAAAGGTCACACTTTTATCACGAGAACTAATTTGTTCCCCAGTATAGAGATCTATAAGCTCAACGTTTTTTAGTAGATCAGTTCCTTCAGACCATAACAGTACTTCTACATCTGCAGCTTTCACATTTTTTCCTATAGAGAAAGAAAAATCCCGAACGATACCTGGGAATTGGGGAACTGGTGAAAATCGAATTGTCCTGGACAGAAGGTCAAGAGCGATTTCGAGATTTATTGAAAACCCAAATACTGGTTCTTCAATTTCATAAATTTTAAGATGGTTTTGTTGAATGCTGCCATAAACTGCAAGAGTATCCTCCTTGACTTTAGCTTCAAATTCGTTATCGAAATAATAAGGATTATCGACAGCAGAATGAGTTACTTTATTCACATTCATATATTTTGCAAGTGCATTAATAATCCCTTTTAAATAATAGAAATCAAATGATTGATGACCAGATCGCCATCCCTGAGGTTCTCTTTTTCCACATACGATGCCAGCTAACTGGGCTGATTCCTCTCTACCCAATTCCATTTTAGGGTTAGCTGAAAACACTACTCCATATTCAAAAAGAGCGAGATTCGTCTCATTTCTATTTAGGTTATATCTTAAAGTACGAAGAAGACCAGGAATTAATGATGGACGTAAAGCTGACATTTCATGACTGAGAGGATTTTGAACTTCCAAGGGCTCACTTTTTACAAATAAGGTAGCTTTATGTCTATTCATAAGACTGTTACTTAAGATTTCATTAAACCCTATTCCAGCTAAGAAACTCTTCAGTTTGTATACCTGCTTTTGGGGATCTTGCCTGACCTCTGTTAAGTCACCTTCATATGAAAATTTGGAAGGAATGGTTTCATAACCAAACACCCTGGCCAATTCTTCTATCAGATCAATTTCCCGGTCAAGGTCTGGTCTGAATGATGGCGGAATACATATAAATCCGTCGGGAGAATGCTCTGTAGCTATTTCCAAACCATTGAAGGTTTCTTCTATAAATCTTTCGTCAATGTTCTGTCCTATTACCGCAGCGATTTTATTGGTTCGTAGATCTATTTTTGATGAATACAATTTGTCAGGATATGCATCAACAATCCCCTTATCAACACTACCTCCAGCTAGTTCAGCTAATAACGCAGCAGTTCTATTTAGGGCTATAATTAATCCTTCATAATCTGTCCCTCTCTCAAAACGTTTTGAGGCTTCTGTATTCAGACCAAAAAACTTGGCGCCCCTGCGAATGGTTACTGGATCAAAATAGGCACTCTCTATCAGAATATCTTGAGTTGACTCAGTTACTTCTGAATTTGCACAGCCCATTATTCCAGCGAGTGCGATTGGTTTTTCAGTGTCACAAATTAATAGATGGCGACTGTTCAGTATTCTCTCCTCATGGTCGAGAGTAATAATTTTCTCTCCTTCCGAAGCTAATCTAACAATGATTTTTTCACCTTCGATTTTGCTTAAGTCAAAAGTGTGTAAAGGATGTCCCAATTCCATCAGCACATAGTTTGCAATGTCTACCACATTATTAATACTTCGAATACCTACAGTTTCCAAACGTGTCGACATCCAATCAGGGGAAGGTCCTATTTTTACATTTCTAACTATGCGAACTGCATAACGTGGGCAGGCAACAGGATCCTTAATCTCTACGGAAATCGACTCTTCTACATTTTGATCGGACTCTTGAAGATTTATAACAGGTCGGTTAAACTTACCCCCATTAAGGACTGCTACTTCACGTGCTACTCCTAAATGGGACATACAATCAGGACGGTTGGGAGTCAAATCAAGCTTAAGAATACTCTCACTTCCTACTTCTGTTTCCAGCCCTCCAGCTGTTAACAAATCAGCTAAATGTCGAGGACTAATATTGAAATCAACCAAAGTACGTAACCAATCGAGACTTATGATCATCTGAACTGCCTCAGAAAGCGGACGTCTCCATTAAAGAAAAGTCTAATATCGTTAATGCCATATTTTAACATGGCTAATCTTTCGATACCCATCCCAAAAGCGTAACCACTCCATATTTCAGGATCATAACCCACTTTTTCAAATACAGCTGGATCAACCATACCACAACCCAGAATCTCCAACCATCCGGTCCTTTTACATGTATTACATCCCTGTCCATTACAAAAGATGCACGATACATCTACTTCTGCACTTGGCTCAGTGAAAGGAAAATAACTGGGACGAAAACGAGTTTTCACGTCCATACCAAAGAACGATTGTGCAAAATATTCTAACGTTCCTTTTAACTCAGCAAAAGAAACATCCTTACCTACGTAAAGACCTTCTATCTGGTGAAATAGACAATAACTTCGGACACTGATAGCTTCATTACGATAGACTCTCCCGGGGACAATAACTCTTAAGGGTGGTTCCTGGTTTTCCATCACGTGAATTTGAGTATTGGATGTATGGGTACGGAGTACGATATCTTCTGCGATATAAAATGTATCTTGCATATCCCGAGCTGGATGGTGATGGGGTATATTCAAAGCTTCAAAGTTGTGATAATCGTCGTCAATCTCAGGACCATACACAGAGTTAAAACCAATTGCTCCAAAGATCTCCTTAATTTCCTGAATAGAACTCTCAATAGGATGTATGGATCCTACCGGGATAAAATCTCCCGGAAGTGTATAGTCTAACTTTTCAATATCGTAAGATTTATCCCTAAAAGTTTCTGCCAGTAAATTATCAATCGCTTGTCCTAAATCGTTTTTCAACTGGTTCAGTTTATTTCCAACTTTAGGACGATCCTCAAATGGAACATCTTTCATCTGGCTAAACAAATCAGCCACCATTCCCTTCCGGCCCAGGAATTTATTCTTTAATTCGATGATTTCCTTATCAGAAAGAGATTTGTCTTTTACTGCTCTTGAAAAATCAGCTCTTATTTTTTCTATTAAGTCCCAAATGTTCATAATAGTGCTTTGATGCTTGAAATCCAAATTAATGTCTTTTAACTGAAAAATAAATATACAAAAATCCGCCCGTTGTATTGAGCGGATTCACATAACATCGATTATCTAAAAGTGTAATATTTTCGATTCTATGTCACCGCTTGCTTCACAATGACCTTAAAAGCATCAGGTTCATGGACAGCAAGATGAGCTAACACTTTTCTATCGAGGTTAATATTTTTATCTTTCAGACCAGCCATTAACCGGGAATAAGTAGTGCCATTCTGCCGGGCGGCAGCATTGATTCTGGAAATCCAGAGCCGTCTGAAATTACGACGGCGTTGGCGACGATCTCTGTAACTGTAAAGCATCGCTCTTTCAATGGCATCTTTGGCGCTCTTATATTGTCTGCTACGTGCGCCGTAATATCCCTTGGCTTGTTGTAAGATTTTCTTGTGTTTTTTCCTTCTTGGAACGGAAGATGTAACACGAGGCATTGTTATTCTCCTAACATTTTCTTTACGCGGCTGGCATCCGCAGCACTGACCTGATTGCTGTGACGAAGACCACGCTTCCTATTTGAACTTTTCTTACCAAGCAGATGTGCACGATTTGCTCTATTCTTTTTTAATTTACCCTTACTGGTAAAACTAAATCTTTTCGCTGCACCCCTTCTAGTTTTTATTTTTGGCATCTCTGATACTCCTTTAAACGGGTTTCATTAAAATGGAAAATCTATTTCCTTGCATTTCTGCACGCTTCTCCACATCAGCAAAACCATCTAACGCTTCATAAATCCTATTTACCAGATCTTCTCCTAAATCTTGACGAGCCATCTCTCTTCCCCGGTACATCACGGTTACTTTCAAGTGAAATCCCTGCTCAAGGAATTTCTTGGACAGATTGATCTTAGTTTCAAAATCATTCTGGCTGATTCGGGGGCGGAATCTAACTTCTTTTGTCTTAATAACATGCTGTTTTTTCTTACTGCTTTGATCCTTTTTTTTCTGATCATATTTAAGCTTCCCATAATCCATCAAGCGACAAACAGGTGGATTTGACTTGGGAGCAACTTCGACCAGATCAAGACCTGCATTCTCCGCTGCGACTATAGCCTTTTCGGTGGACATGACACCCAGCTTGGTCCCATCATCCGCAATGACCAGAACTTCTTCCGCCTGAATGTTGTTGTTAATTTTGATTTTCTCTATTTTTGCGATTTCTGTAATCTCCTTTTTTCGTTGATTTCCTTTTGTAATTCAGTGATGATATCATTAAGTGATCGGGATCCTAAATCACCCTGGAATCTCCTCCTGACCGATACCGTCTTAGTTTGAGCTTCTTTTTCACCCACTATGAACATGACATTAATTTTTCTTATTTCGGCCTTCCTTATCTTAGCACCAATTTTATCTGCTCTGATATCTACTTCATTCCGGATACTAGCTTCTTTTAATTGATTTCCCACTTGTATAGCGTAATCACTGGTTTTCTCTGAGATAGAAAGTACAGCTACCTGTATTGGAGCCAGCCAGAGTGGAAAATCTCCTGCAAAATGCTCAATTAAAAATCCAATAAAACGTTCATGGGTCCCTAGTGGTGCTCTATGGATACATAAGGGAGTTTCTTCTTCGTTTTTCTCATTAGTATAGGTTAAATCGAATTTGGATGGAATAGCAAAATCAACTTGATTTGTCGCTAAGGTAAATTTCTTTCCGATGGCACTCCAAACTTGGACATCAATTTTTGGCCCATAAAAAGCTGCCTCTCCAGGTATCTCCAAGTAATTAATGTTGCCTTCATTCAGTGCCTCTCGAACAGCTTGTTCCGTTTTAATCCACAATTCAGGTTCATTAATATATTTTTTTCCTAATCCTTCTGGAGAATGGGTACAAAATTCCATCTCATATTTTTCAATATCAAAGATAGAGAAGTATTCCATATACATTTTACAAACATCCAAAAACTCATCTTTAAACTGATCTTCAGTACAATAAATATGTGCGTCATTCATTTGCATGCTCCGTACTCGCATCAACCCGAATAACTGCCCAGACTTTTCATATCGATAACAAGTGCCATATTCTGCCAACCTGATTGGCAGATCACGGTAACTTTTTGGAGTCGCAGCATAAATTTTATGATGGTGTGGACAATTCATTGGTTTGATATAGTAGTCAATACCATCCACATCCATTGCAGGATACATACTGTCCTTGTAATGTTGCAGATGTCCTGATTTCTCATATAAAGTTCCTTTGGTCAAATGAGGTGTACGAACTCTCTGGTAACCTGCTTTTTGCTCTGTTTGTTTTGCTAATTTTTCCAACTCATCAATTATAATAGCCCCTTTGGGAAGCCATAAAGGTAGTCCAGGACCAACTTCATCATCGAAAGTAAACAATTCCATTTCTTTTCCAATTTTTCGGTGATCACGTCTCTTGGCTTCTTCAAGTAAGAAGAGGTATTGTTTTAACTGTTTTTTTGTAGGAAAGGCTGTCCCATATATGCGTTGTAACATTTTATTTTTTTCATCACCTCTCCAATAAGCACCTGAAATATTCAGCAGTTTGAAGAATTTTATGAAATCTGTTGCCGGTACATGTGGTCCTCTACATAGATCAATAAAATCACCTTGAGAGTAAGCAGATATAGTATCACTCTCGGAAATTTCATCGATTATTTCTTCTTTATAACTTTCCCCCATTTCTTTGAAAAGTTTCAGAGCATCTTTTCTCGAAAGTTCATGACGTTGTATTTTTAATCCTTCTGCGGCAAGTTCTTTCATTCGTTCTTCAATCTTTGAGAGATCTTCTTCAGTAAAGGGAGTCTCCTTATCAAAGTCGTAATAGAATCGATTTTCAATAGTAGGACCGATAGTAACTTTTGTTTTAGGAAAGAGCTGCTTAACAGCCTGAGCCATCAAGTGTGATGTGCTGTGGAGTAGGATATCATGTCCTTGGGGTGATGATAGAGTAACAGCTTCAACCTCCGCATCTTCCCTCAGGACTGTATCTCGATCTTTCAAAACACCGTTAATGAGTACAGCAACGGAGTTAGTGTACAGTTGAGAATCTATGTCCTGAAGAATATCAGCTGCGGATGTCGCTGTAGGATACGATCGCTTTTCGTGTCCGGGAATGGATACTGTTATTGAAGACATATATATACTTGGTAATCGTCATTAGTGAATGATGGAGGAGTCTCCCAAGGATCTATCAGAGAACCTCTGACCTTCCCGACACGTCGGGACGCTCTAACCAGTTTCTTCGCTCTCTCCTTAAATTGAACAATTAAGTTAATCACCCAGTCATCTTTGTAAGGTTTTTCTTTTGTCCCCCTGAGATAACTAAATCTGTATGTGGGCGATAGAGGAGTCGAACCTCTGACCTCATGCACGTCAAGCATGCGCTCTAACCTGCTGAGCTAATCGCCCCAATCTTAGCCTGATTGTTGCAATAATGGTGATGAATTTAGAGTTATCCCGTCGGAAAGTCAACTTATCAACAGTTTTGGAAATAGCGTCATAAATTACAGTTCAGAAGGTGATAATATGTTATCGTACGTAACTTGATCTGTTAATACATCAATCGCTTTCAGAATTACTGGGTCGTCATCAAATGATGAATTTATTCTAGCTTTTATCCCACCCAATTGAAAAGAAAATTCTCTTTCCAGTCCAAGTATAATATCCTTTTTCTCGATATCAAATCGCTCTTCTCTTAAATGGTCAAAGTATTTCTCTATTGTATCAAGTGACATTTGCATTTGAGGAGAAGCAACTACTGAACTATCCAGAGCAGCACGAAAAGAACGGAATTGTTTTTCTCCTTCTAAATTAAGGGTCAACTCCTTGCTACTTAAAAACTCCCGAAAACTATTCAGAATTACATCATCAACTATGACAGGAAGAGTTATATTGTGGTCCTGGATATAAAGTGAAGCAAACTTGAAAAAGAGGCCTCGGCGCCAGCACTCTCGGGCAAGAACAGGGGTGGTTGGTATTTCCACTTCAATATCGGGGGTTATGCCTCCTAACTCATGTACCTCTCTACCACGAACTGTATGAAAGATTTTGCTGGAGTCGATTTCTGACTTAAGGGAAATCTCTTCATTGAGATAACCAGGTTTCTGAATGAATCGACCTGATGGTATATAATATTTAGCAGTAGTTAACTTGATGGAATTTTCTCGATTAAGCGGAAATATTGATTGAACCAATCCTTTACCAAAAGAAGGTTGTCCTATAATTATGCCTCTATCAAGATCCTGAATAGATCCAGCTACGATTTCACTGGCAGAAGCGCTTCCGCCATCAATTAGAATTGCTAGAGAGATGTCATCAGGAATAATAGCTGAGTGTCCAGAATTAAACTCCCTGTTAGCGGCATTATATCTTCCCTTGGTAGACAGTAATTCCAACCCTTCAGGCACCAATAGATCCAGGATATTAATGGCTGCATCAAGTAGACCACCGGGATTTCCTCTTAGATCAAGGATGACTTTATGCATTCCCTGCACCGTAAGGTTCTCCAGAGCATTTTTCATGTCTACAGTAGAATTCCGGGAAAATCGTGTTAGTCGTATGTAGGCAATATCCTCACCAATGATACCTGAATAAGAAATGTCTTCGATAGCAATATTCGCCCGCTCTAATTCAAAATCTAACGGCTCAGATTCTCCATAGCGTACAATAGTTAGAACCACAACTGTACCTTTTTTCCCCCTGATTTTTTTTGCAGCCACATCCAGACTCATTTCGAAAGTAGATTCACCATCTATTCCGACAATCCTATCTCCGGTCATTATTCCACTACGCATGGCTGGAGATCCTTCCATAGGGGCAATTACTGTCAAAGAATCATCTCGTAAACCAAGTTGAATACCTACTCCTCCATATTTTCCTTTCGTCAGCATATCTAAGCCCTGACGATCTTCAGGTTGCAGAAATACCGAATAAGGATCTAACTGCGAAAGCATCCCTTCAATTCCAGCTTCCGCCAGTTTCTTAGCATCAATCCGATCTGCATAATGAGTCATTACTCTCTTGTAAACCTCGAAAATCATTTTGCCATTGTCAGAAATATCCTGGTAATCGTTAGATTTATTAGCCTGAACAGGAAAAATTATAGCGACATTTATTACTAGAACTAAAACTCTAAGTATTCTCATTCTTTAATCTCCTGAATTTTATTTTTTATAGCTTTGCTCATAACCTCTATGTTTTGTCTACCGTCAAGAACATAAAATCTTTCCGCATATTTTTTAGCCAATTTTAGATAGCCCTCCCTCACTTTTTGAAGAAAATCCTGTCCTTCCTTTTCGATACGATCAAAACTTTTACCTTTAATTCTTCGAAGCGCCTCCCATACTGGAATATCAACTAAAAAAGTGATATCCGGTACGAACCTTGCGGTTGCGAATTCATTGAGCTTTTCCAGCCAGTTTAAATCCATTCCTCGACCATAACCTTGATAAGCTAACGTTGAATCTACATATCTATCACAGATTACCACACTGCCATTTTTCAGTGCAGGAATAATAACTTCTCTGGTTAGCTGTGCTCTGCTGGCTGCAAGTAATATGGTCTCCGTTGAAGAGTCCATTTCGTCATTACCTGGATTAAGTAGAATCTCTCTAATTTGTTCCGCAACCGGAGTACCTCCCGGTTCCCTCAGAAGTAGTACATTATTTCCTTTAGATTCATAATAACGTCGCAATAATTGCGCCTGAGTGGATTTCCCACAACCGTCAATTCCTTCAAATGAAATGAAAAATCCATTCATAAAAATTGCTGTTGATCTATGGATACCCTGATGAAAACTATGATATCAAACAGTATAATTGGATTCTCTTCCTCTTCTTATTAGAATTTCTGACAAGATTTTTTTATTATATAGGCATATTTTGTTAAGTAATCAAGTTTATCTTAAACACTTCTCAAATTCAGTAAGACATGATTTAGTATCATAAAAAATACTAACGGATGATGTTTTGAAAGCAGTCTCAAATCAATTGTTTCAGAGAGGAACGAACAATATCTATACCAAAATCTATTTCCTGAGGAGAAATGTTAAGTGGTGGTCTGAATCGTATCGTATTAATGCCTGATCCCAGAATAAAAGCTCCATTATTTAATATGCGATTGGCGAGTTCATCACGTTGTTCTCCAGAAGATAAATCAAAGGCACACATGAGTCCCATACCTCTCGGGTTCATAATTTTATCAGGAAATTCTTCTTGTAATGATATGAGTTTTTCAAGGAGATATCTCCCATTTTCCTGAACAACCTCTAAAAGGTTTTCTTCCTTGATGATTTCCAAGTAAAGAGTACTACGTACCATGTCAGTCAAATTACCACCCCAGGTAGAGTTTATCCTGCTGGATTCCTTGAATACATTGTCTGGAACTTCATCGATTCGACGGCTGGAAATAAATCCACAAACTTGAGTCTTTTTACCAAAACTCATAAGATCTGGAGCTACTTCAAAATTCTCCCACGCCCACATTTTACCAGTTAATCCCATACCAGTTTGTACTTCGTCAAAAATGAGCATTATATCATTATCATCACAAATCTCTCGAAGAGATTGGAGGAATTCTTTGCGGAAGAAGTTGTCGCCACCTTCACCCTGAATAGGCTCTATAATTAAAGCAGCTATATCGGAACTATCAGATCTAATAACATCATTTATTTGTTCAATAGCTTGCTCCTCAATTCGTTTTACTTTAATGAGATTCTCTTCATCGAGTGGAAATATCACTTTAGGGTTAATAATACGCGGCCAATCGAATTTGGGGAAATGAGCAGTTTTCCTGGCATCTGCCGTATTGGTAAGGGAAAGAGTATAACCTGAGCGACCATGAAAGCATTGTTGAAAATGGATGACTTGGGAACCGACGTCCATGGTAGTGCCATTTCTGATGGCATTTTTCTTTACTTTCCAATCAAAGGCAGCCTTTAGTGCATTTTCAACGGCAAGAGCTCCTCCCTCGATAAAAAAAGCATGGGCAAATTGTTCTGGAACAGCCACATTAAAAAAAGTATCAATGAATTCCGCAAGTTGTATGGTATAGACATCAGAGTTAGTTGGTTTGTTAACAGCTGCAGTAAGAAGTCGATCCTTTGCGGCAATCAAGCGTGGATGATTGTACCCTACTGGCATGGATGCAAACATGGAGAATAGATCCAGATATTCTCGTCCGTCCCGGGCATCCACTAACCATGAACCATGACTTTTCTCCAGATCAATTACCGGCTCAAAACCATCTGCTAAAATATATTTATCCAGTACTTCTCTTACACTTAAAGGATTAATTACAGACATTTCAACTCCTAATCGATGAACTTGCCAAAGGTGATACCCTGAGCCAGTTCCATCCTGCCACTCCAATTGATGGTGTTAGTTTGCCGACGCATATAGGCTTTCCAGGCGTCTGATCCTGATTCACGTCCGCCTCCCGTCTCTTTCTCACCGCCAAAAGCCCCCCCTATTTCAGCTCCTGAAGTTCCAATGTTGACGTTGGCAATGCCACAATCGCTCCCTGCTGCGGAGAGGAATTTCTCAGCATTGATGAGATTGTTTGTGAAAATGGAGCTGGAAAGTCCCTGTGGTACAGCATTATGCATTTCAATAGCATCTTCAATTTCATCGTACTCAATTAAATAGAGAATGGGAGCAAAGGTCTCCTCCTGTACTATTTCCCATGAATTCTCAGCTATGGCTATTGTCGGTTCTACAAAGTATCCAGGACCCTGTTTTGTATTACCTCCGTAGAGAATTTGACCACCTTCCGCTTTTACTCTTTCAATAGCTCCCAAATAAGTCGTAATGGCTTCTTGGTTTACGAGAGGACCCATCAGAATACCCTTCTCTAACGGATCTCCTATGGTCACCTGCTTGTAAGCAGCAATTAATGCCTCGGTTACTTTTTGGATGATTTTTTTCTGTACAAATACTCGTCGTGTAGAAGTACATCGTTGCCCGGCGGTCCCCACTGCACCGAATAGTATGGCGGGAATAGCAAGATTAAGATCGGCATCTTTATCCACTATGATGGCATTATTACCACCTAATTCAAGAATAGTACTCCCCAGCCGCTCACCAACGATTCCTCCGATTCGCTTGCCCATGGGGGTAGAACCTGTGAAGGAAATAAGCGGCACTCTTTGGTCGCTGACCATGCGTTCACCAACTGTTCGGCCACTCCCAATGATCAGTCCGAAGATGGGTGGTTGACCCTCTTCAGCGAGAACATCATTACAGATATTTTGCACTGCAATTCCACACAAGGGTGTACTTGAGGACGGCTTCCAGATAACAGTGTCTCCACAGACTGCTGCAATTAACGCATTCCAAGACCATACCGCCATGGGAAAGTTAAAAGCCGTGATCACACCCACAGGGCCCAGGGGATGCCACTGTTCGTACATCCTATGCCGGTAACGCTCGGAATGCATGGTAAGACCGTAAAGTTGTCGGGAGAGTCCCACGGCAAAATCGGCGATATCAATCATTTCCTGAACTTCGCCATCACCTTCCTGCTTGATCTTACCCATCTCCAAAGATATCAGACTGCCCAAATCATCTTTCTGCTCTCGTAGCCGGTCGGCAATTTTACGTACCAATTGCCCTCGAACAGGAGCTGGTACCATCCGCCACTCTTTGAACGCCTCCGTGGAGGTCCTGATAACCGTCTCGTAGTCATCTTCTGTACATTGACTGATTTTAGCAATGACATTGCCAGTCGTTGGATTGATAGACTCCAGAATTTTACCATCTGTGGTAGTAAGCCAACCCTCCGGACCGGTACAGGCGCCGGAGTTCAAATCTTTGATATTAAGATTCTCAAGTCAACTCATGATTTATCCCTGATAAAGCAGGCTCCTATCTTGCTGAGTAAAAGGTGATGGGATACGCTCAAAAAGGCAGCGAAATTTAGAGGGGAAGTGAGGGATATTCAAGGGAATTGAGTCGTAATATTCCCCTCAAATAACTACAGGACACCGAACATTTCTCTCTTTGATCATTTTTTAGTCCAAGACGATGCTCAGAACACGTGCTATCTGCAATAACACAATGTGGATGGAACAGGCAGAAGAATAAATCACCAAAAGACAACACCTATGCATGACACACTACTTAATATAAAGGATGCAAAGGAAAATAATCCTTAAATCAACGGGGATAGTGGTCGCTTGACTCATTTATAAAGAACTATTTTAGACTTGATCCAATTATCAATATCTTTATAAAAAGAAATTTTACAGTTAACCATTATTCAATTTAGTGTTCACTCTGCGCGATAAATAAGTAACAAAAAGAGTTTGCTAAAAAATTACTTCATGAAAATCGCCCACCCACTTTAATTTAACTTTTCTTTATTACTATTAAACTGACATCATCTGTAAGGGGGCTGAACCCACGAATATCTTCCATGATCTTATAAAATATTTCTTGAGCAGGAAGGTGCTTGACCTTTTT
>JBHHUM010000137.1:0-4137 GCA_046861645.1 Fidelibacterota bacterium | reverse complement strand
AGTCCTGTGGAGAACCCCTGTTACCCGAAGGGTAAACCGCATTTCGAGTGCAGCGCATCCTCCAAAGGTGTCCTGTGGACAGCCAGACTCTGCCACCTCTCCAATAATAAGAACAAAAATTCAAGAGACCAGTCGATAGTAAATGGAGACCCCGTATACAACGTGCCAGGGACTCAAGATTCAAGATAAAGACTCGGTTTAAACTTGATCAGAAAGCGATGGAATTTACAATTCAGCGTCTGTTTTTGAAAAAATTAACCAAGAGGGAACGACAATGGTCTTCTAAAATTCCACCTTTAACAGCAGTTTTATGGGAAAACCTGGGATCTGAGCATATCTGATATAATGAGCCACAACATCCCTCCTGCTCGTCGTAACAGCCGAATACTACCTTTTCCAACCTGGAATTGATAATGGCACCGGCACACATGGCACACGGCTCCTTGGTCACATAGAGGGAACACTCCTCCAGCCGCCAGCTCCCCATAAAGGAAGCTGCAGCAGTGATAGCAATAATCTCAGCATGGGCAGTGGGATCATTAAGTAATTCTACCTGGTTGTGTCCTCGTCCGAGGATATGATTACCCTGTATAATAATAGCTCCCACCGGAACTTCCACAGCATCAAACGCTTGCTCCGCTTCCCGAAGAGCGAGCCGCATCCATTTTTCGTGATTAGCCAAATAAGTGGGGTAAATTACAGTGTCGCACGGAGAGTCTCAAGCTGCTCAGCCAGCTCCCGTCGTCCTTCTACGGTGGCTACGTCAGGAGCAAACGAAGAGGGAGTCGACATCAACTGATGGAGTTTGTTCAAGCATTGATCAAACTGTGACAGAGCAAAGTAGGATGAAGCCATGGTCCAGATAATATGTCGGGAACTGACACTTTTATCCCTGGAAAACTGCCAGGGAGTTGCAACCTGGCTGGTAGAATAAGCTGAGTCGCCAGTCATAGCAAGGAAAATGTTGCCGTAACTTAATGATTTAACATAATTAACACTGTCTCCCTTAGCATGATAAGCCATAGTCAAACCGGCATAAATTTGCTGTCCAACGTTATGACCATACCCCAACAGGTTGATATCTTCTACAGTAGTATCTTTCAGGACAAGGGTAAGTCCAAACTCAAAATTCGAGATGCTCGACTGGATATTTCCCAATTTTCCATAAGTCCAACCCAAACCGTTATAAGCATCCTTATAAACCGAATCATTAAAGACAGCTTCTTGAAACCAGAAATTTGCATTTTGATAGTCTTGCAACGCATACAATTCCCAAGCGTAATCACCCATATGGGTTTGATCTGCCTCTAAAGACTTACGACAATTCCAGATGAACAACAGAGCCATACATAAGATCAATATTTTCGCTCTACTCATCATCGTATTTATTTCATAAGCATCAGCTTTTTCGATGCCCTAAAACCAGCATTGGTTGTTAAGCGAGCAATGTAAATTCCTGAAGAAACGGGTATCCCAAAAGTATCGGTTCCATTCCAGATAAACTCATGTCTCCCTATTTCGGCATGACCCTTCGCCACCCGGTACACCTCCTGTCCCAGGAGGTTATAAATGACAAAATTGATTTTCTGATCCGGTCCACCGAAGAAACCGATATCATAGATGAAATGCGTTTGAGAGTTAAACGGATTGGGATAATTCTGGTGTATGGAAGTATACTCGGGAATGAACAACGTTTTCTTACCAATTTTAAAATAGCCCATCTTCGATGACCACGCCATCAAAGTCCCATTCATGGAAATAGTGGGTAGTTCCTGCCACACTTCCTCATCACTCTTGATATAAAGTGCCTGCTCTTCGGCAACGAAAGCCGTATCTGCTGCCAGGGTAATCATTACAGGTTTTTCAAAACTCAATAGAGGGTGTCCCATACGGTAGAGACCCCCGGAATTATCATACACCGAGAACAGGAGAGAGTCCACAATCATAAAGGGATAGTCATAAGAGACTGCTCCAGCGGTACCAATAATCTGGAATTTCCCATCAGAACTTGAGGCAATCCACCCCATCCTGGCGCGAGCCAGAGCGAGGGCTGAAGATCTTGTAACCGTGGTATCCCCGACTTTAGCGCCACCGTACATGACAAAGTCGTAGGTCATGGTGGTATCAAAGGAGTGATGTCCCACCCAGGTGAAGTCCCCCACCGTATCCAGGGGTACCTGCTCCCCAGTCTGTTGAATCGTCAGGGAGACATCCAGGGCTTTTTCTGCCGTATCCGTGACAATAAACTCGAAGTAGCGAGTGAATGTTGCATTCTGTCCAATAGCAAGAGCTAAAGAAGGTCTGGGCACCCTTACCACTCGAAGCTGGAACTGGGTGGAATCAGAATACTCCTCATCGCTTACAATCACTAGAACGGACGTGGAATCCACCCAGAATCGTTCGGGGATAAAAGTCGCCAGGGAGTCATTCAGCACTACTACCATCTGGGATGAATCTGGCAACACCTGGAACGTAACCACAGAGTCATCAATATCGATAGCTCGCAAGGAAAGAGTCAGGGTATCATTTTCAGCCATCAATGTATCCAGCATGACCGTCAGCACCGGTGGATCGTTAAGCGGTGAGATTGTCACGGTGATGTTTGTACTGTCTGCAAGCCCTAATGGATCTGCCGCCACAAAAATCACTTCCCTCCCATCTACGTAGTAGTTGGAATCGGCAATGAAATAGGCATACACTGATCCGTTAATGGTATCAATATTAACGGCTAGGGTAGTGTCTCCACTGGAACGGGAATATGTTCTACTCTTACCAAACAAGGAAAATTCCTTCTTAGTACGCTTATTAGTAAGTACCCAGCTCCGAATGATTTTTTCCAATTCAGGAGTGCTTCCCGGACCGAAAAAGAAATTAGGATAGGATGGATATTCGTTAGTATCAGGCATGACGACAGCCACCCAGAGGATTTCGGTAGAATCATTATCCACATCAGTCACATAGGGGTGCAGACGGAGGGTATCGCCGTTGATATCATCTTCCGCAAAAGTGATATCAGGTATTTGACTTACTTGAGGGGTATCATTCACAGAATTCACCGTCAGGATAATGGCTGTTGTATCTGAAAAACCCCATTCGTCAGTCACTCGTACATTCCAATTATATACACCTGTGTCGGCTTGAGTAGGCGTACTCCAATCGATGAAACCGCTATACTCCCCAATTGAGAATGGATTTAACCAAACACCTTCTGTGTCGATGAATGAGTAGTGTAGTGTATCCCCTAAAAGTGTTGCTGTGTCAACGTCGGTTCCAATCATCTGATATGTGAACTGAACATCCTCATCCACGTACTGACTATCCACAGCAACTAGTTCCGGAGCTGAATTAAGGCGGAGAATTCCAGGAGCATCAGTCTCTAAAGTATCTGAAATATTACCGGCAAAATCCTGAGCCAGGACACTTATGTTGTAAATTTCCTGATGCCGTAGCGGCAGGAGAGTATCAACCAACGTATCCGTCACACTTGTCCATGCCATGACACTGTCCAGTTCTGATGAACCAAACCGACCTACGGCCCAGTTGTAGTAATTGATGCCCGATTCACCATCAGCCACATTATCAATGAACCCAGTCCAAATAGCCGATAGTGAATCTGAGGAGATCACTGTGTCTGAGGATACTACTATACCACCTGTCCACGATCCCATAACGGGTGGAATGGTCTCAATTATCAAGGTATCTGAGCTGATAGTACCTACAGTGCTGTTTCCAACCAGATCAAATAATTCTACCCAGGTAAGCAATCTGGCACCCTGATCGAAATCAGAAGAATCAAGAATCGCATTTCTAATCGTATCTTTATGAATGTATACCGTCTTTGGTACAGATATATTATTAATGATGGATGGAGCACCTACATTGACTGAGTCCAATATACCCTCAATGACCGCTCTCACTTGCATTTTACCATCAACCAACGAAGGATCATTGGGGTCCATTGGAGAAGTTATCGCCACACTGTCCGTCTTCTCATTGAACCACCCCTCTTTAGGCATCCTGCCCATGGGCGTAACCGTCCCGGTAGCAAACGGAGCAGGGGGAATGTTGTCTATTTCGAAGACGTTCGTATCAACGACATCTTCAACGAGATTACCAGCCAAGTCATAGGAAGCCAAC
>JBHHUM010000046.1:0-17384 GCA_046861645.1 Fidelibacterota bacterium | reverse complement strand
ACTTGTCTTGTGTTCCATACGATAACAAAATCACCACAACTTTTGATATACATCCGATCGCAAAAGAGTTAACGAATTAATATTTATCAGGGTTAACAATGCCCTGTACTTGACTACTTAACGCTACGCTTTATAGTGGCAGTTTAACTATACCGTAGGCTGTAATGAAACACTACCTTCTCTTACGGTTCGGGAGGTAATGTTTTCTTTTCCTTCCTGGCACTCAAATTAAAACTGACTCGAACGGATAATCCAGTTAGACGAGAATACTCGGTAGGGAGTCCCCCCTCTGAAACTGGTGGATAATCCAGAAACCGCTTACCCCATTGGGTGGTATCGGCATAGTCAAAACTGGAACTGAAGACTTCAGTGATGGGCATACTGGCAAAATCATGGAAATAACCTATTTCATATCCGAACTTATCTCCAGAATATGAACCCAACAGTACTCCCAGTCTAGTACTCTGACCACCATTCAGTCCTTTAGGAATTACCATCCCCCGCAAGCCCCAAAATGTGGTTATGCTCTTCCTTTTTTTATTCTGAGAAAATTTGTAGTAAGTAAAATCAAAGCTCGAATTCGGGGTTAGTGACCAACCCACATTGATCATGTCACGCTTACCCCCCTCTTCGAAAAGTACCCTGGAATAGTCGAGTCCACTCCCGTATATGGGCAAACCCAGACGAACTCCAACATCACTCTGATCGGAGACTCCATAGCGATAATAGAGGACGGGAAAAACATTCTCTAAGGAAAGGGAATAGCCGTAGTAGCTTTCACCTTTCTTTAGTGTTCTGTGAGCAACAGTGGGATGGGCTGCACAACCTATTAGAAAAAATGTAAAGGAAACAACAAGAAATAAAAGGACTCGATACTTATAGGGGTATATAGCGAGGAAAAAGGACATGAACCTTAACCACCTTCGGGTCGATCCTGCGCACCTCGTACCGGGGATGGGGGTAAGTTCATCACTTCATCCGAGTAAAAAGTGGCCAGATGTTTTACGATGTCCAAAATTCCTACGATACCCATGGGTCTGCCATCATCATTGACGATAGGTACGTGGCGATATCCTCCGTCTGTCATCCTGTTAAGAGCAAAAGCTATGGGATCATCCATGTGAAGCACATCCGGCTCTTTCGTCATAAACTTATCTACCTCTTCACTGGAATAATCGAGGCCCTTCCCCGCTAATTTCCAGATGACATCCCTTTCTGTGAAAATGCCGATGAGTTTATCATTTTCCTGGACTAAGACACAACCTACCCCTTCTGTTTGAAACAAGTTTAGAGCATCAGCCACTTTGGTTCCGCTTGCGATTACAACCATTTTCTGAAGCTCAAGTGAGCTGATAGGATCGTCAACTGAGACTGCCTCTGCAATTTGAGGAGTTTCGGCAAATTCCCGCTCGTCCATCTGGCTCATTTCATCATTAAATAAATCAGTCATAACGAGAAACCTCCACCCTACTTCAGGAAGATCATCTTATTACTCTTGTGGAATTTCTTTTCACTCTCCTGTGACAATGCTCTCAGTGTATAAATATAAATCCCAGCCGCGACAATATTACCACTATTATCCTTACTATCCCAAACCACACTCTTGAATCCTGCGTCCTCCCTACTATCGAGGAGTGTACGGACTTCTCTTCCTAGAATATCGTAGATAACAACAGAAACGTATGAAGGTTCAGGCAGATCGTACCTAATAGATGTGGTGGGGTTAAAGGGGTTGGGGAAGTTTTCTGAGAGATAGTAAACCTGTGGAATAGCTGAAGCTGTTTCAGCTACTTGTTTCCATTGTACACCACTTGATCCAGTAAAAGAAAAGTCCTCAGTTTCATCAGATTCTTTACCTTGATCGTCCAATGCTGACATCCAATAAGTCACTTTATCCCATGGTTTTCTTCCACCGGTGTCAAACCATTCGTCTGTATACCCAATAGAATCTTCGTGTATTGATATTACAAACGTGTCTGCACCACTGCTCCATGTTTCTAGATATTTGTATAGACGATATCCTGATAAATCAGGTTCAAGGTTTGAATCCCATGTCATACGAGGATGTCCATTGAGATTTACCGCCTGAAAATTCTGAGGTCTCGAGGGCTTCGCATCTTCTGGGTTTGTTTGATACAACATGACAGTAAAGAATCCCTGTGACTCATTTTCAGATACTACTTCCATACCCACATTCGTGCCATTTCTTGTGTTTGGAACATAAAGACCTGAGTTTGGCGGATTCCAAGGAGTAGGAGTTCGAGGATCAGACCATGGTGATAAAACAGTGACGGTGCAGTTTCCGGGAAATGGTACACCATCACCGGCTTCATAAGGATCACCTTCTGGACACGTCACCTCATACATGCCACTTGAATAAACCAAACCGTTGTTACTATAACTAGTGGGATCACCGCCTATGATTCTCCATACAAAGATTCCTTGAGATATTGTTTCATGAGGATGGGCGGGAGGAAAAAACGCAGAATTGTTATAATCTGGAGCCTCAGTTGAGCCGATTACCATTGATTGATTGAAACGTCGGTTCTCAAAGAGGTAATAATCGTTGTTGGTATTACTATTAATACGAAATACTGTTGGATTAATCAGATCGTAATAAGCATCGAACTGCTGTTGCCCCGTTATTGTATTCGGACTGAGCCAACCCTTCTTAGCTCTATACGCAGGATTTATTGGCGCTGGTGCGGCACTTCTGGCTCCTGGTCCATTTCTGTACCCTGCTTCCATTACATCAGCTCGTGATCCTCTAGCATGATCAATACCTATAGTATGAGCAAATTCGTGGCAATGCAGTCCAATTCTTGAAAATTTGTCCGTTGTATTCTCCTGATTATAAGGTCGACCTTGACGCTCACTCATAATATATTTCCTCACCCATGCTTTCGGATTTAATGAGCTGAATTGGCCGCTAGGTTGCTTAAAGTATGTATTTCCTGAGTAAATTATCACTAGCCTAGTAAATTCGTCTGGAGTTGATACATCTAAACCTTGGGCAGATGCAGCTGCAATGGCGTTAGTAAAAAGTATTATTCCTGTACGGGAATAATAATAAGACTTTGTGTCCGATAGAGTTATCCATTCAGGTACATCTCCAGTACCTATATTATTTACTACATATCCTGTTATTGTAACATTCCCGCTTGACATTTTATTGAAATAGTCATGCAAACTCCCATATACAGCATCCCCATCAGGTGTATATGAAACTGGTGAAACGTAAGTACCAATTGAGGTCAACATATCTTCAAAATCTTGTTCAATATATTCAAAAGGATCGGTACGATGCCCTACGTCGGAAAACTCCACCAGAAGAATCTTCAAAGTGATAGTTGTATTAATGTAGGTAGTATTTGTCGCTGTGCCTTCTGTGGGGCATTCAAATTCCTCACCTTTTAAAAGAGGTGAAGTAACAATTGATATAAGAATTATCCACACCGCAAAATGTCCTTTTATTCTTATAACATCCTCCTTTTTTTTACTTGATGTAGTACATAAGTTTTTAACGTAACAATATCATTTTTCTTGAAATTACTAAATTCTCGGTCTTAACAGCATATACATAAGACCCACTACCAACTTCAATTCCTGAATTATCTCTCCCATCCCAAACAATCTGATGTAGGCCAATGTGTGATTTACCGTCATAAAGTCCTCTAACTTCTCTACCCATAATATCGAAAACTGTCACCATAATGTATTCATTATCAGAAATCTGAAATCTAATCATGGTTGTACTATTAAATGGATTTGGGAAATTCTGGAGAAGCTGATATTCATCTGGATAAGCCACATCAAACGTTCTGTCAGTAGTAAGAGTGCCGTAAGTTGTACCGTTAATCATTGCACCTCTTAAATACTCATCATAAGGTGCCGCTTCCCACGAACTCCTTGTAACACCTATACCATCGGTCACTTGTGTTAGTATATATTCAGATGTAGTAATCGACTGCTCCCAGAATCCCCACTGTCTGCGTATTTCTCCGAATATGTTCACCATTTGATCATAAACTACGGTAATCACAGTTGTATCACCCTCGTAGAAGTTCATACCAACAGTATCTCCAGTTGTTTTAGAAAAGTCATACAAGATAAATTCGTTCTCTTCGTAAATAAAGTAATTGTAAACTTTAGAACCAGATTGTCTGTAGAATAAGGTATAGTATGGTCCATCACTTTCAAGATATGTATACGATATGCCATTTGGCATAATTGTATCAGTAATCGCTTGTAATGTAAACAGATACTCATTCCAAGTCGAATCCCAATACTCCCATAGATTTCCTATTTCAAGGGGATAATAGCCTTGTGCACTGTCTGATTCTGTCATTCTTACAGCTTGTGAGTCAAGCCCAGTTATTAGGATTAACCAAACTTTAACTAATTCCTTTGCTTTTATTATGTACTTTTTTCTGAACATCAAATGCTTTGTTCCATAAATATAGGTAAAATCTTGTAGGCAATACTTTCTTTATTATATTCTTTCCCTATCATGCTCTGGTGTCACAGTATCAATTATTTCAAGAAGATCATTTTACGCGAATCTACCATGGGTATATTGTCTTCTACAACGGCTTTCAGGGTAACAAAGTAAATTCCACTACTCATCCCTTCAGCGCTGAGGGTGTAATCGTACTTTCCCGGTTCCATGGGCATCTCACGGAGGAATTCAGCTACTTCGCGTCCGGCAGCATCTATGACAACCAAGGTGATAATTGCTGATTCGAGCAGATCGAACTTGATAGTTGTGGTTACATTAAACGGATTGGGGAAGTTTTGATAAAGAGCGAACACTTCTGGTAACCCTAAGACACGTGATTCTATTCTACTCCTGCCGTTGGATTCACCGAATGTCACTTGTGCACTATCTGTCCACTTTGTACCATCAGGGACTCTCGCTTTGTGTACAAGTTCGGACGGCTTCAGGATGAGATACTCCAGATCTACCCACCCTTCCTCTACATCAGACATCTGGAGTGTCAGCAGCAAGTGATCTTCAGTCACTGGGAAATCCACAGTAAAAATAGAGAATTCATTGAACAAGTTCCAGCCGGTCAATTCTACCGGCTCAAAACCTTCTGTATCGTATTTAATCCGCAACCGCGTAGAGAGATCTGGAATCTCCGATTCTACTGACATAATCTCTAAAGTAAAGAGAGAATGATTCACTGCATCCATCAAGAAATCGGTTTCTTCAGTTTCCCTCGATACAGCGTATTCATTTATCATCACCGGTATGAGCCTGTCCATGTTGAGACGATTTGGAGAGGGTTCATCATATAACCATATTTCCCCGCGCAAGTCGCGTCCAATACTTCCTTCCGGTAATTGAGAAGGACAAATGAAATCATCAACCTCCTCTCCTTCGCTATTCATCACCAGAATCTCTTCAATTTGAAGATTATCATCTATCTGGGAAATCGGAATGACGTAGACTTTACTGGGCTCCCACAATATTTCCGGAAGTTCAAATAGTACTTCACCATTAACCTGTACAGAATATTCATTTGCAGGAAAACTCTCATCCCCCATGGCAAGAAATTCAATCCATGAAACCTCTCCTGTATCCGACTGCCATACCTCAGAAACCACAGGATATTCGTCCTCGCCAAAATATTGCCTGACATGGGCTAATTGCTCCCGCCATTGACCCAGCAAATCAACGAAACTGCTGGGATCTGGAGCAATCCATTGCTCGTCCGGAAATAACATGCCGGTAGGACTGTCATTAAATATCTCAAAATGCTTCCCAAATTCATCTATTAATTCTTGGGGATATTCACTATCCGCTAACTCCTCCAACCTGTTAACAATGTCGAGTTGCAGCGCCAGAGGAAGCTCCCTTGACTCATCATCTTCCTCGATACGGCTGGTGAAATTGTCGTATACCTGAAGACGATGAACATCACGAATCTGAAGTTCGAAATTCTCGCGAATAACCAAACCCGATTGAGAACCGGCGTCAAGCCAGATAAGGCTGTTCCTCGTTTCCATGTCGCTGCCGAACAGAATAGGATCCAGTACCATGCGACAGAACAGTTCGTAAGAGGAAGACGGCTGAATTAATCCACTATCCTCTGTAAATGAATTTGAAGCTGAACTCTCTGGCTGCACAAAAAAGGTAGATAGTAAGACTTCTTCAGTATCAGAGAAAGAGGGGGAGTGTGCTACTCTTTCAATGTTATCTGGCAACTCCAAAGGAGATGCAAACTGAGGTAGATAATCACTCTTATCAATAATATTTCCATTTTCATCCACATAAGACAAGCGATAGTAGTAGTAGCGTCCAGTATCTACATTCCGGTCAATCCACAAACGAATATCAGAAGTGACTGTAGTGACACTCTCATATTGTCCACCGAAACTCTCGCTCCTCAGAATATTGAACTGTCCTTCCTCTGGGACACCATTCATTGTCCATGAAAGAATAATGGATTCAATCTTTGGTACTGAGGTAAATGATTCGATGTCAACAGGACGTACTTCATCTGTATCGTCCGAAGGAAGAGACGCTCCAAATAACCCTGTGCCGCCCCATAAGACGACAAACAGGGCGGCGCTGACCCTGTTAATATTATACATCGGTTTAGTACAATTTGCAGGATTTCTACATGTCAGTCAAGTGTTTTACTACAATTGATTAATCTTCAGTAAACATAGTTCAAAACTATCAAAGATCGGATAAATCACCCAGCAAATCATCCCCTCCGGATACTCCTCCTGCATTGCCAAGAATGATGTTCACCATACGAATAACATCAAGGATATCCACGTCACTGTCGCTGTCAAGGTCAGCAGCAATCCGCTGGAGCTGTGTGAACTCAATCTTTCCGAGTATGTAGTCAATGACCAGAACGATGTCTTCCACAGCCACAATTCCATCACCGTTCAAATCCCCGTAAACACCGTTGAATGCCACCATAGCCAGGATAACTACATCGTCCACTGCCGCCTCGATAAGGGAACCGTCTCCTTCATCGCTGGCCACGAAACGGACCTGCACCGACTCGCTGACATCGAGGTACTTACTCAACTTGAACTGCTTTTGTACCCAGGCATTGCTGGACTGACTGGTATTCTCCAAGATTATCCAAGTTTCCCCGCCGTCATTTGTTGCTTCCACCTCCCACATGTCTATTCCGGGGCTGGCACCCAAGTTGTTGGAATACCACCGCCAGTAGGTAAGAACCGGACTGGCTGTGTAGCTCAAATCCCAGATGGGAGAGAGGAGCGTAGTGCGTCCATCATCCACATCGTCTTCGCCGGCATTATTTCCGTTAAAAGGAGCGTTCCCCGTGATAAATGCCTGCGTACCGACTGAAGAATGATCTTCATCAGGCTGGACGGCAGCTCCATCTACAAAAGTACCATTAGGCTCGCCGCGTACCCAGAGACCGGTAATAGCATCATCGCTGGGTACACCTGCAGTCCAATTTTGATCGTCTTCAAAATCATCAGCAAAGGGAACCATAAAATCTCCCACTTCACCCACCAGAAACAGATAGGTTTCTAAAGGAGCACCCTCTGGAGCAAATACCTCATTCCCTTCGCTGTCGAGGGCATGGATGTAATAATCCACAATGGTACCGGGCGGTTGGGCAGGGATGACACCTTGATAGAGATCTCCTGATTCCTCCATCTCGGTAGAATAGTAATCGAACCCTAAGGAGTAATTAAGTTCAACTGCAGTTATTTCACCATAAACCGAAGCAATGGCAGCCTCCACAACATACGGAGTGGTGTAGTTGGTAGTGTTATCCAGCGGGATGTGCTCAATACCGATATCATCGAACGGGCACTCCACATTATGAGCTTCCCAAGCGTCACAGATATCACCGAAGTTGGGCGTACCATTAACAAGAAAGCCATCGTCATCATCAGCGATAAGAATTTCCAAAAGAAAATCCGGTAAATTCATAGGTCGAGCCACTTGAGCGAAATAAAATAATGTATCCGCATGAGCTATGGCAATATCATATCCTAGTGAAGCAATTAGGTTTTCCCTCATTTTCCAGAGGGCACCCATACTGATTTCACCCAGACAGTGGACTTCTCCCCCACATTCAGGAGCCGGATATTGACGAGAATTATTACCATCTCGCAGACATGTTCCCGGTCCAAAAAAACCGTTACCCAGGCAGGCCATATTGGTAATCGTCATAGCCCAATAATCACTACAGCCTTCGCCCATACCGCTGGCATAAGGTGGCGAATAAGGTTCATAAATGAATTGTTGTAAACCGTGACCGTATTCGTGATAAACCACATCGGCCATTTCATCCGTACCGGCACAACCACCCCCCTCAGAAAATAGATTGATGCTGTAACCATCCCAGTAGGCGTTGCAGGGCCAGTAGGGGTCCTCGGGACCGATATTTACATTAGCTGGCATAACGTAGTCAGCGCCTGTGAAAGACTGGTCAATTGCCGTCGCAAGATCGTGAACGATATTTCCGTGAAAGTAGGTATCGCGCTCTCCCGGAATAGAGTTGACGTCTTCGAAATGGAAGTCTTCGGTAGCCCCCGGAGTCACCGTACGGGTAATGACCGCATCGCTCCCGTTGGCGTTTTCGCTATTGATGAATTCACCCTGGAGCTCAACCGTAGCCGTTCTGGATTGATCGCCAATATCAATGGAATACCAGCCATTTGTATCGGTGAAAGTGGAACCAACTCCAGAAATCTGAACCTTCGCATGAGGCAGTCCGCGGAGCTCTTCGTCACCGTAGGGCTCGTCCTTCACCATGCCAGTGACATAGCCGGAAATTTCAGCGCTGGCGGCCAGGTCAATCCTCTCCAGAATATCGCCGGATTGAGCATCCACGAAAATCTTCCAGCGGTGAGCCGGAAGGTCAGAACCGGGGAGAATACCCCTGGTGAACAACTGCACCTGCCATGACAGATGATATACAGGTGATTTTCCATCTTCGACCCAAATGAACTTTGTGGGTTCATCAATAACGAAATCACCTTTGGCTTCATCAAACTCTGCTTCTGCCTGAGCGGCCACAGTTGCCATCTCAGCTGTGAGAGCTGGAGATGTATTGACCTCAAGTTGTGGATAAGCATCGTGTCCGATCAGGACAAGGTCACCTTCCAGTGTGTAGCGGAAATCGACACGACCATTGTAAACGGGAATACCCTTATAGGTTTGATTGAAAATGAGGTAACGGATACGACCTCGCTGCTCATTCACCCACAATTCCAGGTCGCTGTTACCAATCTGGAAGAGGTAGTTATTCCGGTCAATGAACTCCCTGGCTGCTGTCTCTGATACCTCGGCATCCCGGGCATCGAAGAACTGGGGAATCTTGTCACCTAAGAGACGGTGAGGGGTCCAGTGAGGTGTCCATTGGACCTGCCAGTCAGATCCATTTTCAATAAGAAATCGCTCCAGTATAGCAAGATGAGTCGGACGTTGCGTTTCATTCGTGCCGGAGGCTGTTAAACAAGTAACAACTATAAACAGAAATGTGAATTTGCGCACGGCTATTCTCCTTGATTAGGAGAGGAAATTACCTACGGGCTTGTTGATGGACAATCGGAAACTTAAACCCAAATTCTGATATTGACCTGTCCTAAACCGGACCGAACATGACCACTGAATAGTCTGTTTAACTCCGCTGGAGTTCTGTTTTAATAATAGATTTGTGCTATAAATATTAAACCCGCAAGCGAGTTTTCTTAAAGCAATCGATCAATACTCCGTTAGGAGTTGAATATCTATTGACCAAAGAAACACGTCAGCCCAACCCTGTCAGGGGTTGAACCATAGAGCGGAATTCGATCAATGCTATGGAAAAGACAATGGATTTTGCAGCTTATATGAAAGGAAACTAACTGTCTGAACCCTGATTTATAGGATTTAAGGATGAACAAGATTAATAATTTATCCCTCTTTTAAAAGTCCCTTTATCCCAATGTGTCGAGGCGAGGGACCAAGGGTGAGTTCAATCTTCATTTCCCAAGATAACCTGTACCAACAAGACAATATCAAAAACATCCATATACTGGTCATGATTCATATCAGTTATGGCTACTTCCTCTACTTCATCAGCACCAGCTTGCGGGTCATGACGAAATCTCCAGCTGTCAGGCGATAGATGTACACTCCTGTAGCGACCTCACGACCCAACATATCCCGGCCATTCCAGATGACAGACTGATACCCCGCCTCCTGCCGCTCATCCACCAGCCGCAAAACCTCACGGCCCAGCAAATCATATACTGTCAGACGCACGTCAGCCACTTCAGGCAGGTCATAGCGGATGGTCGTTACCGGGTTGAATGGGTTGGGATAGTTCTGATGCAGGGCATACTTCTCCGGAAGAGCCACTTGGTTATCAATACCCGCTCCGGTCACAGTCAGCAACACGGGAATCGTCACGGTTTCGTCGTCCGGATCATTGCTATTGATAACGATCTCAGCACTGTAATCACCCGCCTCCAGATCAGCAGCATCAAAGATCACAGTGATTGTGGATGACTCGCCGGCGGAAATTGTCCCAACCATCGGTTCAGCGGACAGCCAATTCTGTCCACCAAAGGTAACCGCATTGGCGATCATCTGGGCGGTATTTTCTTCATATACATAGAAATCGGCGCCGTGGTAAATCACTTGACCATTGCCATAAGAATAGATAGAGAATACATTGCCAATGCCATAGTCCGTTTCCTCAACAATATTTGCTACACCTTCAGTTACCCATTCCGGGAAAGTGATGGTGGCATCCCAAGCAGAGAAAGAAGCATCCAGCCCCTCGGCCAGAGGATGATCAGGTTCGATGACCTGAAGATTGTAATATGCGTCTATCCAGTTGTAGTATCCATGCACCATTAAACCCCAGCCATCAAGGAGATATTCATAGTCTGCGCAGACGATGACCGTTCCTCCTTGCTCCACAAAACCGGTGAGCACATCTGACCATGCCTCTCCATAGTAATACATGTAACAGTATTCCTGCTCCGGAAACAGAAGAACATCAATTCCCTCTAAATCTGATACCAGATCGTCAGCGCTCTCGGCGTACGATTCGTAAAGAGTGTAATCGGTAAAGTACATGTTTATGGCATCAAGTGTATTGAGGTATTCTTGATAATAGTCAGCACATCCAACCCAGGCGAGCAGGTCTATGCTGCCGCGCTGGCTCCTCAGGTCATCCAAGGTGAGTGACGACTGATGAGGCTCTCCGGAGTTCTCCACATGTTGAGCTCCCGATCCAATCTGTGGTGGGTAGGGAGCGTCAAACTCCAGATCGCCGAGTATTTGACTCTCACGCATAGCCAGACCATCAGCGTACTCTATTTCAATAGACCAGTCGAGATCGCTGCCTCCGTCATTGGTTATGATGATTGAGTCGGATGCCATCTCTCCAGATGGTACTGTTAGATCAAATGCCTCAGGTGACACTACAATATCAGGTGCGATGAACACAGTGGAAACTACTGGCACCTCCACTGTCGACTCATCAGGATCATTCGAGGTCAACGTTACAGCCGTACTGAATTCCCCTTCCGTGTAGGACAGTAGCACTAATGAAAGAGTGTCGGATGACATTGGTGGGATAGTTAGCGATGCAGGTGTCACAGTCAGCTCGGGATTACCTGATTGTACATCTGAAATGACCAGGTCATCTGTACCCTCATTGTCAATAGAGAGATGGGCCAGATCCATGTAGCCTACGTAAGAGATGTCAAAGTCTACAACTTCATCGGTAATGGCAATGTCCGGGACGCCTGTCACATTCAGGTTTACAGGAATCCTCACCTCAGGATATGCTGGGTCATTGCTCGACACAACTATATCGGCAAAGTAGTCACCACCAAACAGACCAGCAGCATCGAATGCAACTTCCACTTCTATTGACTCGCCGATTGGCAAGACGCCCGATTCCTGGTCCAGAGAAAGCCAAGAAGCCACTCCGCCAGTTGTTACATATTGCAGTGCATTGGCAAACAACTGCAGTGACTCTTCACCTGCTTCAGATCCAAATACATTAAAACCAAGATAGACCGCATAGCCATCGCCTACCTGGTCCGCCGTAATAACCCGATCATAGGTAGAACCCCACACAGTACCTTGACCAACATTACTGAATATATCGTCAGTAACCCATCCTATGTAGCCACCACCAGAGTAGTGCCAGAAACCATTGGCGGTCCAACTGGCTGGGAGGTCGTTGGCAATCGGATGTGAACCATCTAGCAGCTCCACTTCGATGGGTTCGGATCCTGTCCATTCATAGCCGTTGGGGAACCAGTTATACCAATCCCCGTTTTGGATGTAGCCCTTCCCAGACTCAATCCAGCCAGTAATCTCATACCAATCGCAACTGGCTCCGTATCCGCTAATAATTGCATCTGCCCCTTCTGCTTCAGCCTCTGAAACACTCCAGACGTAGACGTAGTCGTAACCAAAATCGGTCAAGGTATTCGGGAGTTCATCACCACCATCATATCCGAAGTCGCACATGATTGCAATCAGGCTCTCCTGTCGTCCACCAGATCGCTCCCGATCACCACTGTGAACAACAATTCTCTTTCTGGCCGTTATCCGACTGTGGCTATCTGCTTTCTTGTCGTTACTGCGAGTAGTTGGAGAGTCATGGTTTTCTGCAAGATAGCCTACTATTTGAAGATTAAGTGGCTCTGGATCCTTTCGCTGGTCTATGCTAGTTGGCTTCATATGATCCAGTTCACTGCGAACAGATAATCTAAGAGCATCCTTGGAAATAATAGAAAGCTGAGAAAGCCCGTTTAGTATATCAGATGAAGAAATCCCAATCTCCCATTCTAAATCGCTGCCACCATTATTGCTAATGGTCACAATCTGAGTCGCCACCTCACCAGTGTAGAGTGCCTCATACAGAGAATCCGGTGTTACAGATATTATGGGTGGTTCTATAGCACTACCTGACACAAGAATCTCTACTGTCCCTTCATCCGAATCATTGGAAAGTATAGTAATGATGCCGCTGTAGTCCCCTACAGACGTGGGAAGGAAGGATACATCCACCACCAGTTCCTCACCGTAGTCAATGGTGGCAGATGATTGAGAAATAGTGAATACATCATTGTCAGAGGAAATACTCGTTACATCCAGTACATCCGTGCCGTCATTGCCGATCAACAACTCCAGTGTACCGCCGTAATCCACATACGTTTCCCCAAAATCCATAGTATCCGGGTCAACCCAGATGTCTGGAGCGCCAGTAACATTTAGATGCGCTGGAATAGACACTTCAGGATTCGCTGGATCGTTGTTGGTGACGATGATATCAGCAAAGTAGTCACCACCAAACATGCCAGCTGCATCAAAGGTTATCATGACGTCTAATGACTCGCCAGCTGGTACCGTTCCTTCTATAGGATTGGCCGCTAGCCAGTCAACGCCGCCCGTGGCGGCATAGATAACCGCATTGTGCCCCATGTGGAAGAAATCACTGTCTGCCCAGTAGTATGTTCCAACATAGACATTCACACCAACCACATTGGGATTGACTGCCACACAGGGCGTACCGTCGTCGTACCACGCTACAACTTCGGGATCACCAACAAGTGACACAGCTGAACTGTACCCGTCGTATCCTTCTGAAACACCGTCCATGATAGGATGATCAGCATCGTAGTCACCCAGGTACTTTTCTTCATAAGTCACGTAGGCGTTATCGAAGGGAGCATACCCTTCAGTCATGATCTGACCGTCCATGCCGCTCACGTTAGAGAAGCAGAACTGGAACATCACCAGTGCGCCGCCACTATCCACATACTCAGCCAGTATATTGCCCAGGGCGACGGCATCCCAGTATGAGTAATTGCTCCAGGGTACCACCACATCGTAGCTTTGGAGAGTTTCAAGATCAGGAGTAGAGACTCCCGCATCGTAAATATCCACCACGGAAATATCTTCATAGGTGAGCAGGTGTTCAGCGAATGGGGACCCATAATAGATATCGTCATCAGCAAGGACCAAAAGTACATTCACACCGGTTGTTCTTCTGGATGATGAGACAAAGTCGGTGTGGTTGATCCTCTCTGAAATACTGCCTCTGGAAGTTAATCGTTCTACCGAGGAGGGACGAGATCCAGCATTGATTACAGTATGATTCAGGCCAAGTGCTGTTCTTGCCTGATCCACCGCCTCAATAGAGAGAATGAAATCCAGATCACTGCCTCCACTGTTGCTGATGGTAACAACCTGTGAATCCACTTCTCCGGTGAAGAGTGCTGAGTAGAGGGAATCCGGCGAAAGAGAAATGATGGGAGGTTCCACAGCACTACCTGACACAAGAATCTCTACTGTCCCTTCATCCGAATCATCGGAAAGTAAAGTAATAGTGCCGCTATAATCGCCAACAGCTGTAGGCAGAAAAGAGACTTCCACTACTATTTCCTCACCATAATCAATAGTGGCAGATGATTGAGAAATAGTGAACACATCATTGTCAGAGGTAATACTCGTTACCTCCAGCACGTCTGTGCCGTTATTGCCGATCAACAACTCCAGTGTACCGCCGTAATCCACATACGTTTCTCCGAAGTCCAAAGAGTCTTGATCGACCCAGATATCCGGAGCGCCTGTCACGTTCATATTTACAGGTACTGTTACAAGAGGATCCACAGGATCGTTATTTGAGATCATTATACTTGCTTCGTAATCTCCCCCAAAAAGACCCGCAGCATCGAATGTTACTCCAATTTCCATAGATGAATCAGCTGGGACGATGCCTGATAACTCAGACACTTCCAGCCAGGGGGGTTCTACATCTGTGCGAGTGTATGAAAATCCCCCACCTTGTCCACCACTTGTCCAACTGTGGAATATAACATCGAAGTACAGATCATCAGATATCAGGTGTAAAGACATAGGCTCATCTACCATCCCTGGAGGATACCCACCAACAGCATCCCTCCACACTTGATAATCCTCAGGCTCAAGGTCTTCAGTATAGCCATATGACCACTCTGTATCATGGGGTGAATCCCAATTGTAATAACTCTCTGTAGCAATGTTAAATATCCCCTGACTATTGGCTCTAGTGATCCACACATTATCAGTGATACGATCCTGATTTTCGGGTAAGGTCCAATCTGCATAATCGTCTTTTGTAAAAGTGACTGTACCCAGTCCAACGCCTTCGATATCTATTTCCCAAATCAGGTCACTGCCGCCGCTATTTGAAATTGATAGCAGCTGAGTAGATATTTCACCAGTAAAGAGTGAATCATTTAGCGAATCCGGTGAAACAGATATGATAGGAGGTTCAACACATTGACCCTCCAGGATCACTATATAAGTACCCTCATCGGGGTCGTTGGAACTGAACGTCAACGTTCCCGGATAATCGCCAACCGAGCCAGAAGAAAAGGTTACCAGGAAGGTCTCCATCGCTCCGGGGACGATTTCAGCAGAGGAAGCTGATACAGAGTACTCGGATGGTTCAGCCACTACAGCAGAGATGAGAAGATCATCAGTCCCGTCGTTCTCCACGATCAGCTCCAAGGTATCGCTGTAATTGATGAAAACCTCCCCAAAATCAAGCGTATCTGCCGACACCGCTATGTCTGGCGCACCGGTAACATCAAGATGAGCGGGTACGGTGATTTCAGGGTCAGTGGGATCATTACTCGAGACAATGATGTCAGCGAAGTAGTCGCCGCCGAACAGGCCAGATGCGTCAAACGTGACTATAATCTCATCCTGACCACCTGCCGGAATAGTACCGCCCTCAGAGCTCAGCTCCAGCCATCCTGGTCCAAGCTCCCAAGAGATGTGGCCTGAATATATATCAGGTACATAGTCAAGATCTTCCACATACAGAGCGCCAACCCAGGCATAGAAGTCGATTGCTTCAGGATCACCCATATCGGCGGCAGAAACTCCAACGGTTATGAAGTTAGAATTGGCCTCAAGTTCAAAAATAGTCAATGGTGAAAGCCACTCAATATCCCCGTCGTCAATTACAGCATATAGTCCCATATCCATTTCGAAGAATTCCGAACCATTAACTACAAAATCAGCCCCTACATCCCATTCACCAACATAGTAGCCAGTTTCTGTGTTTTGGTCTGCATCAACAATAACGATTACACCCATGCCTATTTCATAGGGATTACCCCACCCTTCATACGATTCAAACTTGACTGCAATATCGATTCCATTGCTCATACCGTACACATTGCCAACATCGTAAGTCAAAGAGTCATCATCGGGATCAGTGTAGAGCAGCGACCAGTCACGGCTCCCAACTGATCTGCTGGAAATCCTCTCTCTTCCAGCAACATCAGCTCTATGACTACGCAGTGATCGCACTGAGGACGAAATGCCCAAAAGTTCTCTGATATTGACTGGTTGGCGGTTTAGCGGTGGATTGCCTGCTAATGAAGAAGTATTTCTCAGCCCCTCGACAGATTCCACCTCTAACTGATAGACCAGATCGCTCTCCCCTGTGTTCGCAATCGTCAACGTCTGCGTTTCAGTCTCCCCTGTGAAGAGATCTGCCCATAGGGAATCGGGGCTCACACTGATCTCCGGCGGGAATAGCGCCGTAGCTATTACCTCTATCACAAGTGTATCATTCTCAACGGAATTGCTCAGGATAGTGATTTCTCCTAAGTAGTTGCCGTCCAAGGCTGGATCAAAAGCGATATCCAAGTCGAAAGTTTCCCAGAAATCGAGCGTTATTGTATCCGCAGGCGGATTCACTAATGAGAATCCGTCACCCGTAAGCTCTACTGAATAGACCTCCAGCGGGGAAAGACCACTGTTGCGAATTGTGACCGTACCGGTATCAGGATAGCCTATATAAACATCACCAAAGTCCAAAGTATCAGAGGGAATTGTAGTGATCATGGGAGCGGATGATGTTGTGCGGAGGAAGTTTCCTCCATAGGTCCCGGCAACAGTCATTACACCGGATTCAGTTACTTCTGAGTCCTTTCCAAGAGAACCGCTACTGGTGAGTCCTTCATTATCAGGTTCCCAGGTAGCTCCACTATCCAAGCTGGCGTAGATACCTGCACCCCAGATGTCCACCAAAATATCTCCAAGCGGTGTAAACTCCATATCACCCGCAGCAGCTCCTTCCGGAATACCTTCTCCAGCCGGTTCCCAGCCATAGTCGGTCATCTTTAGAACACCGTTCCCCCAGGTTGATGCCAGAACAATTGAAGTCTCAGGAACAAGTGTAAAATCATAGCCCCAATAGTCCAAAAGAAGGGCATCGTAGTCTTCCCATGTGTAGCCTCCATCAAAGGATTCCACTGAGTAGAAGTTATTACCCTCACCAAACGGATCAAATAGCTTGCACATTATCAAGTGATTGTCGTCGTCTGGATCTACTCCATAATTGTACAACCTTTGGTCT
>JBHHUM010000045.1:0-17416 GCA_046861645.1 Fidelibacterota bacterium | reverse complement strand
CAATTGCTCTTATTCCACCTATCATTGCGTTGTTAATTGGCTGGCAACTGTTAGGTGAACAGTTTACTCCCCGAATGCTGTTAGGAGCGATTCTTATCCTTACTGGAGTATTTTTTGTAAATTACCGGCCTAATGGTTTACTCTCCGTTGAAACAACACCCTGAAAAACTATATCACACAACACTAAATACCCCCCTGGGAAAATTAGAAATTGTTGTTACTGAAAAGGGGGTGCTACAGATTATTCTACCAAATGGTAAAAACAAATGTACACACCCAATTTCTGAACTGGCAGAAGACTATTACCTCTGTCAGTTTACTCGAGAAGAGCTTTCTGCTTACTTTTCGGGTAGACTTAAACAGTTCACCGTACCTATTGATCTAAGGACTACTGCTTTCAGAGCACGAGTGTTAATGGAGGTGAATCGTATTCCCTACGGAGAAACTGCTTCTTACAAAGAAATAGCAGAACTTATGGATAAACCCCATGCCATTCGTGCCGTAGGGGGAGCAAATGCTCATAATCCATTACCCGTCATCATTCCCTGCCACCGGGTTATTGCTCACAATGGTACTTTGGGTGGTTATGGAGGTGGATTAGAAATGAAGAAATTCCTCTTAAGGTTAGAAGGGGCTCTATAGACTTCCTCTATTAATGACTGACTCCCTTCTAATTATTTAGAGATCTAATCTGGAATTATCATACTCCAGATGGAATCCAAGCAAGTAAAGAGTGCAATACTGTAAGAGTCAAAATACATTATTTGGGAAACAATCATTGAAAAAACACCAGAGGAATTAAATCCAAGTTTTATTGGCCAAATTTAGTGTTAGCATATACTACACCAGACGAAATCGACATTCACTTATTATCGGAGATAGGTGACAAACAGAGACTCCTTATAACAAAGAGTCAATCCTATTACAGTCTATTATCAATTTAATATTCCTCATTCCTTCTAATTGTACCATAACAGATTGAAATGTAACTTTTCCCAAGGAAGATGAGTAGTTATCTGAAGACAGTACGGGGCAAGATTGTTGCCGGGCTGGTAACCCTGGCACCCATTGCAGCTACCGTCTGGGTACTTCAGTTCCTTTTCAACTTCTTCGATGGTATGGCCGCCCCGGTCATCGACAGGATTATAGGTCTACATATCCCGGGATTAGGGCTTATTGTATCGTTTATTTCCATATTCTTTCTCGGTATTCTGGTAACCAACATCCTGGGACGCAAGCTTATACAAGTGGGAGAATCCATGTTGCAACGCATCCCCATTGCTAAATCGGTATACAGCACTGCCAAACAGATAACTCAGGCATTAGGTGGTTCTTCCAGTCGTGCCTTTAAACGTACTGTATTGATAGAATATCCCCGCAAAGGAGTTTGGAGTCTGGCTTTTGTCACTGGAAAATCTGTCGATCAGGAAGGAATAACCTATATCCATGTATTTTTACCAACTACTCCCAACCCCACATCGGGGTTTATGCTCATTTTACCGGAAGCCGATTCTATCGATGCTCAAATGACAGTTGAACAAGGAATGAAAACTATCATTTCAGGTGGAATGTTAGCTCCCGAGAAAAATCAAATTAAATCTCTTGAATATAAGAAGGCCAGCACAGGGGACTAAGTGGGGTTTTAGGAGGGTGAGACAAATGGTCCCCTGGCTGGCACTTATATCTGAGCTTACTCCTCAATTACTCTTAAAGTTCCCAACAAGAACAAATACTTTTTGATGTTTCAGCTTTTCTTAATTGTGTTGTCGGGATATCTACTAGGTTCAATTCCTACCAGTCTGATTGTCGGGAAAATCCACAGTCAAATCGATATCAGAAAACATGGTAGTGGAAATGCCGGGATGACGAATATTTACCGGGTACTAGGTATGGGGCCTGCTCTGTCAGTTGCAGTCGTAGATATTCTCAAAGGTTGGTTAGCTGCGGCTGTATTACCTAACTACTACCCTGGTCTGCCTAATATCGATGTCCATTTTAGTGGGGTACTTACTGGATCAGCTGCGGTTTTGGGTCACACTTATACAATCTTCGCTGGATTTCGCGGAGGGAAAGGAGTAGCTACTTTGTTGGGATTGATTATTGCCCTTTATCCCTATGCCATCCCCATTTGTGCCTTAGTATTTATTCTCACACTCATCACTTGGGGATACGTTTCGGTTAGTTCGATCACTGCCACAGGAACCTTACCCCTCTTCGTCTGGATACTACCCCAATTTGATTTTCCACCAGCAGGACTATCCTTACAGATCTTCACCTTAATTGTTTTCTTTTATATTGTCTTTACTCACCGCAGCAATATAAGTAGACTGCGCAAAGGAACGGAGAATAGATTTGATAAGGTAGTGTTACTAAAGAAAACTCTGAAGGATGACAGTTCTTAAAATTTCTCCTGATGATAGCATGAACTTCGATCTCAATTAGCATTTCAGGATCAATGAGTGCTTTCACCTCCACCATAGAAGTGGCAGGGGGGTGTTCCCCAAAATATTCATGATGAACAGGACCAAAATTTTCTCAACGGGAAATATCAGTGACATACATACGGGGACGAACTACATTTGAAATACCAGCCTCCAATTCTCGTAGGGCTTTGTCGATAATTTCAAGACACCTACGGGTTTGGGCGTAAGCGTCACCTGGAGAAAAATTCAAACCATTATCTGCAATGGGGGCAGCACCTGTTAATATATCTGATCACCAACTCTTAGAGCTCAACAGTACCCAATTTTAGATTCCTAGGGAGCTCCAGAGAAAACCCGGTGAATTTTCGACATCAGAGAATCTGATCGATGTTGGAAGTAAGCATTAGCTTCCGCACAAGGGGAATGGGTGGAGCACCAAATGATAAAAGTGTATCATGAAACTTTTTCAGTGAATACGAATCACCCTCCTGTGCTTTCCAATCCTCCCGGAGTTTCAAAATCATCAACTTCCCCAGAGTATAGTTCATATATCCCGGATCAAACGTGCCACGCTCAGCCTCCTTACGAGCTGGTACCTCCGCCATGAGAGCATTTTCCATGAAGAAATCAGTTGCTTCCTTAACGGTCATTTGGCGAGTGTGCATCTTTATGGCACAGATGAATCGGCAATCTCTCAGTAGTGCTTCTGAGATTTGAGCCAAGCCGTAACGCAGGTCACCTTTGTGCCACCCCTGTTCCAACATCATTTCTTCCCCGTAATGAGCCCATCCTTCCCAGAAGGAATAGGCTCCAGCCAATTTTGACACTTTCGAAGGAGCTGATAAAGTGTGGAGATAATGGACATAATGGCCGGGGTAAGCTTCGTGAATAGATACATTGTCCAAGGTAGCATAATCGAATTTACTGAGCCATTCTTCCTTCATCTTGGGAGTCCATTCATCTAATACATTGGTCACGTAATAAAAAGATTCAGTTGCTGACTTTTCATAGGGTCCAGGAGTATCACACATGGCAAAAGCCCAACGGTAGAACGACGGAGTTTCCACCACCTTGATGCGTACTTCCGAGGGAATGGTGACCAGATCCCTTTCAATGATGAAGGATCTGATCGCCTCTAACATCCCTTTCGTATCTTCGATAAGGGATTCCCCCTGGGGATGATCTCTGGCAATCTCAGCCATCACTTCAGCAGCACTTTTCCCAGGCATAAATTCCTTAGCCAGGCTTTTGAAAGCATCTTTATTTTTATCCAGGTCTTCCTGGCTAAGGATTAAGAGATCACCTAACCCCATCTCTACCATTTCGCCATGACGAAGTAAATCAATCAGATTGAAGCGCCCTATGGCAAAAGCTTCTGTGGAATCAGGTAGTAAAACCTCTTCCATGTAACGAATGAATTCGTCTAGAGCTCGGGTTGCCCGGTCCACAGCTTGCTCTAAATCCAATACAACATTTTTATCCTCAACGGTGGAAAAATATGGTGAAACTTCTTGTCGATAGAAGTCTCTGTAACCTCGGTAAGATTCAATAGCTGTACTCAAATTTATTCTGGGGAGAGGTGATTGCAGATTATACTTCTGTTGATCTAAAAAACGGGGGATTTCACGCAAATGTTGAGCGACGTGCTGGGCTCTAACTAACAGTGTGTCATAGTTCCGTTTTAAGTATGAACTAACGTCGAGATGGATTTCGTAGGCCATGGGATCTTCAGCCCACCACCTCAACTGTAACAACCGGAAACATTCAAACCGTATTGCCAACATCAGTTGTGTCAGGTCAGCAGATTCCTGTTTTCCAAGGTCTTCCTTCACCAATCGTTCTGCCTCAATTTCATAAAATTGCAGTCGCTTAATAAAACCCATGATGTTCTCATAAGAAAAATCCGGTACTTTACCACAATAGCTGTGAAAACCAGCATTTCGACCAGCTGTGGGATTAAAATTGAAGAAGTCATCATAGTATCGATTCACCAGATCGTTGAATTGTTCATGCACGGTGGACATTGTTAACCTCCCTCACCATCGCAACCTCAGAATTTGTGACCTACCGATATGTGCCACTGTGGTTTACTCCACGATTGTTGATAATAACCGACCGCATAATCTAATCTAAACAAAATATTTCCTGGAACATAGAAACGAATCCCCGCCCCAGCACCGAATATTGGCTCTTTCTTGATCATACCAGAGAAAGTATTATCAGCTGCTCCTAAATCAAAGAACTCTGCCAAGATTAATCCAAACTCTGTCCCAAAACGAGTCAACCGTTTGGGAATCAAAGTCTGACGAAGTTCAGCCGACATATAATAATAGTTCAATCCTGAACGAAAAGATTCACTCATATAACGGGTAGAATCAAGTACCTCCCAACCACGGACAGATTCAACACCTCCTACAGAAAATATCTTGTAAGGTAAACTATTTCCAAAGTAACGGTGCAGAGTAACAGATGCACCGACTACCCATTTTCTTTTACCGGGGATGAGCAACCTGAAAGAACTGGCCGTGATGTCCATTTCAATAAAATTAGGAGAGTCTTCATCCAGTCCTATCTCAGGGCGAAGTTGGGTATCAACGTAGATTCCCCTTGAAGGATCTATGTATAAATCTCGAGTATCATAAATAAGTTGAAACTTTGTTTGGAAATAGTGTTGTTCAATATCCTGTTTGTCGTCAGCAAAGTAATCAATCCATCTCTTCTCAACACTAACAGTTCCCCATATCTTCCATTGATAACCGAAATAGCGACCAACTGTTGTTTCGAAATCAAGCTCTTGATACTCATGAGGAAGAAACAAATGTTCAGAGACTTGAAAAAATATATGCCCTCGAAATGATACATGATCACCTAAAATCCAGGGATCGTCAAAACCAATACCACCTAACATTCTATCCCCAAAGGAGGCGAACGCTGACAGGTTTTCATTCCTACCCCTGAAATTCTTGATAACTACCATACCACCATAAGACCATCCAGTTTCTTCCTGATAGATAATAATGGGTAATGGAAAAATCCTCCAGGATTCTACAACCTCGAAAGCAAGACTCTGTGTTCCATCACCATTAGGTTGAAGCATAACTTTTACTTCAGAGAAAATTCCCAAGTTGTCAATCCTGTTCCGATCTTCAGCAGCCAAAACTGAATCATATAAAGCATTGACAGGGTGAAAAATCTCTCGACGGATGATGTATTCTTGAGTGATTTTATTTCCGTTAATGATGATATCTGAGATCTGTTCAGATTTCTGATTTTCTTCCTGCGCCATCAGAGGAAGAATAAGAACACCCAGGTAAAGAATTTGAAATGAGAGTTTAGTTCCGAGCCAGTTCATCATAAAGATAGACACTGCTTAATATACCTAAGTGATAATTTTCCAAATCGAGCCATTCGTTGGGAGCATGAGCATTTTCATCTGGTAAGCCAAAACCGATCAGCAGGCACGGTACTTGGAGAGTTTCGGACATCGTTTGAACAAAAGGAATTGAACCCCCTTCGCGAATGAATACAGTCTCTTTCCCAAATCCTTTTCTAAGGGCAATCTTCACGGCATTGAAAGCAGGATGTGTCACATCCGTAATGAAACCATCACCACCATGTAAACTTTCCACTACCACTTCCACCTCTGGCGGGGCAATCTCCTGAATATACTTTTCAAACAGTTTACCAATTTGTTCTGGAGTTTGGTTGGGTACCAACCGCATGCTTACTTTAGCATGAGCCTCAGCGGGGATAATAGTCTTGGCTCCTTCTTCTTGAAATCCACCCCAAATTCCACATACATCCAGTGTGGGTCGAACCCAGAGGTTCTCCAGTATAGAGTAGCCATCCTCACCGGAGAGAGCTGGAGCACCTACTTCCCGGCGAAAAACTTCTTCATCAAAGGGTAGCTTA
This sequence comes from Fidelibacterota bacterium, assembly GCA_046861645.1. Lineage (GTDB taxonomy): Bacteria > Fidelibacterota > Marinisomatia > Marinisomatales > UBA2128 > UBA2128. The sequence continues at coordinate 11,081 of JBHHUM010000045.1, read as the reverse complement.
GAAAGGTTTTCTCGCTCCTCAGGACCTATAGGAATAACATCATCATAAAAACCGGGAATAGTGATTCTCCCATTATCATCTTTAAACTGGGCGATAATTTCAGCCAGAGCTTGAATAGGATTCTTCACTACACCTCCAAAGGAACCAGAGTGCAGGTCCTGTTTGGAACCCCGTATATTCAGCTGATAATAGGCCAGTCCCCGAAGACCATAACAGATGGACGGCATCCCTTTCTTGAACATGGGTGTATCCGAAATAACCGTTATATCCGTTTTCAACAATTGGTAATTGTGGGCTAGAAATTCGCCCAGGTTCGTACTACCTACTTCTTCCTCTCCTTCAGCAATAAACTTGATATTCAACGGTAACCGATCGTGTACTGCTAACCAGGATTCGATAGCTTTCAGGTGGATGTAAATCTGTCCCTTATCATCAACGGTGCCACGACCGTAAAGGCGTCCAGCTCGGATTTGAGGTTCAAAGGGAGGTGATACCCAAAGTTCCAGGGGATCAACTGGCTGTACATCATAATGACCATATATCAGTATTGTTGGTTTCCCTTCTGCCTCCAGCCACTCACCATAAACGATCGGATTCCCCGATGTTGCTATGACTTCCGTTCTCTTCAGTCCAATACGGTGCATTTGATCCCTTAAAAAATCAGCACAACGGTGAATGTCTGCTGTATGCTCTGAACTACTGGAGATGCTCGGAATCTTTACAAATTCCTCCAGTTCCTTTATGAACCTCTGGTTTTGATCTTTAGCAAAAGCTATTACCGATGTTATATCCATGAGATAACCCTACCTGATTAATGCTTGTGGGGTTTCCGCTTGTCATCAACACTACGAGGGGGTTCAGAAGTTCCACGATGGCAAGTCCAACAAGTGATGGCATCAACCTTCAGCGGTGTCATGTAATCTTTATTAATACCGTTCACCATCCGCATCATCTCCCGGGCGATGAGCTTATGTTTAATCTCATCCAGTGATTTATCTTTCATATTATGGCAGAAATTGCACTTCACACCCAAGGTACCAGCCATCTCTTTCATGTAAGGCACTATTTCGCGAGTACTCTTAAAAGGAAGAACCCGAACATTTTTTACATCCTGAGCTTTCACTACTCCCCCTAATAAGAGTACTACTATTATTCCCATGGCACTTTTCTTCATTTATTCCTCCTTTCTAAAACCACAGATGAACCTGAGTGATAAACTCAGGACTTTTACTACTTTTTTCGAAAGATACTTGGGTAACGCGAACTTGACTGCGGATTTCAACATAGGGTATTGGAAAGAATTCGATACCAGCCGTTATCCGGCTGATAGCATTTTGCAGGTATTTGATATTTTCATCGAAAAAATCGTATCTGGCTGTGACGGTCAGCCCTGGAAACAACCCGTAACTTAACTCATTGAAAGATGCTATGGAAGAACCATCTCCTACCCAATTGTCAGCAATGTTTACCTCTCCCATCCAGGCGAATGATCCTCGGGCAAAACCACTAAAGAGTCCCAACAGGAGGAAATTACCTTCCTCTATCACCGAACCACCCGCCAGCATCGTAATCTCTCGAAACATTCCAGAATACTCCACTCGCCCAGCTAAAGTCCTTTTTTTTGATTCACTAAAGACGTAGCCGTCGGAGATACTACCAGTGATAAAGAAATTCCCTAAATTAATACCGGTCTCAACGGTATTAACCAAGGAGCGTAGAGGTGTAAAAATCATCCCTTCCGCATTGAGACCATTTTTCAGCTTGATATTTCCCCCCCTCACGAAAGTCGTATGATCATCAAGTGCCAGTCCAAAGTGGGGTATCATTTTACCGGCTCGGAAGTAACCATTTAGTTTTTTTACTTCCACACTTACCCAGACTTCGGAATTGCTCCTTATTGCATCCACAGCAGCATAAGCCTGTAGACCATTGGTAACTAACCAGTGACCATAAAGCTCCAACTGCATTGGGAAAAGAACGATTTCCCATTGGTCTTTGACCTCGCTGTGAACATAGGATTGCATTCGAAAATCCATACCCACCCGAAGATGATCAGAAAGAGCACCTGTAAAAGCTGGTTGCTTTGATGGTGACAGAAGGGGTAGTTCATCTAACGAAACCACGGAAGAACCGTACTCATTACGAAGACCACCTCCGGTTGGATTCAAGTGACAGGTTATGCAGGAGACTCCATTCTGCACAGCCAGTCGTGGAACCGCCAGGAGGGTAATCGGAAGTGCTGGTAGGAACCCCATGAATAGAAAGTAGATTATTTTAGTTATCCTGAGCACCATCATCGATCCATATTTTTATTTTCAAGATCTGTTCCTCAGAAAGAGAATTACCTTCCAGAGGCATCCTGACTTCGGTTCGGGGATTGCCGATCACCTTCAGATAAAGGGAAGAACTGTCAGCATTGCCCGGTTCCACACGCAATAAACCCACATAATTAGAAGGGACATTAACAAGATTTTCATAGCTTTTATTCGAAGAAAGATTAAGACCACCGGTTGCATTCTCTCCTTCATGGCAATCTGTAGTACAGTTATGGTCAAAGATGACCTGAATGTCGCCAGAAAAAGTAAGATCTTCAGGAGGGGGACCGCTACCCATATCTGAACAACCAGCTAGTAGTCCCATGATGATACTGCTGGCCAGCCTGCCCCCACGACTCATTACTTTAGTAACAGGAGCTTGGTGGCGAACATGTTACCGTCTGCGTTAAGACGAGCAACATAAAACCCACTGCTTATTTTGTCAGCCTTCCATACTACTTGATGTGACCCAGGAGTTACCGTTCCTTCAAGCAGAATAGCCACTCGCTGTCCTACAAGATTAACAACCTCCAGTTCCAGGTCCGTCAACCTGGGTACGGTAAAGGTTATGGTAGTAGCGGCATTAAACGGATTGGGAAAGGATCCTGTTATGGCGAATTTACTGGGAGGATTGACACGGGAAGTAATTGATACCGTCTCGGCAGCTCCTTCATTAATCCAATCAATTATCAGCTGCAATTCCTCTGGATGTTCATCAAAATAAGTTGGATTGTTTTGTGGCATGCGGCTACCAAAGGGAGGATCAGACTGAATTTTCTGAGCGAGAATACTATTTTCAGCATCAAAGGCTATTATCACTTCACCATGGCTACCTCCGGTCATTAGATCTTCATAAGAAGCCAGGCTGAGTCCTCCCGAAATTCCATGGCAAACTATGCAATTATTATTAAAGATAGGTTGAATCTGACTGTTGTAATCAACTTGCGTCATAAGGACTCCTGGTACTATTATCCAAAAACGAAAAGCAAATCGTTTTAACATCACTTCCCCCCATTTTATACCGTTTCTGGCTTATTTTTTCCCGTTATTTTCGCTTACGAATTATTGCAAATCTATGAAGTAATACACTTTCAGAGTTAAATAAATCTTACCGGATACAAGAAAGCCCCCATCAGGGGGCTCTCAAGTTCAACCGATGATGCGGTATTTAGCGACCTCGAGCCATCTTGGCACGAGATACATCACCATCCTTGTCGATGAAGTAGAGGTAACCAGATTCTCTGCTTACACCTGCGGAAGCTACTTTTTCAGCATTCCCTCCACCTTTACCAGCTCGAGCCATTTTAGAACGCCATACATCACCATCTTTACCGAGGTAGTAAAGAAATCCGGATTCTTTATTTACGCCTACTGTTTTTACTTTTTCGGCCATTTTTTTCTCCTTTCTTTTGGTTGAAAATCAAGAAATCCCGCTTCTTGACGAGAAGTTTAGATGCTCTCGTCGAGAAAGTCAAGTATTTTCCGACGAGACCTCGTCGAGAAAAATTACCATCTTTAGACCCTTCTCAAAAAAACAAAAAGTCATTTAAGAAGCGACCTAAACGCCATAATTCCCCCATCAGGCTGAAAATTCCCCGACTACCCGCTTCCAGCTCACTATGAGTGTAGAGCCGACTGATAAAGGTATTAACTTCCTTACCCTGTTGCTCAAGGGCTTCACTGAATGCCATAGTCTCGGTAAAGGGAATCATATTATCTTTTGCACCATGGACAAGATATACAGGAAAGTTGATCTCCTGGATAAAATAACGTGGGGATAGAGTTTCAATAATAGGCCGCAACCTGGGTATAACAGCCCTTGCCATCCGCAGGCTCTCCTCACGATCGTGATTAATAAGATCAATGAAATCTTTCTCCTTTTTTGAGAGTAAAGCATAATTCTCGGCTTTCTTTGAGTCCTCTTCGATCAGAGACAGGAAGTAGTTTCGCAGGGCATCGATATTGAAATCTCCATCCAACTCCTCCAGATAATTATGGAAGAAAACAGTGCTTCCCCATTCGTGTGGTTCCAACCTATATTGTCGTTCTCCATACCCGTATTCCCCAGTTAACACAAATTCCAGTGTCCTTTCCAGATCGAAATAACTTCCATAGCAGAGCACCCTGGCAGGAAGACCATTCATCCGTCTATCCAGGCAAGCTTTCACCAGTAAAGATCCACTAAAGCTGAAACCGATAACAGTGATTCTATCAGCAAAGATGTCCCGGCGTTCCTGCACCTGTTGGAAAACTTCAATTATCCGTTCGATTGTCTCAACTCGAATCAGTATCTCCTTCAACCTGGGCAAACGGGGGATGAACACCCTGAAACCTACTTTTGCCAGTCCTCTGGCCAGCCGGTTGATCACCTCATGTTTTTCTCCTGAGGGAGAGGCCCCTTGAAAAAGGATTAACGCAGAAGCTTTGGAAATTGAGTGGGGATGATATATCCTCAAAGGGAGTTCCAGATCATCACCCGAAGAATATGTTGCATCCTCGACTGTCACTCCTGGTGCAAGCACATTGAGAAACGATGATATCCTCCCAGGAAGGATATTGGCCAATAGCATCAAAATCCTGTAAAGGGACTTGAGCGTTTTCCAGTACAATATCATTAGCAGGAGGACTAGAAGAGATAATATCAGCAGGAGCAAAGATTAGATCTCCGGGAGAAGATCAAATCCCTTCGAGAAGCATGTAGGCGGTATCCCTAACTCGTACAGGGTAAGTACATTCTGCTCCAAAGTATTATCTATTTTCTGAAGGAGCCAGGCTTCTTTCGTCGATAACTCGCCAAGAAAGTAAAAAGGGCTGGTAGCGGGAAAAAACTGCAGGGGAAAGTCACTTCCATAATAAAGCCTTTCAAAAAGGTGGGGATGGTCGACCAGATGTTTGAGATATCGGGACATATGAGCCATAGTCAACGCTGATATATCACCATACAGGTTCGGGTACCAAGCCAACATCTCGAGGAAACGGTCAAAAAAGGGATGTTTAAGACTGACTCCATCTGCCGCTGCGTGAGCCACAATCACCTGTACTCCTTCTTCCAGTGGACGATAGAGTAAGTTGGGATCACCGTAAGACTGATCCACTGCAGGCACGGCGTGCTCTTCGGCGGCATGAACCAGAAGAGGAATACCCAACTCCACTAACTTACGGTAGAACGGAATAATCTGTTTGTCCTCAGGATTTATCCTCTGACTATTGGGAATCCACTTGATGAGTACTGCGCCCAACTCAACCACCCGATCCAGCTCATCCAGGGCATCCTGACGGTAAGGATTGACGGAAGCACCGGGATTGAATTGAGCATTTGAGGAGCATACTTTAAAAAGGTAATCATTGGAGACCAGTAGGGGAGTTGCATCCAGATCAAGCTCACCGGAGCTGTCGTACACTCCATCCATAGCCAGGAGTACGGCGCTGTGTCGTTTGAAAGGGGTATGCAACAACTTTACTAGATTCTCCACGTATTGGTTATCCTGTTCTTCTGCAGTCCCTTTCGAGGGTAGATCGGTGAACAGGTGCACCAGATTATAAACCAGCGAGCGGCGGAAGCGGGGATTGACATAGCATCCGTTCTTTTCACTCAAGGCCAGAAGATGAAGGTGAATGTCACAAACCTCCAAGTCCGCAATATTGATCTGTCCTTTGAGGTTACCCAACCGCCAAGGAGCAGCAGTCAGTGCCACCAGAGCTGGGAGTGATTGAAGAAATTGACGCCGCTGCAAGGATGACCCCTTAAATAAAACTTATTTTCTCTTTACGATTTTGATAATGAAAGGCAAATCTGTGGAGAAGAGTAAACCCGGAATAATAAGTTTCTTTCACTTCACAATCTAACCAGACCGTACCACTGCTTACATGACATACAGAGGTTACTAAATCCTTCATTACAGTTCTACTCCCACACCATATTCCAGAACTAGATTGCCACCCTTATCCCCCGTAATCAATACTATCACTGAGAGAAGGAAGAGGGCTAAAAGAACGATCATTCCCAGTAGCCGGGAGTCACCATATTTAAGACGACACCAGAACCAGCTAATAAACAGAACCAGTGACCCCCAGATGGTAATATTTGCATACTGCTCATGGTTAGCGATAAGAGTGGCGACATCATCGGAAATGTTACCACTGGCTGAAGCTATTTCTGCCGCAGCCTCACCCGATAGAGTGGTAAAGAGTGTAATCGCCACAGCCAGACCCAGAACCCAAAGGGGTACTGAGGGAGCCAGCCATTCCCGTCGTAATATCACCACTACCTGGAACAGAAATGCAGTAACCAGCAGAGCGACAGGAAAATGCGTCAAAGGGGGATGAAGATCAGCCATCGGTTTCCACTCTTCCCTACTATCAGGCCAACTATGTTCCTATTAGGTTCAGTTTCATAGTACATGACATTTATTTGTCCAAATTGCATGGAATATGTGCGAAGTTCAAAATCATTTTTCAAATCACTTCCTCTTCCCTCTTAACTCACCTGAAATCTATGACCAATGAGAGGTTGAGTTATGGAGTTGACTGATCTAATAGGTAGTAGATATGGATTATTCGTTCCGGGCTTCCTCAAAAGCACGAATGGCATCCTCTGACGAGTAGCGATAACGGAAACTGGTGAGTTCCTCAATCTTACTGCCGTCTACCACCCAGGGGTACTGGATGAAGTTAATCATGGATGCTGGGGCTTCAGCAAAGTACTTCAACCGCAGGGTCCACGCCAGAGCTGTCATAAACCGTAATAATCCCGGTCGAACATTAATGGAGCGTCCTCCCAGAATCTTTACTGCTTCCCCATGATGGATAGTATTTGGCGGTCCCAGATTGTAAACTCCCGCCGGAGCTTCTGTTGCCAAGGTAAAGAGAGCGTCAGCCGCATCTTCTTCGTGCAGGAATTGCATCTCCGTGAGACTGTCCTTCACCAGTGGTACCAGGGGTTTATTGATATAACGTGAAATAAAGTTGCTGATATGGGCACCGCAGACGATAGCTGGACGGGCAATAACCACATCCACATCCGGATATTCAGTGGCAAATAGATTCAACCGATCCTCCACGATGGTCTTGTTATAAGCATACTGGAAATCGTGATTCCCCCGCAGGGGATCATCTTCTGTGAGGAGTGGCGGATTGTCCGGATGAGCGCCATAAGCCGTGGCGGAACTGGTAACTACAACACGGGCTACTCCGTGTTGACTGGCGTAATTGAGAATGTTCTCCAGACTCCCCACATTGATCCTGTACATCTGCTGGGAGTCGTGGGTCATGTTCAAAACATAAACCAGGTGAATGATGGTATCCACTTTGTGCCGTTGAAAAACAGGGGACAAATCACCGTTGCAATCCAGTTGATAAAAAGTAAGGTTCGAAAACTCTTCCCGGGGTGGTGCAAGGTCAATACCGACTATTCTGGGTGAGTGCTCAGCAGCGGCGTAACGGCGGCACAGTTCGGTCCCGATATAGCCGGAGGATCCTGTGATGAGAACGCTCATTCTTTACTCTCCTGTAAAGTGTCAATCACTACCGGTTCATCTCCTGCTGAGGGCATAATCCGGAACTCCTTCCTACCGATCTCTTCACCCTTGGAGTTAATTACAGCAACGTACCAATCACCGGTCCACTTTGGTAGAATCGTCTTATGACTCCAGACTCGATAAAAATTACCCCGCAGTACTTCGATGGGAACGCGGGTCATCTCCCAGTTGTTGTAATACCAGACGTGAATAATAGAGTCCCGCAATGCCTCCGCTTTCACAGCAGTGAAACAAAAGAGTTTGCCCACATCTCCTGGAAATTCTTTCCCCGGCCGGATAACCTCCCGGGTCTTTTCATTCACATCACGGCAAATGAGGAATTTGCGCAGTACGACAGATGGCGAGTCTGCTGCTGGAGTGGGTTCCCCATCCTTAGCTACAGCCTCCATATCGACCCCAACTTCTTCTACTTCTATCACTGGCTCCACAACTACAACTTCATTAACTTCCCCAGTATTCAATTCCTCTACCGATTCCTGAACAGTATCCAGAGCCACTACCTCAACTGGAACATTTTCAACGGTAACCGTATCTGTCTCTTCCACCCTATTCTCCACAAACGATTCTTCCTCTTCCATTTGAACTGGATGTGGAAGTGTTGTACCACTTGTACTATCATCAGAGAACAGTTCGAAAGTTACATAGATCAAGAACACAACCGCCAGAACAGGCACCGCATTAGGCACTCGCAACTGCCGAGCCACCACCGCCAACATGGCAAAGACCAGGGTAACAAGAATAAAAGTTGCCAGAGACATAGGTCAGGGTTTTAATGTTTTGTGCATAGGACGATATGGGAACTGGGAGAATTTACGAAGCTGGAGAGGGAAGTCAAGGGGAAGGTTTGGGGCAGCTGACAGCAGCAGTTGGCAGGAGGCAGATGGTAGTAATTAGCCGGAAAATAAATTACCTGACTCGTTCAAAGACGCTAAGGAGCGTTATCTTGGTGACTGCCCACAGGTATAACCACGTGTTCCATTATCTTAATTCATTTGGATTTGTGGAATAAAATAATGTTGCAATTAACCATTATATATAGTATTACACTTTCATATTAACATAAGGATATAGTAATATAATGTCGAATGCCCATATTAAGCGTCAAATCAGTTCCCTGATTGACGATGAGCTTAGTCAGGAAAGACCCATGATCATCCTGATATTGGGACAGCGGAGGTCTGGTAAGACTTGGGAACTGAGGAGGTTGGAGAAGGAGCGGGAAGAGGTTCTCTATTTCGATTTTGAGGACATAAGTCAGCGGAATATTCTACAGCCCGTCATAGCAGGACTTGAAGAGATCATAGGAGAGAAAAGCGGAGTGCGCCTCCTTGCTTTAGACGAGATACAGTACCTCGACCAGGCGGGCTCGATCCTAAAACTGATTTACGACTACTTTCCGCAGACATCGGTCGTGGTCACGGGCTCAGCCTCATTCTTCATGATGAGGAACATTGGAGACAGCCTTTATGGACGGCACCTGTCACTTAACCTGTTCCCGCTTACCTTTCGCGAGATCGTTGGGGAAGCTGCCAATCTGGACTACATTCTTAGCGGTTATGACAATCCACTGGTCAGAACCCGAATAGAAGAGATAATTCCCACCGCCTGTGTCTACGGCACTCTTCCTGAAGTCTATCTGGAGGGAAACCGGGAGAGAAAACAAGCTATTCTTAAGAACTACGTTACCAGTCTACTGTTCAAGGATATCTTTGAGATCGAAGGCATTCGCAATCCAAGAGTATTTCAGAAGCTACTTCAATTCCTTGGGCTACAACTGGGCAGTGAGATCAATCCCAATGAGATTGCACGACAGTTAGGTATCAGCCGGAGAACGGTCCTGGAATACATTGGGCTTTACGAAAAATTCCATATTCTCCATTTGCTTAGGTCATACAGCACCAATCCGAGAAAGGAAATTTCCAAAGGATTCAAAGTCTACTTCTCCGACCTGGGCATACGAAATGCAGTGATCAACAACTTTACCCCTGTAGATTCACGGACGGACCGAGATGGCATGTTTGAGAACCTGGTGATAAATCTATTCACGCAGAACAGGAGCTACTTCAGTCTCCCGTGGGAGCTTTACTTCTGGCGCAACACTGCCCATGCCGAGGTGGATCTGGTCATCCACAATACGGAAACGGGGAAACTGACCCCCGTTGAAATCAAATACAGCCACGATAAAAAACCTACCAGGAGTTTCGCTAACATCTACAACAACCGGGTAGAGGAAGGACACTGTGTGACCAGCAAGAATTTGTGGCGGTATATCTGATAATCTTCCTGCCATTGTCATATAATACAGGAGAGCTTGCCTCCTAACGGTGATCACTCGTAAGCCTGTCAATTATTACTAAAAAAGGTTGTGCCTCTAAGGACATCAATAATTAATCTATAATAATTTAGTAAATGTGTTTCTCCGTATATTTGAGAAGTCTTAACTACTAGAAAACAACCCATGCTAAGATTTGTATCCGGAAGCTACCTCCTTCCCCACCCAGCCAAGGCGGCCAAGGGCGGTGAAGACGCACTCTTCATTAATGACGAACTGAACGCCTTGGGAGTTGCCGATGGGGTAGGCGGTTGGACCTTGCGGGGTATAGACCCAGGACGTTATGCCCGGGAACTGTTGCGGCTTACGGAGCAGGCCATTCAAGCCGGGGAACGGGACCCGGTGTCAGCTCTACGTCAGGCCTGTGACGGGAACAGGGAACGTGGTTCGTCCACAGCCTGTGTGGTCATACTCAACGATGATCGGCTCGCTACCGTCAATGTTGGGGATTCTGGTTTCATCATCCTCCGGGAGGAACAAGTATGGCAGTCCCGCCAGATAACACTCCACTCTTTCAATTTCCCCTTCCAGTTGGGCGAGGGGAGTCCTGATCAACCTGCAGATGGGGTTGTGTCCACGTATCAACTGCTTCCAGATGACCTGTTGGTAATAGCCACGGACGGTTTATGGGACAACTTCTTTGAAAATCAGGTGGCTGAACTGGCTACTGGAGAAAGTGATATGGACAACCTGGCTCGGTCCTTAGCTCATCAGGCACGGCGAAATAGTACCGATCCACAACGTCGTACTCCCTGGTCGGGGGCAGCCTTGGGTGGGAAATTGGACGATATTGCTGTCATTGCAGCTAGAGTCATTCATGTATCTGGGAATAAACCATAATAAGGTCTCAAAAACGAGGTTGTCTACTTTTCTTTGATGCAAAGAAAAGTATCAAAA
>JBHHUM010000044.1:0-17436 GCA_046861645.1 Fidelibacterota bacterium | reverse complement strand
TTCTCAAACAACTTAAAGGATGAAGTGTTTATGTAAACAATTTATTTCCCGACCTTATTCGGTTGTATCAAGACAGCATACTCTTCTCACCTTTAACACCCTCAGCATTCCATCAATAAACCCACTTTGATATTAATCTTCAGGGAGCTGACCCCGTAAGCGAATCAACCGCTCCTCCCGTTCTGCCGCAAACCGTTCAATCCCCTTCCAGATCCACTCTTTCGAGAGATGGGCTTCAGCGACCACCTCATCAATACTGCCCCCACTCCGCCAGCGGTTATCCCAGTCGGAGGAGAGGGAATAGTCCGCCACTACCTTGTTGGCAGTCCAGTTGTGCATCTGTAGCAGTGATCCATTGGTGATAATCATGGCATCGTTCATCTCCCTTGGTGACAGGGTTTGGCGACGATATTCTCCACTTTGATGCTGAAAAAGTAACCACGAGGTAGCAGCAATTATTTTTACATTTGGTCCTTCTCGATCGATACGCGGCAGCAACTTTACCAGATTTGCCGTGGAGCTGGTCCCCCGAACAATAACAACACCTTCCTGCTGCCGATCATCATCGTAGGGACGAATTACATAAGCACCCCGGGCGGCCTCCAGATGAGAAGCCATCCCCAACGACACTCTATCCGGGATTTCTACCGGCGGTCGCGTCAAATGGAGAGCAATGATAGGAACGTCCGTTGCTAAAGCTGCCCCTAAAAGGGGTGCAACTTCATTATACTCCCAGGGATGGAGATTAACAATAGCACCACGGGGAAACAGCTGGGTTACACCGGGAGCAAAAATACCAAAGTGGGTGCGGGCGTCCTCGGCTGTCTCCGGCCCGGAATGTCCCGCTACCCAGATTACCCGGCCTACTTTCAGCTCCGAATCCTGTGCCACCTGACTGAAAAGCCGCATCAGCCCGTATTTGAGGTAAGAAAATGAACCATAGGTGGAACAGGCGCCTAAAAATCCGTTGAATTCGGCATACGGATTTTCGGCAAAATTAACTGTTGCCAAACCTGCCATGATCCCGGCATTGCAGAACTCCGTTATCGGCTGAGGGAGAATTGTCCCCGACGGGTTTGTCTCCCTTTCATAAAAACCGAAATCCGGCGACTCTTCCCATCCCTTACCAAAACCGGAAATATTCGTGGAATCGGCCAAGTCGGCCGAGGCGGCAAGGACCAGAGGGCGACCGTACTTATCCCGGCAGTAAGAATTAAGCCACGAACCAAATGCCGCCAAAGCCTTACGATTGGGGGCTTTCGTACCAGGGGGTAAAAAAAGCTCTTCAGGATAGTTTGCATACTTAGTTAACACGGGATCATTTAATGGATTCGCCATGGTAACTCGACAGGTGGGTATTTCTTCGGGAACCGCATCACCCAGCTCCACCAGTGTCTCAGCCAGATAGTCCACCATATCCTGATCCTGATGCAGCACACTCATAACCACTTCCAGGTTGCGACGGGATTGCCTCTTTTGGGTTTCATATTCCGCCGGAGCCGGTTCACCAAACCCATCAAATTCCACACCATACTTTTCAGCAAAGGGTTGTTTGGTTGCCCAGAAGAGCTCTGAATTCATTTTATGAGCGGTGCCATGACTCTTATTATCATACACTCCATAATCTCGGCCCTTCCGGTTTTTCGTCCACAATACTTTTGGTGTATGGCGGTACTCATCACTATTGTCAAAGAGACGTAGATACGTCGCTAGCACGGCTTCCCAATTTTCTCCTTCTTCCGTTCCCTCCACTCGCCAGCCGTAAGGTTGGAACCAATCCACAGGTGTACCGTGGATAACCGAGCTGAAAGCACGATCATCTATCCCATAATCGTTCCAATCAACAAAATAGATGAGATTCCCTAAACCCAGACCGTAAGCAGAATTCTTGGCTTCATGGGCTGCACCAGTAGTGAGTCCTCCTTCCCCCTCAAAAGCAAAAACTTTCACCTCTTCACAACCAGCATACTTCAAAGCCAGGGCTTCACCGACCGCTGGAGGTGAACCGTGTCCAGAAGGACCGGTATTAAACTTGAAAAAGAGGGTTTTTCCAGACATCTCTGCATGTCCCGGTAATCCACCACGGCGACGGAGCGTCAACAGATCCTCCCAATATAGAGCCCGCTCAGGAGCATTATTGACCAGATACCGTTCATCACCGGTTTGTTGGTACTTGATTCGTAACGCTTCATTCAGGACAGCCAGGGCTGCATAAACCAGTGGATTCGTATGCCCGGCAACGAGAACAAACCGGTCACCAAATCGCTTCCCCGGTTCCCTGATATCCCAGCGCATTACTCCCGAGAGAAGCGTTGTAACCAGGCCGTGTACTTTTGAACGGGAACCTCCCGGATGACCACTCTGACGGAAGTTAAGCATCAAATCGATGCATTGATCAATAAGATCCTTGGTCTTTTCCCAATAACCAAAATAGGGACGAAGCTCCTCCAGAGTTTTCATCTCAATTCTCCCTTAACCGTAACATCATTAAATGACTTTAATTCAACAAGATCCGGGCGCGTCGCACAATGTTTTCTATGGTAAATTCCAACTTTTCAAAAGCTACTGGCCCCGGAGCAGATGCCCCAAAGCGATCCACCCCAACCATATCATCTGCATATTGCTGCCATCCCTGTGTAATTCCCGCTTCGATCGCCAGTCGAGGAACACCAGTCGGCATCAACTTACGCTGGTAGTTCTCGGGTTGACTGGCAAACAGTTCCCACGACGGCATGGAGATCACTCGAACATCGAACCCCTCCTTTTCTAGAGTTTTTCTTGCCGCCAGGGCCAGGTGCACTTCCGATCCCGTACTTAGTAGAAGTAAATCCGGCTTCGAGCCCTTATCGCTAACCTGATAGGCTCCTCTGGCAAATAGTTCCACGGGAGGAGAGCTATTCAAAACTGGAAGTTTCTGGCGAGTAAGAAGCAGAGCCACAGGACCCTCACTTTCCAGGGCAATCCGCCATGCATGAGAAGTCTCCTGGGCATCTGCCGGCCGGATTACCGTCAACCCAGGAATAGCCCGGAGGTTCATGATCTGTTCTACAGGTTGGTGTGTCGGACCATCTTCCCCAACACCGATACTATCATGAGTAAAGATAAAGATCGTCCGGGTTTGCATCAGAGCAGCCAGACGAATTGCCGGACGCATATAATCAGAAAAGACCAGAAATGTCCCGGCATAAGGTCGCACTCCACCATGTAACGCGGCGCCGTTGCAGATAGCTGCCATGGCATGTTCCCGTACACCAAAGTGAATGTTAGGACCCCAGGCACCCTTCAACCCGAACTCTTCACGGTCGTCCAGTATGGTTTTATTAGAGGGAGCCAGATCAGCCGAGCCACCCATTAAATTGTCCACCAGCTTTGATACTCCGTTGAGAACCAATCCGGAAGCGCTACGCGTAGCTATCGGTCCATCTTCTACCGTAAAATTCTTGAGGTGCTTCTTCCACCCCTCCGGTAACTTCCCGGCCATCACCTCCTGGAAGCGTACGGCCAAGCCAGGATATTGCTCCCCATAGGTCTTGAATTGAGAAAGCCATTCCTGTTCCCCATTCGCCAGGAGTTCCTGCCGGTTGACATAAAACTTCCTGACTTCATCAGGGATATAAAATGGTTTATCTGTCGGCCAGTTAAGCTCCTTTTTAGTCGCAAGAACGTCATCCGGTCCCAGGGGTGCTCCATGGGAAGACGCCTTGTCTTGCTGGGGACTACCAAAACCAATGTGCGTTCTGATCAATACCAAAGAAGGGTGGTTCTCATCCTGCTGAGCTTCCTTAACAGCATCTTCCATGGCATCGAGATCTGTGCCGTCCTCTACCCTTAGCACTTGCCACCCATAAGAATGAAACCGCCCTTGCACATCTTCAGTGAAGGATAAATCCGTACTCCCTTCAATGGAAATCCGGTTGCTGTCATAAAGATAGATGAGACTTCCCAAACCCCATAACCCGGCCAGGGATGCTGCCTCAGATGAGACTCCTTCCATCAGATCACCGTCAGAAACAATAGCGTAAGTATAGTGATCCACCACATTGAATCCCTGTCTATTAAATTTCTCAGCTAAAAATTTTTCCGCCACAGCCATACCTACTCCCATAGCAAACCCCTGTCCCAAGGGTCCAGTCGTACTTTCCACACCGGGAGTCAAACCATACTCCGGATGTCCAGGTGTTCTGCTCCCCCATTGGCGGAAGTTCTTCAGTTCTGCAAGAGACAAATCGTATCCGTGTAGATGTAAGAGGGCATAGAGCAGGGCCGAACCGTGTCCAGCAGAGAGTATAAATCGATCCCGATTAAACCATTCTGGATGGCGGGGATTATGTTTCAGAAAGCGGGACCAGAGGAGATGGGCCATGGGGGCCGCCCCCAGCGGCATTCCCGGGTGACCAGAACCAGCCCTCTCAACCATGTCCACGGCCAGAAAACGCAGGGTATTGATACACAGCTGATCTATCCGGGACACCCGCTTTCCTAAGCCGTGTTAAGAATTCTTTTCAGGAATCGACCCGTGTACGACTTACGTGCTTTAGCAACTTGTTCCGGGGTCCCCTCCGTAACGATGGTACCACCTTCGTCTCCTCCCTCAGGACCCAAGTCAATAATCCAATCCGCCGTCTTGATTACATCCAGGTTGTGCTCGATAACAATTACCGTATTTCCCTTCTCCACCAGTCGGCCCAGGACGTTCAGGAGCAGACGAACATCTTCAAAGTGGAGGCCGGTTGTGGGCTCATCAAGAATATAGATAGTTCGTCCAGTACCAATGCGAGAAAGTTCACTGGAAAGCTTGACACGTTGCGCCTCACCTCCGGAGAGTGTCGTTGCCTGCTGTCCAAGTTTGATATATCCCAACCCCACATCATGCAGGGTCTGTAATTTCCGCTTAATCTGGGGAATATTCCTGAAGAAATCCAGTGCTTCTTCCACACTCATATTCAACACATCGGCAATCGTTTTTCCCTTGTAACTGATCTCCAGCGTTTCCCGGTTGTAGCGGGACCCCTTACACACCTCACACTGTACGTACACATCCGGTAGGAAGTGCATTTCAATTTTTATCAGGCCATCACCCTGACACGATTCACACCGACCACCCTTAACGTTGAAAGAGAATCGCCCCGGTTTATAGCCCCGAATTTTTGACTCAGGTAGTTGTGTAAATAGATCGCGGATAGGAGTAAAGACTCCCGTATATGTAGCGGGATTGGATCGAGGTGTCCGACCAATAGGAGACTGATCAATATCAATCACCTTATCTAAATAAGCCGTTCCCTCCACACCGTCGTGGGGCAAGGGGTGGGTACGAGCGTTATTCAATTTCCGGGCCAGTACGGGATAGAGAGTCTCATTGATCAAGGTACTCTTTCCTGAACCAGATACCCCCGTAACACAAATGAACTTTCCCAGCGGGAAAGAAATATCAATAGACCGGAGATTATTTCCCTTAGCGCCCTCCAGTGTTAGTAATTTCCCAGTTCCCAAACGTCTTTGGGCAGGAATTGCTATTTCCCGCTTCCCCGTGAGGTATAACCCTGTCACCGATTTCCCGGAACCATTGACGCCATTTGGCGAGCCTTCATAGACGATCCATCCTCCTTCATCACCCGCACCTGGTCCCAAATCAATAATATGATCCGCTGATTCTATCGTCTCTCTATCATGTTCCACTACCACCACCGTATTGCCCAAATCCCGCAATCGAGACAGAGTATTTATCAAGCGTTTATTATCCCGCTGATGTAAACCTATGGAGGGTTCATCCAAGATATAGAGAACCCCCACCAATTGAGAGCCTATCTGGGTTGCGAGCCTGATTCGCTGAGCCTCACCACCGGAGAGGGTCGTGGCACCCCGGTCCAGAGTTAAATAATCCAAACCCACATTCAGAAGAAATCGCAATCGCTCACGCAGTTCTTTCAGTATCTGTTTAGCCACTTTCTTCTGTGTCGCCGTCATCAACAACGATTTAAAAAACTGATTCACCGCAGTAATAGACAATCTGGAAATACTTCCGATGTCCATATCTCCTATTCTAACAGACAGGGACTCCTTTCGCAGGCGAGCTCCATCACAGTCCGGACAAGGACGCATGCTCATATACTGCTCAATCCACTCCTGTATATTACCAGACCGCGTCTGCAGATAGCGACGTTCAAGATTATAGATCACACCTTCAAAACCACCTGTATAATCCCCTGAAAAACGGTTAGACTCATACTGAATAATTACTTTTTCACCTGCAGTCCCCCAGAGAAGAATTTTCCTGACATTTGAAGGCAATTTGTACCATGGAGTTGTAAAGTTGAATCCGTAGTGTTTGGCCAGACTCTTCAGGATAGCGCTGTACCAACTGCCTCGGGGCTGCTCTCCCAGGGGAGCAATGGCTCCCTGCACAAGGGATTTCCGCTTGTCAGGCACTACCAGATCAGGATCGATCTCCTTATGAGAACCGAGACCATCGCAGGTTTTGCAGGCACCGTACGGGGAATTAAACGAAAACATCCGAGGAGACAGCTCCTCCATGCTTACACCACACTTTGGGCAGGCGAAATGCTCACTGAAGATAGTCTCATCTTTCCTGTCGCGATTCACAATCACCAGCCCCGAACCAATCTTGAGAGCCAATTCAACAGATTCCGTCAGCCTCTCCTTTTGCTCATCATCGAGGACAATGCGATCCACCACAACCTCAATACTGTGCTTTTTGTCCTTGTGAAGGATGATCTTTTCAGAGATCTTTCGGAATTTCCTATCCACTCGCACTCGCAGAAATCCTTCCCTCTGGATTTCCTTGAATACTTCCTTGAACTGTCCCTTTCGACCCCGAACCACCGGCGCCAGAATCTGAAGCTTTGTCCCTTCCGGAAACTCCAGGATTGCATCCACAATCTGCTGTACCGTCTGCCTTTGGATAGGATCACCGCACTCCCAGCAGTAGGGAGTCCCAATCCGGGCATACAGCAAGCGCAGGTAATCATGGATTTCTGTGACCGTCCCTACTGTAGAGCGGGGATTTCTGGAAGCTGCTTTCTGCTCGATGGAGATAGCCGGCGAGAGTCCCTCTATGTAATCCACATCGGGCTTCTCCATAAGGCTCAGGAATTGGCGGGCGTAGGCCGAAAGAGATTCTACGTACCGGCGCTGACCTTCTGCATAGATGGTATCAAACGCAAGGGAGGATTTGCCTGACCCGGATAACCCCGTAATGACAATAAACTTGTTCCGGGGAATTTCAACATTGATGTTCTTGAGGTTGTGTTCCCGGGCGCCGCGGACAACTATCTTGTCATTTACTAAAACCATGAGGACAACCTTGAAATTATCTCACGGGGAGGTTGAATCAAAAGGTAATCGTCAGAATATTTTTATCTCAAATACTGGTAGGGGTTCTGGTAATAGAGAAATGGAGTAATGGAAAATTGCTTACTTGCCGCCAATCCAAACAGCCAATCTTCACACTAACTTATGAAGAAAGAAAACGTCGAACGTCAACACTTAACGTCCAAGGAAACTACTAACTCCTGCACCTTTTCCCTAAAACAGGATCATACAGGAAAAAGTCAAATATGCAAATAGTGCTTTACTCCCGCCTCCGGGCTGGAACCACCTCCAGAGTAACAAGTGGTAACTTAGAAAACTATGTGTTATTTTACTGAAAATATATTGTGTGCCAAGCGTTTGACCTTTGAGGTGTTGACAAGAGAGTGAATATTCATGTAAGTTCTTTTGTGAAATAGAGTCTTAGGAGTTCAAAGTATGAATGTTCATTTTCGAATATTGTAAGATATGAGATTAGGCTAGTGAGACATCTCATCATAAGGTGTATTGTATCGTCTAAGTCAGTGCTGTTTTTATTTGTATTTTTCATAAACCATAGCACCCTTTTCAGTGTAATTATACCACATGGCGCCTCATTTCACAGAATGATAGAAGACCTAGATAGAATTGAAAGAAATACTGGCTTTGATTTTATTCAACTTAGAGAATACCTTATGTCTGCTGACAATCCTACTGGCTACAGTAATATCAGCAAACAGCTTGCCGATTCATCATTGGAGTTAATTAGCAGATGGCCTGTTAGAAACTGTGATGCTGTAGCTGTTCTTGACAGCCAGCACATATTGATGGGCAACGGTGACCTCCTTCAGGTTCTGGATACGTCCAATCCTAATGATCCTGCATTGATAGGGGAAGTGTGGATTGAACCTGGTACTGTCTTCGAAATCGCTGTTAAGGAACCGTATGCCTATGTTGCTTCCGGAGCAGGATTGGCAGTGGTAGATCTATCTAATTATTCTGAACCAACTATTGTGGGACTCTGGGATGGGCCAAATTCTTATTTTGACATAATCCTTCATGAAGGGCATGCTTACTTAGGGGGGTTCTACGCTCTAGCTATATTAGACATAAGTAATCCCTTTTCACCAGAAGCTATTGCGTATATAGGATCATCTCTGGTTATGGATTCTGCTATCTGGCAGGACTATCTCTACATCGGGAATATGGAGGGAATGTCCATTCAAATCATTGATATATCTGATCCCTCCAATCCTCAGCAAGTCAACGACATCTATACCCTATATCCGACTGATGCCCTTGAAGTAGGGGATGGATTCTTGTATGTAGGCAGCTGGGCTTCACCCAAATTCCGGATATATGATTTGACAGATCCGGCAAATCCATCTCAAGTTGGAGCCCTTTACATGGATAGAGAGCCTGAAGAATTTATCCTAGAAGGATCTTTACTATATACAGCTTATAATAGTATTGATACAGGGTTTGTCATAATCGATATATCTGATGTGACGTCACCGGAATTGGTCAGTTCGTTAGAGTGGACTGCACCAGCCGGGAGATCCGCCACAATTAGGATGTGCAAGCAAGGATCGACTGTTTTTATGTCTGAGCATGCAGGATTGTGGTCTATTGATGTAGAGGACATTTCTAACCCAGAGGAAATCGGAGTACACTGGGTTCCCGGTACACCGATAGAGATGGAGATAGAGTTTCCCTATTTGTATGCTTCATCTGCATCATCTGGACTCTGGATTTTGGATGTTAGTGATCCTTACAATATTCAACCAATATCCAATATACCTGTTGGACACCACTTGGGGGAGATGGTTCTCGAATATCCACTCCTGTATGTTATGGGAGGACCCATTACTATAACCGAAATAGATAGTGTAGGAGGACTATGGATATTTGATATTTCAAATCCTTATAACCCTGAAGTGGTTAGTTATACTGATAGTTTGGATTTTCGACCCTATTTAGGAGCTCTGATTGATCTAGTAGACACACTGGTCTTTATATCCCATCAAGACTCCGGACTCTTTGTGGTAAATGTAGGAGAACCTACCAATCCACTTATGATCAGTAATTATCCTATACAGGGAGTCAACGGTCTGGACGCCCAGGATACACTTGTATATCTGGCACTAAACAATGACTATCCTCCGGAAAATAATGGCATCAGGGTAATAAATATAAGTGTCCCAGAGCAACCTACTTTGGTAGGAAGTTATTCTGGTGGATGGTCCACAGGAATAAAGGTCAGCGGACATTGGGCTTATGTGGCTGGAAAAGTTGGGGATTCACACGGACTTAAGATACTCTCGATAGTTCATCCAGACAGTATCTACGAGGTTGGTAGTGTAGTTACACCCGGTGTTTGGGGAGGAAGAATGCCTATGACACACGCTCCTCCATTTGTTTATATAACTAAAACTGAGTATCCAGGTGTTTTTCTTGATGTAATTGATGTATCCCATGTTACAGAGCCAGAAATCATAATTTCGATCGAAGGGAGTCGTGCAACAGCTTTTGATGATATTGTCTATGTGAAAGGAAATCCGGGTTACGCGATTTATCGCTGGTACCCACTAGGTATATCAGAGACTCAAGACCAGCAGACCCCTAATGCATTCCATCTTTCACAAAACTATCCAAATCCGTTCAATCGATTTACGAGAATACCATTCATAGTTAGCGAGAGAGCCAATGTTGAGTTATTCATATATGATTTGTTGGGCAGAACAGTGCTCAAACTTCTTGATAGGGAACTTAAACCGGGACACTATGAGACACAGTGGAATACCCTAAATGATAAAGGTGAACAGATGCCTTCAGGTATCTATATCGTTTCATTTGGAGTAGGTTCTATTAATCAAGCAAGAAAGATTTTGTATGTGCGGTAGATGGCTTCAGGTTGGTATAGTGAAAAGAGAATAATTGTAGTAATGAAAATATGAATAGTTAGTATGATAATCATAAACAAAAGTAAAATGTAGAATATCATCATGAATACATACAGACATCTTCATTCGTTTCTGGGAGTTGTAGGTTTAGTAATACTACCTTTCAGCTCAGTTAACCCACAGATTCATAATACTTATCCTGTTAACTCCAATGAGCTCGACCAAAGTGAAACAGCTATTGCTGTTCATCCCGAAGATCCAAACGTGTTTATGGCTGTTTGGAATGATTTTACTAACGGTTACTACTCAAAACCAGGTTATGGATTTTCAATTGATGGAGGAGTAAACTGGAATATAGATGTAGTTCCTAATCGTCTTGGAGAGGAGTATGAATATCTTATATATGGTCTCGATCCATCCGCAGGAGTAGATGACTTAGGTAATTTTTACTATTGTTATTTTGCTTCAACAGATATTTTGCATCTAGGCGACATATAGGTAGCTATAGCTGATGATTATGGTCAAAACTGGGCTTATAAAACTATTCATGACAATCCGGATGACAGGGATGATAAGCCATATATGGCAGTGGATTATGACAACCGGATTGCTCACATTACGTGGACTGATTTTGAATCAGGAAGTAAAATCAGATTCAGACGTTTAGAAAGAATAAGCAACTTAGGGCCACTATTAACTCTTGATTCAGCTGAAGGGGGTGAATCTTATTTCTATTCAGTTCCTCGAACAGAACCGTTAGATCTTCCACGAAATAATCTTGAAAGAGTTTTAGGGTCTATGCCAGTTATAGCTCCCAATGGTGACGTATTTGTTAGTTGGCTTAGACATACATTGGGGGATAACGGAGGTCAGTCAGGTATAATCAAATTAGCTAAGATTATTAACGATAGAACAACTTTGGATTACATAGTGACTGTTACCGACCCTGCATTTGGCGTAGCAAATGAGGCAATAGACGACAATTCTGCTTTGGAAATTAAAAGTTGGAATAGCGTAAGTCTTGCGATCGACCCAACTTCAGGAGATTTATACATAACGTACACTGCGAAAGATAATAAGGACGTTAATATATATCTTACCAAATCAACAGATGGAGGTTTAGACTGGTCATCACCTATGTTGTTTGCTACAGAAAATACCGATAGATGGCAATTCCACAATTGGATTTCCATTGATGATGAAGGTACCCTTTACTTATCCTACTATGAGTTGACTCAGGATTTTACCCCAATGTTGATTGATGTGTTTGTTGCCCGATCTACTGATGGAGGGCAAACTTTTGAAGAAAATACAAGTCACTGAAATTAGTTCAGAACCGTTAAACTCTTTGTGGACACACCATTATATGGGCATTACTTCTTCAACTGGATTTGCTTATCCTTGTTGGACTGATTATAGAAGTGATACAGGAGCCGATGTATATTTTGCTGAAATAGACTATCCTCCTGCAGCCCCTCAAAATTTAACTTTAACAGATGTGGGTTACCCTTTGCTTCAGTGGGATGCAAACAATGAATATGATATTGCAGGATACAACTTATATAAGGAACTTTCTATCTGGACTGGATTTCCTCCACCACTATATGATACTCATACTTTTGTAATTCCGTGTCCAATTACATCATATCATGATGAAGATTTCTCTACAGGGAGCGGAAAAGATATAGTCAAATACTGGGTTAAGGCAGTTGATAACCGAAGTCAAGAGTCGTCTGGTTCGTCAAATACAGTTCAAGCAAGAGGGGAAAGCTGGATTCAATGGAGACAGACTGTTTATGAAGAAGGTATACCTGAAGAATATTCTTTGACTATGAATTTCCCCAACCCCTTCAATCCAGCTACCACCATCCGCTATGACCTGCCAGAGGCTTCCTATGTCTCCTTAGTGATATACGACATTCTTGGAAGAGAAGTCCGTACAATCCTCGATAACAGGGAGGAGGCAGGATTCAAGAGTGTGATCTGGGATGGTAAAGATAACAGTGGCAATATGGCCTCAACCGGGATTTACATCTATACACTCAAAGCACGGTCGCAGGAGAGTAAGAAAACATTTCATAAGACCCGGAAGATGGTACTGCTGAGATAATTACTCCCGCCTCCGGGCAGGAATCACCTCCAGAGTAACACGCTGACCGGCGCGAAGAACAACTGCTTCTATGGGTTCACCAGCTTTTGCCTCTTGCAGTGCGTACATATAATCGTAGATGCTCTTGATCTCGTTGTCACCCAATTTCACCAGAACATCGCCTTTCTTCATGCCGGCTTTATCGGCCGGACTTCCCTTCCGTGTACCGGTTATTCTCATCCCTTCCACATCGGTACCAGCATAGTCAGGGATGGTCCCCAGTGTCACAGCAAACCCCCGACGACCTCCGGACTGCTCCTGTTGAACTTCCACAAAATCAGGACGCTGTGACCGGTGGCCTAAATCTACCAACACTTCACGAACCAGCTTTAACACCTGCTCCTCCCCTTCCGCATTGATCCAGTACCAGTCGTCACTGGGACGGTGGTAATCTTTGTGTGTACCGGTGAAAAAGAAGAGGACGGGAATTTCCTTGGTATAGAACGATTGATGATCGCTGGAACCAAAGCCGGAATCATCGAACTTGGGCTCCAAGTCAAAGGCCACGGCCTTCTCAGTGATCAGATCCTTCCAGATGGAGGAGGTCCCGGCACCACCCACAACCATCTCCCTGCCCTCCAGTCGACCGATCATATCCATATTTACCATGGCAACCATCTGTTCCGGGGGGACGGGAGGTTTTTCCACAAATGCGGCTGAACCGAGGAGTCCCAATTCCTCCCCCCCAAAGGAGACAAAGATTAAGCTACGTGGCTGAGGATTGGCAGCAAACCACTCCGCCAGTTCGATCACGCCAGCCGTCCCTGATGCGTTATCATCAGCCCCATTGTGAATGGCAACCGTATCCTTAACCATGGAACCTTCTCCTCCCCAACCTAAATGATCATAGTGTGCTCCCACAACAATATATTCTTCCTTTAACTCCGGGTCTGTTCCTTCCACCAGACCCACAACATTAGCAGAATTTGCCGGTACCTTTTCAATATCGGTCTCAATTTGGACCACCGCAGGAATGGAAAACGATACCACTTCCCGTTGTTTATTTAAGCGCTCCTGCAACTCTTTCAGACTCTTCCCACCAAGATTCACCAGATCGTGGGCAACTTTTGTTGTTAGATAGACTACCGGGATTCCCACAGATACTCCCCCGTGACCAAAACCACTCTTCACCAGATAATTTTCGTCCTCTTCATCGGCCGGACCGCTGGCGATCATGACAGCTACCGCACCTTTATCCCGCGCTTTCGTAGCCTTGTACCGCAAAGGAGAATACCGGCTGAAATCACCATGGGGATTAGTACCATCGGGAGAATACCTAAGGAGTAATACAATTTTCCCGGAGACATCTATTCCTTCGTAATCATCAAAACCAAGGCTATCCGCTGAAATTCCGTATCCGGCAAAAACAACCTCTCCGGAGACTCTCTTACTGGAGGAGAAGCCCAGAGGCACAAAATCCTTCTGGTTGTACAGACGAACCTTACTTCCATCCCTATCAAGGTAGGTGATAGTATTGTCTCTGCCGACTTTAACCCCGCTGATAAAATCGAAGTGCTGAAGATAAGAATGTAAGTTATTATCGAAAGGTTGCAATCCTACTGACCGAAAATGACGACTGATATAGCGAGCCGCCTTACGGTCACCCATTTCTCCCGCCCGGCGGCCCTCGTAACGGTCATCAGCAAGAACTCTGATATGACCTAAAACTTCATCTGCTGTAATATCCACATCCTCTCTCGGACCACAGGCTGTCAACAGAACAATAGCTGCAAGTAACGTTATCTTCAGGTTTAACTGTTTCATTATTGCTCCTTCATTGAATTAGCTGCTTTCAGCATTAAATGAGGATAATCCGATATAATTCCATCCACACCCTGATTCAAGAGCCAGATCATTGCGGGATAATTGTTCACCGTCCACGCATTCAGACGCATCCCTTTTCGACGAACATAATACAACAGGTCTTCTGTCACAAGATGAGCCTCAGGATTAAGCATGTCTGGATGCACAAGATTGATAAACCGTGGTTTTCTTAAAATCTTCGGGACCAGTTGATTACTCCAAATATAGGCCGTAGGAATACGCTTATCGAGGAATTTGACGCGCCAAATGATAAACGGATGAAAACTGGAAACCATCACCCGCGAGCGAAGATTTTTCTTATGGATAATCTTCACCAACTGATCCGCTGTACGCAACACAAACGGCTTTGTGAATTTAACCTCGATATTCAATAATGTCTCTTCCGGCAGATCATCGATCACCTCCTCAAGCAGAGGGATGGGTGTAGGTGAGAACTCAGGAAACTTGGTGCCCGCATCGATATTCACCAAATCCTTATAATTCATTTCGTGAATATAACCACCCCCATTTGTCTCTCGCTCAAGATCGTGATTATGTGAACAGACAATCTTACCATCCCGGGTCGAAAGGACATCTATCTCCACAGCCGTCAGCCCGGAATCCACAGCTTGAGTGAATGAAGGTCGTGTATTTTCAGGACACACTGCTGGCGAACCACGGTGCCCCATAAAGAGGGGACCTCTAGTATAGAGATAAGCCGTATCAAGGGGATGCCAGAAAAAAAGGTGTTTTACCACACCAACCGTGACGACGGCTACTATTACAAAAAAGACCAACACAGAAAAGATTACCCAGCAGGTTTTAATACCAACCGGCGGTAGCCGGAATTCCGTATAACTTCTTCATCAAATGGTGAGGTACGATATTGACCAGAGAGGTAGAGCCCGGCTTGATCACTGTAATGAGGACTCTTTGGAAGACCTGACTGGCCCGTGGGAAGGACAATTTGGGTGCGGTTTAAGTCTCCCAAATCAACAGCCCGACGCTTGGAAGGTCCATTAATATGAGCAAAAGGAGCAGACAAACGGTATTCACCATTGTTGACTGTAGTGGAAGCTCCACCAGTGGGAAAGGGACCCACATTAAAACCAAACAACCAGTTTAATATCCCGCTTTTCCGGCCGATAGAATGAGGATGAGTAAGGGTATGCAACCTACTCCAATTCCAGATGTTAGGATCGGGACCGACTTGCTTTTCAATATTTCTGACACCCTCCGTGAGGGATTTGCGCAAGATTTCATCCCTTTCTTCTACTATCCCCGTCGTACTTACATCATCCCAGATGCTTGCTTGACTGTTTTTCAGGAGAAATCTAGTACTCCGTAAAGTCAGTGGTGGAAAACTAAGCCAACTATCAAACGCATCATCTCCCAGCAGCTGTAATTCATCAGCAAAGAGGTTCTCGAATAAACGCATCAGAGCCATATTAAAGACCAGGGCCGCCCGGGAAGAGGGTGAATGTTCTCCATCCCAACCTGATAGCAACTCTATTGCCTCTTGAAGGTTCTTGTCCTCAACTGATACTCCCCCCGAAAAAGCTGCTACAAAATAAGTAGCGGCCTCTCTAGCAAAGGGTGAGGTAACATCTACCATGGCCCCTTTGGCATATTCCAAAGAGATGGGTTCTAGTACGTCCAGGATTTCCCACAATCGCTTGGCTCGGGAAGGGTCTTCCCAAAAAGCCGAGATATAGTAGGGATAGGATTCATCCACGACCTTATTGTTGGCAGTAATGATAAGTCCCGATTTCGGATTGAAAATTACAGGCATCTCATCTTCAGTAACAAACCCACGCCAATCGTTATCAGGGTCGCTTCCGGCTACTGGTACTAATTCACTACCTCTGGCACGGAGGGGTATCCAGCCTATAGGCTTCCAACCGATATTCCCGGCTGTATCAGCATAGACTACATTTTGTGCTGGCGATGAATAAAATTCACCTGCTGACAGAAAATCCTCCCAACCAGACATAAGATTTAATTTCATGGCGGCATACATCTCATCTGAGTTGGTTTCATGTCCAATCCAGCGCATGGCGACCACCCTATTGCTATTCTTTAATTGCGGATGGATGTCAGAAATGACAGGACCGTGGACTGTTTCTCGAAAAACCACTACCGTATCAGATCCTCCCTTAGCTTTGATGGTTTCCTCCCATACGGCCATGGGACGGTATTCTCCATCATATAGGTAAAGATTGGGGCTGTCCGGTGAAATTTCTTCTTCGTAGAAATCAATATCATCTACCATCAGATTGGTAAACCCCCAGGCCGCCGCTTCATTTTGCCCCAGAATAATGACTGGCATCCCCGGTAACGTTACACCACTGACATTGAACCTGCCACCCGATAAGTGTAGTTCATACCAGACTGCTGGTTGAGAAAAGGGCAGGTGGGGATCATTACCCAGAATAGGTTTTCCTGTAGCGGTTCTGCTTCCTGAGATGACAAAATTGTTAGAACCCAAATGCCTGGCATCCATGTGCATGATTTCGCGCAACTTCTGATCCTCAGTTCTCATTACTTTTCCCAAAAGACCATAAAGTTTCCCCGGTGGCTTAATCAGGGGTTGACCGGACGGATAGCGCGGCCAGAGGTCCCGTACCTTACGTCGACTGAGTGTACCATCCATCAACCTTGAGAGAAGAATCTCTGTCCGCCAGTTAAACGAAAGATTATGAGCCATCATGCGGGCGTAACCTGTAATGTGTTTGGGCTGCCAAAGGATCGGTTTAATCCCAAGAAGCTTGAACTCTACAGGAAGATCGGAACCAACCTCAGCAATATAAGCATTTATTCCTGTGCAGAAGTTCTTACTGATTTCTTTGGATTCTGGATGCATATTATCCGCCAGTATTCCAGCCACTCTTGGGATCCCCCATGTCCGCAAGTAAATATCACTGCTGATCACACTCTCTCCAAACAGCTCTGCTAATCGTCCTTCTGTAGCTGCCGCCGTAACTGTCATCTGGAAAAGACGCTCCCGGGCTACTAGATAGCCAGCAGCAATAAAAAGGTCGTGTTCATTCTGAGCAAAGATATGAGGTACCGCATAGTCATCGAAATAAACTTCTACAGGCTCATTAAGCTCGGTAAGGGTTAGTTCCCCTTCATACGGAGGCAAGGGGTAATTAAAATACATTTTCAGAAATAAACCTGTCATCACAATCAAAATGATTATCGTAAACAGGGTGATCTTCAGCCACTTTCTCATTTTATTAGACCTCTACTGAAATGCTCTCCCGAAAGAAGTGG
>JBHHUM010000043.1:0-17500 GCA_046861645.1 Fidelibacterota bacterium | reverse complement strand
ATGCCCATGTGACAATGATAATCTATGACGTGCTTGGTCGTCAGGTGCGACACTTGGTTGATAGTCATCAGGCTGCCGGTTACAAGCGGGTTGTGTGGGATGGGAAAGATGGAGGGGGGAATCCTGTGGCAAGTGTAGTGTATATCTATCGCATTTCCGCAGGATTTCCACAGGAGGCTGCGCCCTTTGGAGAGATAGGCAAGCTAGTTTCATCCAAGAAGCTTCTTCTTTTGAGATAGGTGATTCCCTTGTTCTGCTTCTAGTTATTTAGGGGTGAA
Source organism: Fidelibacterota bacterium (assembly GCA_046861645.1). GTDB lineage: Bacteria > Fidelibacterota > Marinisomatia > Marinisomatales > UBA2128 > UBA2128. The sequence continues at coordinate 17,222 of JBHHUM010000043.1, read as the reverse complement.
CAGATTCACTGGTATCCTCATCCCCTGGTCTGACTGTCTACTCTTTTATCACCGGTTGCCGGATAACCGTCTTCAGGTTTTCCGGTTTTGTTCGCCGGGGATCGCCCAGGTAAATCTCGTGGTGTTTCTTATGCAGATTGTAGCCCTTCTCTTCAGCATAGCGGTGAAGCATCTCAATGGTTGAACCTTCTTCCGAGTAGGGACCGATATACAAGATCTGTACAGAGAGTCCCTCGTGATAGTTTTCGAATCGAATCTGGGAAAGAGCCGGTGGGTTTTTCTTGACCTTCAGTTCTTCTTTGGCTTCTTCCACCTGTGCGTTGGTGATATGCTCGGGCTGCATGATCATGAGGGTCCAAGACCAGTTATCCTTGTCTTCCGTGTCGAAGTCGTCCCTTCCTTCCATCCACCACAATCCTTCCAGCGGCAGGATAGTGAAGTCGGGACCAACCCCCTTTTTCTTCAGTCCAAACTTGAGGGTGTAGGCCACACCGTAGAGAGCTTCTGTGGCCTTTTGGAACTCCTCTGAAGTGTTAGGATTACCACTGCCGTCGATCATGAGGAAGTTCATTGCAGGAACTTCCAAAAGACTGACTTCCTTAGCAGATGGCAGGTAAAGGTGTTTGAGTTCTTTCTTGTAATCAATCTTAATCATTGTACTGGTCTCCATACTTGGTCATCTTATGGCAGTAAAGTAATCAGAAAACAGATAGTTAAGTTTATCTTTCATATCGGAAACGACAAGACAGGCTTCATAGTGTTGTGACAATTTTTCATTCCTTTTCAATTTGGTATCTAATGATCGTCTGGTATTTCTTGGGGTCACCTTTAAAGAGCCAACCAGGTCCTTTGAGGTATTCCTCTTCGTGGTATCCTGCTATTTTATATCCATTTTCTTCAATGAATTTATACAACAGTACGATGGTATTATATTCTTCACTATATGGCCCTCTATGGAGAATTTCTGCGACTTCTCCATATTCCCAGTATGCAAGCCTGACATCGGGATCTGACTCTTTTTTCTTTACGGGTAATGTGGTTACATTTTCTGGTAGGGGGAGTCCATAGATACCTAGCCATTCATTTCTGGGCGTATCGAATGATTTTGGCCAACGGGCACGAGGGGGAACCATCTTAATATCCTTTCGCCCCTTTTTTAACTTATAAAAGGTACTAAACAAGGCTTGGAAGGCTCTTTTGCCGGCCACGCTTGGGTCCCCTTGAATTTCAACAATAATCATCTTTTGCCTGGGCTGAGTTGTTATGTGCGGTTCTTTTAAATACTGGTATTTAGTGAGGTCAGGCCCGCAACTATATAAGGAAAACAGACCGATTGTAAATATTGAAGTTAATAGTAGTGATTTCATTTTATTTACTTCTCCTCATGTTATTGTGGTTCGTTTACAATGAAGGAGTTCACAGTTTAATCTCCACCTGTCCCTGATTATTATTTTAGTGCTTTGCTAATATCAATACAGAAGCATTGTCAGTTTTGTCTTTACTATTTTTTCTTTAAAACCTGTTAAGATAAGTTTTCAGGAAATCAATTTCTGCCTTCAGAAAGGCGATGGGCCGGTCGAACAAAATGGTTACAGAGGGTATGGTGGGCATACCACTGTTTAGCCGGTCTTCATGTAACCGCTCCAGAGTAGTGATTTCCTCTTTTAAATTTGCGATCCGTTGATTTAATAATTGGCGGACTTCTTCCGATGGCATATCTACAGTATTGGAGATGGCCACATCAAAATCACTATTGTCCCTTTGAGGGGTGATTATCGATAGACGAATCTGATCATGAAGTGCTTGTTTACCCGCCGGTGTCAACTGAAAAACCTGCTGCAGTTTTCCTTTAACAATATTGGTGTTCTGGCTTACAAAGTTGGCTTTTTTCAGCTTACCTAAAATGTGATAAATGGATGAAAACCCAATTTGAGTCCAGTTACGCATACCACGGCTTTTAATTTTTTGCTCTATTTCGTAGCCGTGGCAAGGACCTTCATTTAAGAGCCCGGCTATTACAAATTCCTTGGAGGAGAGTATCTGATCCATCTTATACTGAGTTTGAAATCATATCTTAATATAAGTATATTCTAATATTAGAACAAGCAATAATTTGGTTCTTTTTTCATCGATTATAGACAGCGGAAGTAATCTCTGTTACCTAACCAGGATAATTACCTGAAGAGAGATTTTACTTTAGTGAAAATCGATAACAGTGGAGAGTACATCGGCATATCCCAAGCAGAAATCTTCCAAGGTCTGCTGTACTGTTTGGACTTCTTTCTCCAGATGACGTTTACTGCCTCCCGCTAAAGCTATCGTCAGTTCCGCTCGTTGCCATTTATCGTTACCGCCTGTCTCGGCGATTGAGATGTTGAAGCGGCTGCGTAGGCGACCTTTTATGCGGTTTAGGACACGACGCTTATCTTTCAGAGATTGAGCGGCCGGGATAAAGATTTTAATGGTGATTACGGCAATCATACTATTGTGCCCAATTAGGGAGAGTAAAGAGCTCACTTCCGAAAACAAAACGACCCAGGGTGAATATCGCAGCAGTGATGAGCACAACACCTATTAGATTAATATAGATTCCAACGCGAGCCATGTGGGATACCTTGATCCGCGAAGTACCAAAGATAATAGCATTCGGGGGTGTAGCTACAGGGAGCATAAAAGCGCAGGAACAGGAGAGCGTAGCGGGAATCATCAGTAAAAGTGGGTTGATTTGGATGGCTACCGCCAGGGCGCCCAGGATAGGGAGAAGCATTTCTGCTGTGGCTGTGTTAGAAGTCAGTTCCGTAAGGAAAGTGACGAAGAGACAAATGACTCCTATGATTAGCAGTAGAGGGAGGGAACCGATTCCGGCTAACTGATCCCCCAGCCACGGCGACAGTCCTGACTCGGTGAACCCGCTGGCAAGAGCAAAACCACCACCAAATAGGAGTACGATGTTCCATGGTAGACGGGTAGCCGTCTGCCAATCCAGGATGCGAGAGCCGGGTCCCTTCCGTGCAGGTATCAGGAACAGCAGGGTTGCCATAGCGATGGCTACGGTACCGTCATTAAGGGCAGGAGGGTTGGGGAAAATTCGGGACCAGCCCGGGATAACGAAATGTCCCATGGATATGTCGGTGCGGAAAAGCCAGAGGAAAATCAGCAACAGGAAATCACCTAACACGACTTTCTCTTCGTACGTCATTGCTCCCAGCTTTTCGTACTCTTCGCTGAATAGAGAACTGTTTATGTTGAAATTACTGTTACCCCGGCAGAACACCTTGACAAGAATCAGCCACAGGAGGAGAAGGAAGGCTGTGGATAGGGGAAAAGCGAAGGAAAACCACGAGGCGAAGGAGATTTCTGGTGCTTCAGGGAAGAGGATAACTAATATGCGCGTGAATGACAGGTTAGGGGGCGTCCCTACCAGGGTGGCAAGTCCACCGATAGAGGCGCTGTAAGCGAGACCGAGAAAAAGTCCGATGGAGTAATTTTGTACTTTTTGCTGGTCAATTAGTTTTTCTAGCCGAACAATTACAGCCAGGGCAATGGGAACCATCATCATCGTAGTGGCGGTATTGGATATCCACATGGATAGAAACCAAGTGGCGGACATGAATCCCAGGAGAATCCCTGCTGGATGTGCTCCAAAGATCATCATGATCCGGAGGGCGATACGCTTGTGTAGATTCCAACGCTCCATGGCCAGGGCTACCAGGAAACCACCGATAAAGAGGAAAATAATATGGTTAAAATATAAAGTAGACACTTCCTCACCAGTCATAACCCCCGAGATGGGGAAAAGGATGATGGGCAATAATGCGGTTACCGCTAACGGTACGGTTTCAGTGATCCACCAGAGTGCCATCCAGAGGGCAATCCCGGCCATGATAGAGACGTGACGGTTGCCCGGGTCAAGGTCAACAAAAAGAGTGAAGATCAGGAACAGTAAGGGGCCGGAGAGGAGTGCAGCAGAACGGCGGTTGAAAGAGATCATAGGCCAGAGAGCTTTGAATTGCTTCTGAAATTACACGGCAGGGACTTTTTTCACCAGATAGATTTCAGCGGGTGTTAATGAATGATAACCTCAGGATAAGGAGATACCCCGTCCAATAGATCATCTCCCTCACCCTTGAGGTGTATGTCGAAAAAATTGACGACATGGCGATTAACAATTTCTACTACTCGTCGCCCTGGAATTTCCCCGGATTTGCCCACATACTTAAGGAATGGTGAAAAGAGAGGTATATCGGTATAATCGAAATGGTGTGTTCCCTCTAATGTAAGATGATATGCTGGACCGCTGCTGTTTTCTAATAGTGATCGGATGCGGGTATCATTTCGACTGTCTGGCCAGGCCGGTCGACCCATGTAGAGTAGGGGTTGCTCCAACCCCTTTTCTATGGTGCTGTCCGTCATGGCTAAAGACCAACTATCCAACACCAGGCACGCTTTTAAACGTTTGTCCCTGGCTGCCGCTTCTAGGCTGGTAGTACCACCAAAGGAGTGTCCTAAGATGCCCACTTTTCCAAGATCAAGGTGTCCCGGCAGCATCCCCGGGGTGTTACCGGATTGTATCTCCTCGATCTGGTCCAGGATGAAGATAATATCTTCGACTCGAGTCTTGAGTTGTTGGTGACGTAAGCGTATGGAATCTTCGAAGGTGACCTGGGGACCAATGTGTGCACGATAGTCAGCTAGGGTACCATCCGGGAAAATAGTGAGGTTGGCATCGTAGGGATGATTAGGGGCCACGACAATATAACCCTGACTGACCAATTCCTCGATAAGAGATGTATGGTAGAAACGGAGGCCGCTTAACCCATGAGAGAGTATTAATACCGGAAAGAGTTTCTCCTTTACCACGGGAGCATGAGCAAAGCAGTGGGTTTTGGTGAGATGTTGATAGGAGAGGAAAAAGGGAGGGAATTCCCCTGCAGTTGATAAAGCCGGGCCGCGAAGTTTAGGATTATCAAAGTAGGGAGCAGGAGTGCTTCCCTTCTCTATGATCGCTGGATACCATACCTGTACCATCAACTCCCGGGCGTCCCGGAAATCTTCTTCGGTAAACCATTCCTCCCGGCTTTGATCTATCCAGTGGTACGTCTCTGTACCTATTTGATAGGGACCGGTAGGCTGTGGGAGTTCTATCACGGGCAGTATCATGGGAGGGAGGGTAGTGAGGGTGAGGAGAAGAACCAGAACATATTTAAAAAATTGCTTTTGAGGAGGTTTGAAGTTGGTGAGTGCCAGGATTAACAGGAAGCCATAGCCCGGTACCAGTTGCCAGCGATAACCTTCCGTAATTACCTGTAATATCCCAGCTAATAGAACCAACAGAACCATTTTCCAGAAGAACCGCCCCCTCTCCACGGGAGAGAAAAGAAGACCTAGATTAAATAAGAGAAACATGAAGAAAGTGATTTCCAGAGGACGCATCAATTGAGCCCTCCACCAAAGTGCTCTGCTAATTCAATTTCCCAGCCACTGGGATCTGTAATGTAGATAGAGCGGGAACGACCCCAATCTACTTCTCCTCCATAGAGTATATTGACACCCAATTTTTTAAGGCGCTCTTCCAGGGTGTTGAAATCTGTCACGTATAAACCAAAGTGGTTGATACGTAATCCTCTTGTGGATATTTCCAGATCTGGGTATTCGTATGCACAAAGGTAACCTGTTTCAGGATGGCCAAAGATAGCCCAGGATCCCCCGTCTCTGATGCCACGTTCCTTAACTTCAAAACCAAAAACTTTGTGATAGAAACTGAGGGTATCTTCTAGGTTTTTAACACAGAAGTTGATGTGGTCGATGGCCATTGCTCGTATCATGTTTACCTCTGGATGTTCTACTGGGGGTTGAGGGATTTTTGATGCCTGACGAAGTCCATTATTCCATAAGGAAGATAAAAGAGATAGAAATGGACAATCCCCACGACGATGAGAATGAGTAAATAATTTTCTGTGGGAAAAAGTCCAGTTAGGTTATCACCTTCAGGAGCCTGACAGAGATACATGTAGTTGGTGTTGAATAACCAGTTAAAGAAACCGACTACACCCATGACAAGAAATGAGATCAGCAGGGAGAAATGTAGTGACTTGAAAGTGGGTCGAAGAGGTGTGGTAACCATCAGGAACAGAACCCCTAGTATGGTCAGACTATGCCCAAAGAAGAACTCCACGTAGTAGTAACTGGGGAAATCGTAGGCTATGTTTGGGGTTAGAATAGAGTGTATTGCGCCGATAGCCCAGAAATACGCAAGGGGAAAGGCTCTGAAGTCCTTGCTGAGCAAGATGTATGCAACCAGGAATAGATTCAGTCCGCAGAGGTGTAGAGGAAGTTTAGTTTGAAAATCCCAGTTGTTATCCAGGACCAGGTAAGTGTTGCGTAAAACTTCATGTCCAAGGAGCCCCAAAGCCAGTAGCCACCGCACGCCATTTTTCCCCTTGGCTGTGGCAAAGCTCCTGACATAGACCAACACGGTAATCTGTATGATAGCGATAGTTAACAGTGTCCAGAGGTGTTGTGCTCCAAAGGTGTTGAACATCTGTCAGTGAATGAGCTGCAAATTCCCCCCAGTAATTGCCGCCAATGTAGGATTCAGCGGTGCTGAAATCAAGAGGAAATAGAAACTTAAGTTTCCTCCGAAATATGAGGACTCAAGCGGAAATAATGTTTCATATGATTGGTAGAGTGGTCCATCTACTCCGACGGCTGCCCGTCCGGCAGGAGGTCTTCCAACAAAAGAGCCCCGCTATACAATGTTTTGATCAACATTGTTTGTCAAAACCTCCTTTCTCCATTTTCTTCCCTTATTTAGCAACCTGCAAGGTTTTCCGAACCTTGAAGGTTCTCTTGGCAGTACTTTATTAAGCCCAACCTGCCTTTAGACCCATTAGAGTGTGGAGATTCTCTGGATATTCAATCATCTTCACAGAGTCCTTTGGACAATTATCCATCACTCCATTACTCCATTGCTCCCCGCCTGACCGAAGGCGGGTAGGCAATACTCCAGCTTATCAATCAGGTGTTTCGCCGGTGGCAGCTCCCGTCATTTCAAGGATCAGATCTGTATTTTCCTTAAAACAATGGTGCTGTGTGCGGATAGTTGTGGCGAAGTGATAGAGTGCCAATAGAAACAGTATGCCGTGTATCCAGGCTGGTATACTACCGGTGTCCACACCACCACCAATTATGAAAACCGTCATAATTAGAAGCACATTGGTAAGAGTGGGCGGATAAAGTTTTCTTTTTATGGCGATTGATTTTTTATGAAAGGCAGGGTCGCCGGCTTGCTCCAGAAGGTATTCCTTAATGCTGACACCCATACCGACAAAGAAAAACATTACGAGCACTTCGGTGAGTAGATAAATAATTGCTGTGAAAAAACCAAAGGTGGCGTGATTGATCCCCAAGATAAAAAACCCTAGAAAACCCTGGATTCCTGTCAGTAATAAGGTAACAAAGGAGAAGCCGGTCAGAAGATAGATCAGGATCATGAAGAAATACACTTTGTTCCCTCACACGTTGAATTTGATTTGTATAATGTCGCCATCCTGTACCAGGTAATCACGCCCTTCGGATCGTATCTTCCCTTTTTCTCGGAGTTTTACTTCCGAGGCTAAATTGATTAGATCTTCGTAATGGTACACGTCGGCCCGGATGAATCCTCTGGCAAAATCGGTATGGATCTGTCCGGCTGCCTCTGGGGCTGTGGCTCCCTTCTGAACCGTCCAGGCTTGTACGTGATTAGATTCCGTGGTGAAGAAGGTAATGAGGTTAAGCAAGCGATAGGAAGATTTTATCAGTACTTCCAGTCCCACTTTTTCCAAACCCCACTCTGCCATAAAGAACTGTCGTTCCTCGTTATTTTCCAGGAAAGCCAGCTCATGTTCCAAGGTGGCACTCAGAATGATCACTTCCTGTTCATTCTCCTGACCCCATTGAAGAAGAGAGCGGGCAGCGGCACTTAATTGGTGAGCCGTAGCCGCCTCTTCGCTTTCATTACCTACATAGAGAACGGGTTTAGTCGTAATAAGAAACAGTTCCTTGAGTAGTGTTGCACCCCAACTATCAAGAGGTATCTCCCGGGCGGGTGTACCACGGTTAAGATGCGCTGCTAAAGAATTCAGAAACTCCGTTTCCTTTCCGGCTTCCCGATCACCTGACTTAGCTTTTTGGGTTGCCTTTTCGAGCCGATTTGACACGGTTGCCAGATCTTTTAGAATGAGCTCGGTTTCTACGATTTCAATATCACCGATAGGGTCTAGATCCGGTGTAATATGGGTTACCTGTTTACTGTTAAAACAGCGCACGAGGTGGATGAGGGCATCCACTTCCCGGATCTGTCCGAGGAACTGGTTACCCAATCCTTCACCGTGGTGAGAACCTTTGATCAGACCAGCAATATCCACCACTCGAAGAGTAGTGGGAATGACCTTTTCCGGTTGGAGAAATTCTGCCAACCGGTCAAGACGGTCATCCGGCACGGGAATAACGCCTATATTGGGTTCAATGGTAGTGAAGGGGTAAGTATCAGTGAGGACCTGTCTGTGAACGAGAGCTGAGAAAAGGGTAGATTTTCCCACGTTCGGTAGTCCAACAATTCCACATTGTAGGGACATTTCTGGGGAGGTTTAAAACGGTTCTAATACACCCTCTGGAGGGGGATAGACCAGGTCTTTGAAGAGTCCCACCTGCAATTTTTTAGCGATATAAATGGTTTTATCTTCTACTTCCACCGTAGCATTGGCCAAGGCCATGAAGACAGGTTTACGGATGACCCGGCGGATATCGAGCTTGTAGATAATTTTATCATGATGAGGACGAATTTGTCCCTTGAATTTCACCTCTCCGCACCCCAGAGCTCGCCCTTTGCCTTCACCACCCAACCAAGTAAGGAAAAAGCCCGTTAGCTGCCATAGGGCATCCAGACCGAGACAGCCGGGCATAACGGGATCACCTTTGAAATGGCAGCTGAAGAACCAGAGATCGGAGGTAATATCCATCTCGCCCAGGATAGACCCTCTGTTGAAGGCACCACCATCTTCAGAAATATGTAAAATACGGTCTACCATGAGCATGGGTGGCAATGGAAACTTTCCGTTTTCTGCTCCATAGATTTCTCCTTCAGCAACAGCTAACAGTTCTTCCTTGGTAAAACTTGATTTTTTCTCCACTATGGGCTCCTTAAATAATTTGTGCGAATTCTTTGATTAGACGAAGTGGAAGTTAATACTTAGCCCCATTGTTTCCATGCGGGAAGTAGGGTGTAATTTTCACTGGATTTTGAACGTTAGATGATTGACGACAGACATTAGACGTTCAACGTTGGACGAGCTGTTATGCTTACAAACACTTAGTTTTTATACATGAGAAAGAGTGAAGTTTTCCCTTATATCCATTTACTATAGTTCTCCAATCTTTTGTACAACACTAATTAATATGACAGTAGCCTAACAACATACCAGCACTCCTATTCTTAAGTAGTGCTGTGATTAACATGACATTATATGTAGTGATGGTGAGAAAAGTATTGATTTTGTCATGGGGGGGGGAGTATATATTAAATTAGAATACGTAGGGAGTATCGAAGGAATGCAGTTTAAATATCTTACAGTTTTTCTACCTGTTTCCACTTTGTTCCTTTATTATGGTGTGGCTTGTTTACAAAGTGGTGCTATTGAAGGCCAAAGTATGTTTTTCTCGTTTATTAAAATATAAATGGACTATAGGAGACATAGAGGCAATACAAGTGCCATTACGATTGTAGTCGGCCATCCTAGTAGAATTGTTCGGGCTGGGCTTCGGACGTTGCTGGAAAGTAACTCTGACATTACCGTGGTGGGCGGAGCTGAAAATAGTAGCAAAATTATTTCAATGTGCCGAAATCAGAAACCTGATGTTATCCTCTTAGACATCGCCATGCCACCTTCAGATGGTATACAAACAACGCGAGATATCATGGAGCACTTTCCTGAGTCGAAGGTTATTGTCCTTCATGCCAAATCTTACCAGGATCGTAAGACTGATGTTATTCATGCTGGCGCCTCAGGACTTTTGGATGAGCAGGCTGGGACAAAGCACCTGATCAAAGCTGTTCGGCAGGTTTATTTAGGGAATGCTTTCCTGAGTCCGTCAGTATCAAGGGTATTACTGAACAATTATCAACAAGTATACAGAGCTTTAGAAACTGCGAACCCATCTTTGAATGGTTCTGTGTTGACGACCAGGGAAGAGCAAATTATTCTGCTCATTGCCAGGGGATACACCACCAAGAGAATTGCTGAGGAGTTATTTATCAGCATGAAAGCAGTAGATAATCATCGACAAAACATTATGCGTAAGTTGGGCATACACCACGTAGCGGGGTTAACACGCTACGCTATAAGAGAAGGTCTGATTACGGTCGAAGGATATTAATACCTCAATGTTCTATTCTTTCGTCCTTATCCTGCCGACTCTGGGAGAGTCTTGGATGGGATCGTACCTACGGCAAAGGACAACCGAGTACCTGTTAAGGTAATTTTATGAACTGTTTATTAATTTGGGCGGAACAACATTAACATACAGCCTTATATTTATTAGCCGGTAAACATGAAAAGGATCTGCGTATTAATAATTGTTGTATGCATCATAATTTCCGTCTTTACTACGGGTTGTAAAGACTCTATCACCCAAGACGATACGACTCCCTGTGATAGCACAACTTTCGATTCCACGGGCTACGACACAACACATGGAGACGAAGTAGTATATATGTCCTTGGATGGAGACCATAACACCGTTGGAGTGTATGTTCTGGATCCCTATGAGTTCACATTTATTGATAGTTTCAAGACACCATATACACCTGCAAGTACAGTGTTCTCTCCTGACTTTGCTACGTGGTATATACACACCTACAACGAGCCTGAACCATATATCTACCAACAAGAAATTTGGTATGTTGATGGAATCACCAAATCAGTTGCAGCAGTAGAACCGTACGACAGATTTGTAGATTTTGATATCAGCTTGGATGGTGAGTTTCTGTTCTTGAATAACGATCAAACTTACGACTTGAGGATGGTTGACACGCAAACAAGAGAGGTAGTTCATCAGGACACAACCATGGAGTTGAGAAGAATTGTCTCTTCACCAATCAGAACCGTTGTTTATGGTGTAGGTCGGTACAGACTTCCTGATGGCACTATTACCATAAGGGTGGGTGCATACGATTATGTTGAAAAGGTATGGATCTGGCTCGAACCGTATAATACTGAAGAATTGATGGCTGCCTTTTATTGGGGCTACTCTTGGTCGTTTGTTGTGTCACCCGATGATAAGCACCTGTTCATGCGTTGTTCCAATGGTTTTGGAGTTGGATACTTCTATAATATTGATACCGAGTATGGAGAGGTTCTTTACTCAACATCTACAAATACGTGGCATGATTTGGCGGTATCACCTGATGGGCGACATGTTTACTTTACGGACCCTGGCGAGGCGCTTATTTTTACTGATACCCCGATCAACGGCTGGCTCTGGAGATATGATGTATTGTGCCGGGAGATAGTCCCCTACATTTCCATTGCTGACCTGAACCCTGACTGCATTCCTGGTCTACTAACGTCTGAACGTATGGTTGTGCTGTCAGATAACCGGACAGGGATAATTTCTGGAGGTTGGAACAAATGCTGGGAAAATAGTAATGTGGACATCTATAAAAGAATCTTCAAAGTCGATCTGGAATCTAAGGAACTCCTTGAGGCAATAAGGATGCCACACCACTTGAGTAACTATGCTTTGAGCATGACAAAAGGAGAGAGACCACAGTAACTCAAGTTCTGTAAAAAAATTTTTCTAATACTCCATTTAGGCACAAGTCAGGCCTGCTGATTTTCCTTTCTTAGAAAGAGTTTTCCTTTAAAACCGCAACAAAGCATCACCCCATATAGGGTGTTCTCCCACGTCATAATAGGGTAGTGACCCTATTGGTAGTGGCTGGAAACAGGTTTATGCTACCAGTAAATGAACGCTGCAAACAGAAGTGTTTATTTCCTTCATTTCGCAGTTCCTTGAAATGGAAAATGCAAAGAGCAAGAAAAGGAATAAAAATAAAAGGAGAAGCATCATGACTAATAGCTATTTGAAGTTCACGTGCAGAAATTTAATCTGGTTTATTTTATTCACCAGTTCACTATTTGCAACTCAAGTTGTTTATCGAACAGACGGACACGAGATGAATCTATTTGAGCATCCTGACCGCAGAATAATACAAGTCCCATCCGGTATTACGAAACAAGATCTTCAGGGAATAGTGGAAAGGATACCCAGTGTGGATTATTACAAACAGGTTCTGCCCAACAGTGATCTTTACGTGCTGGAGCGTGACCCCAGAATTGATTGGCGTAGAATAGAAGATGAAATCGAAAGACACTTTACACCCATTCGATGGATAACTGTGTATCATCTCCAATCTGATTTGGATTCTGAATCTGAGTTTTTGCTGACTGATAGGATCGTCGTAAAATTTGTTCCCGGTACTTCTGACCGGGATATTGATGCCTTCGCGTCAGGCTATGGCAGGGTTCTTACAGATGGTAACGCTACCAGCCGAAGGTGTATCTTTACACTGCTGGAGCTGACACAGGACAACCCGTTAGACCTTGCTATGCAGGAGGGGCTGATGTCCTGAACAATAGCTGGGGGTATAATGAAGAAAACTACTGGAGCTCAGATATTGCTGATGCGTTATCCGAAGCGATGACAGAAGGCCGTAACGGTCTGGGATGTGTGGTGGTCTTTGCTGTCGGGAATTTTGGATTTGTTATGTTCCCTGTGACTGTTCCGGGTGTTATTGCCGTGGGAGGCATGGATCACAATTGCAATAAATACACGGGTTCCGCAGATGACCCCCGCATAGATCTGGTTGCACCAACAAGACAGGGTAGTGGCAGTGGCGGTATCGTGACTATGGATCGTATGGGCGATTTGGGCTACAGTAACAATAGTGATCCTGAACCTGATTATACTTTCGATTTTGGGGGAACTTCTGCAGCAGCTCCTCAGGTCTCTGGGATTGCAGCGCTGATGCTGGCCGTAAATCCGGATTTGACTAATACAGATGTAGTCAATATTCTAAAGGGTACAGCTATTGACCTTAGGGTTGATAGTCATTGGGATGGTGTCGGATTGGTAAATGTCTACGATGCCCTCAGGATTGCCGAATTAAAACCATATTTTAATACAAACATGGTAACTATTTCATGGTCTAACTATTCGTTAGAAGATAGTGAAGTACCGCGAACATTCATTAATATGCCTGATCCATACGCTGACGGTATGTATTTTTCTGATGTTTGGAAGTATGAAATTGATGTACCCACATCGGCATTTGATGTCCCTTCAGGTTGGCTTTTGGGCTACGGTCCTGATGATATTACAGGTTATTCAGAGGCCAACCCCAACGATTGTGAGCCATATCTTGATATAGATATCAATGGCGCGAATACACATCTGACTACGTTCTATTATTATCTTGTTTACAATTCTATCGGCCAAGCGGTTCTTGATTGGATTCCACAAACCCTTCCTCTGCAACCCCTCATACATTGCAATGGTGCTTTGGGTGATGTCAACACTGATGGCATTATAGACGTATTCGACATCGTACTTACAATTCAATATATTAATGGAGAGAGAGTTCAATCTGTACGAGGAATGGGCGGCTGATATGAACAGGGATGGTGTTATTGATAACACTGATGTGGATATTATGGTTGACCTAATTCAAGGTAAACGTATTCCTGATCAAGCAAGTACGGTTCACAAGACTGTATCTGATATATTAGATCCTACGCTGAGGGTAGTTTTGCAGTCGTCAAACAAGGATGATGAATTGAGCAACGCAGCTTCAACTCAGTTCGTGGATATAGTGTTGGAGACACAAATTCCCCTTAGGCCAGTCCATATGGAGCTGGTTTGTGCTGCTAGTGACAGTGTTGTCGAGGTAGATCAACTTATTGATTCCGGTATCGTGAGCAGAGTGCGTCAGGATACGGTAGTTCTCATACTCTATAACGCAGACGGTAGTGTAATAGAACCCGGATCAGTAATGATGGCTACCGTAGCGGTTGGGAGTCCGTTAGCCGAGATTAAGGGTAGTACTATATTAGCTGTACCTCCGCTTAAGTTCTCGGCGGGGATAGCTGTTGATCCTGCTGGTAATAAACTTGTCATCGATTCTAAGGATGACCATCCAACAGTACCAAAGTCATTTAGCCTGTCTACTTACCCTAATCCGTTTAATCCATCTACTAAGTTCATTTTTGATCTACCTGCGTCGGCTACGGTATCGGTCACTATATACAACTTGCTGGGGCGTGAGGTCTGGTCTACTACGCGCTATATCATGCAATCAGGAAGCCATATGATTGTATGGGATGGCGAAAACTCTATAGGGATACCTGTTTCATCGGGCTTCTATCTGGCTACTTTCGTAGCCAAGAGTGAAGAGATGTCATATCATCAAACCCGTAAGATGGTCTTATTACGTTAATTTGTAATAGTCTTTGGTAATGTATTCAAATGTGTCAGTGCGCTGGCATTCAAGTGCCGGCGCACGCGCTGACTCGCCCTGCCGTTTATTTCCGATAACACTTTAACTCACTAAACTTCGTTATTAAAAACACCACAACAGCTTATCTATAGATTCCACACGAAGATAAGCATTACTCTAATTCAAAAATACATTCAACTCACCAGCTAAGCGTAGCGAAGTCCCGTACCGTAGGTCGGAGTTACCCCTCGTTTACGCTACGAGCACGGCATTCACCAGCTGCCACAAATCTATCCATCGCCTGTCTGTCGTCAGTCTCCTTACTTACGACGAACAGGAAGCGACAGCGCAGACAGGTATCCCACTTACGCGGGGAGTAGACGGACCACTCACCAACACGCCAAACCTTTGTGCACGAAATATTTTGCGATAAATTCATCTAAAAGGAAGAACAAAACATACTAAATTCAATCCATTACTAACCAATTAACGAAGCTTAAGAATTAATCAGTTTAAGAAAGGGAGTTTCTTATGAAAGAGTGGGTTTTGATTCTTGGATGTTCCACCGGACATGGTGGCGCCACAACACGAAAACTGGCCGAGAATGGTTATGGGATTATTGGTTTTCATTTCGACCGGGGTGATATCAAAAGAGAAGCGGAAGCTTTCTGTACGGAGCTGAAAGGTATTACTGGTGGTCGGTGTCACTTTTTCAACACCAACGCCGCCTCGCCGGAAGTGATGGATGAGTATATCCCCAAAATCAAGGATATAACGGGAGGAGAGCTGTTGAAACTTTTATTGCACTCCATTGCCTTCGGGACGACTACCAACTTTTTCGGCGAGAAACCGGTGACTCAGAAACAGATGGAGATGACGATTCACGTTATGGGGACGTCGATCCTTTACTGGGTGCAGAAGTTGTACGATGCTGAATTATTAGGAAAGGGCTCCCGCATTCTTGGACTGACTTCCGAAGGGAACTACGTGGCCATGGAAGGGTACGGTCCCGTAAGTGTGGCTAAGGTGACCCTGGAGAGTATCACCCGTCAGATCGGCTGGGAGTTGGGGCAATTTGGGATCACTGCCAATTGCATTCAAGCGGGTGTAACGCCTACTCGAGCCCTCACCAAAATCACCGACCGGTGGGAAGAGTGGGTGGAACGGACGAAGAAACGGAACCCCATGAAACGTACCACTCAGCCTGAGGATGTGGCCAACGTTGTCTATCTAATGTTGCAGCCGGAAGCCGATTTCATCAACTGTTCCATTGTCTATACTGATGGGGGCGAGCACCGCTCCGGGATGTAAACACCAGACAGGACAGGACAAAAGAAAACCCGGGCTGTCCCGGGTTTTTATTTCTTGCTCAGTGTAGACGAAGCGCTACTGTTGACGTTCTTGTATTTTTACTATCAAAGCTCGATTGTCATCTGACGGCCAGAGAGAGAATGCCGTCTCTGCCTCCCGGCGCGCTTCTTTGTACCATTCCTTCTGAACATAGCTGACAGCGAGATTGTAGTGCGCCTTGGCGAGTATATTCAACTCCTCCCGGGGTAGAGAGGCAGGATGGGATGACATCATCCGGACTACATCGCGGTATTCCAAGATGGCGTCGTCGTACAGCCCTTTCTCGTAGTACCAGTTCCCTAATTCGAAATGTCGCTCGGGGTTATCCTGGCATCCTACCAGAAGAAGAATAGCGATTGAAGTTAGTAGAAGTGTCTTTATCGCTCTCATAGAGTTTTTAGCGCTCCCTAAGTTTAGCCAATAATCTCAAAATTTCAAGATAAAGCCATATCAGTGTAACCATCAGTCCAAAGGCACCATACCACTCCATATATTGAGGTGCCCCGTTTTCAGCGCCTTCCTCGATGAAGTCGAAATCCAGCACTAGATTCAGTGCTGCAATGACGACAACAAAGGCACTGAATAATATTCCCATGGGCCCACTGGAGTGTATCATGGGGAACTGGATACCGAAAAATCCCAGAATGAAACTGATCAGGTAGACAAAGAAAATGCCTCCCGTAGCGGCCGTAATGCCCAGCTTAAAGTTTTCCGTTGCCTTGATCAGGCCTGAGCGATAAGCCAGCAGAAGTGCTCCCAGTGTCCCGAAGGTTAGAAAGACGGCCTGTTGGACAATGCCGGGATACATGGTTTCGAAAAGACGGGAAATTCCGCCAAGGAAAAGTCCTTCCAGCACGGAATAGATAGGCACTGTATAAGGAGCGGCAGTCTTCTTGAAGATCGTAATGAGAGCTGTGATGAAGCCCCCAATTAATCCCGCCACCATCAGCCCATTCGATTGTGGACTGTTCCATGTAAGTGTAGCGGCAGCCATCAGGAGCAGTAAGGAGAGGCCGGTCTTGTTCACGGTTCCCTGAATGGTCATGGCATTGGCTGGGTCGGTCCGGCCGAGATCCAGAAAGATCTTGGAGGTAAGTGCCGGATTGCCTGATCTGAGTGCTAAGTGCTGAGCCATAGAATATCTGAATGAAGCTAGCGGAAATTTACTTCGCTGGGGATGAATTTCAAGGTGAAAACTCATTACTGAAGTTCCCCCGAATATAAGGTCAATTATTTAATGATAATTGAGATAACCACCGAATTTCCCCGGGACGCCCGCCTGCCCTTCCGACTGGTCGGGGGCAGGCTGGCTCCCGAAGAATGAGGGCGGGCAGGC
>JBHHUM010000042.1:0-17510 GCA_046861645.1 Fidelibacterota bacterium | reverse complement strand
CGGGTACAAAAGTAATAATCCTCTCCATGTACACTGATGAAGAGTTTGTGCAGGAAGCAGTTAAGGCTGGTGCCTCAGGTTATCTGCTGAAACAAACTGCATCTGATGATCTTCTCCGGGCAGTCAAGGAAGTAGCCCGAGGACGGGCATTTTTAAGTCCGGCTGTTTCCAGAACAGTATTAAAGGCGTTCACTGAAGCATCAAGAGAAATTGAGAGTCATCAATCGCCCCACGCTGGTCTTACCCTTAGAGAGAGAGAAGTTTTACAGTTGATTATAGAAGGATTTAGCGCGGAGGACATAGCGAAACAGCTGCACATTAGCGCTAACACTGTGCGAACGCATCGTCAAAACATTATGCAGAAGCTGGATATTCATGATGT
This sequence comes from Fidelibacterota bacterium, assembly GCA_046861645.1. GTDB lineage: Bacteria > Fidelibacterota > Marinisomatia > Marinisomatales > UBA2128 > UBA2128. Next base: position 17,128 of record JBHHUM010000042.1, on the reverse strand, counting down.
TGTTGGGCTAACTCGTTATGTCATAGAAAAGAAGATACTTCCCGGGGACCCTTTCTAAAAGAAGGCTACAACTCTATTTAAATTGTCCATATTTTAATTTTTCGTTTTACAACCAGCAACCCAGACTGCAGCAAAGTATATCTGTATGAGTTTTACTCTTAGATATACTCTTCATCTCCCCCTATACTACGCTCTATAACATACACCTAATACGACATTTGACTAGGTAAAAATACGACATTTGACCAGGTAAAAATACGACGTTCGTCGTATTGACAGCATTGAGGGTTTCAGCTATATTAATGAAGCAGGAGTTTTAAAAAAGTCGATTGACCGGTAATGTCATAGTTGTTTTAGAGGATAAACGTATTCTTCGTCATTTTTTTGAAAAGGAGTAGCATTTGGCTGGTAAGATTGATGCTGTTTTTGAAGGTGGTGGTGTAAAAGGGATTGGCTTAGCTGGTGCCATAGCTAAAGTAGAAAGCGAAGGATATGTATTAGAAAATGTTGCAGGCACATCAGCAGGGGCTATTGTAGCATCACTTGTAGCTGCAGGCTTTACAGCTGAAGAGATCGCAGTGGAAGTAGAGCGACTTGACTACAAAAAGTTTAAAGATGAAGGACTCCTTGACAAGATTGGTTTCTTCGGGAAAGGTCTGAGCATAGGCTTTGAATATGGAATTTATGAAGGAGATTTCTTTGAGAACTGGCTGGATGAGTTATTGCAATCAAAAGGCGCAACAACTTTTGGTGATATCAAAACAGACAGCAATGATGAGAAGTACAAATACAAACTTCAGGTTATAGCTGCAGATATCACCGATAGAAGTCTCCTTGTTCTACCCGGCAGCTTGAAGGATTTTGGATATAATCCAGACTCTTTCAGCATTTCTAGGGCAGTCAGAATGAGTATGAGCATTCCAATTTTCTTTGAGCCCGTCAAACTTCAGGATAGCAGTGGCAGGAATCATCTAATTGTGGATGGGGGGATACTCAGCAACTATCCTGTTTGGTTATTAGATGACGGAACTACAAATCCAGAATGGCCAACACTAGGGTTTAAGTTGATAGAACCTGACAAAAGGGCGCTAAAACCTTCGAACCGTAAATCTATTTATAACCCCATCAGTTTTTTAACAGCATTGGCTGGAACAATGCTTGATGCCCACGACAGTTATCACATATCGAAATCAAAGGGGGATTATGATCGAACGATCAGAATACCAACTACAGTAATAATTGATAGTGTTGAGAAAGAGATTAAATCTACTCATTTTGGTATAACACAGGGGGAAAGTCAGGCTCTCTATCAGAATGGGGTAAATGCTGCAACTGAATTTCTAGAAACTTGGGATTTTGAAGAATGGAAAAGGAAATACAGACAACCTTAGAATGTTCGTTTATGATGGGATTACTTGGATCGTATTTATGTTAAGCAGATAAAGAGATCATTTGATTGAGAGAATGAGAAACAACCCATATTGAAGGGATGAGTAGATTGATACAAAACAGTAGAGACTTGAAGTGGTGAGAGGTAGCATTTTTTTCTAACGTATAATCAACCCGTTTGGGTAAATGATGGGGGAGTAGCTCTGGAGTTGCTCCCCCTTATATATTCAGGTGAGGATTCTGGAAGGGGCTGGGTTAGTATTATAACAGTTTTTAACATTTTCCCCATGATAACTTTATTGAAAAAGAAGGCATTTGGCTCTACTTCGAGTAGGTCAACTACTCACCTCTCTGGAACGTACAGCAGACGATGAGTGCTTAAGAGAGACTGAGTGCTTTTGAGGGGAGGGAGACAGTATCGGTTCCTCGATCAACCAATCAAATTTATTTTATTCTCTATTTGATTCCCCGTAAATAGAGGTATGAACACAGGTTTTAGAGTATCGGAATTCTTCATAACATACCTCCAGTATCTTCTCTCGAGAAGGGACTGGTTCTGCGCCTGTCAATGTTTATTGGTGTAAACAAATTGGGATGATGGCTTTTTATTGTATAAAATAGTCTATAATACTTTGGTTATTGTTAAGTCTCCTTTTTGAGAGAGGTTATCCTGATTGAGGTAAGAGCGGAGTGTTATTACTTTAGAAATAGGGGTAATCCAGTTGAGTGACGAAAATTACTCAGTAAACAGGTTGTTCAGCACCGATCGTAGCTCTTCCAGCGCCAGTCCCTGACCCAAGTATCTTTCCCCCCGGGCATCTTGAATAATCAGTTCAAAGTGAAGATGGGCGCCATCTCTTTTTCCCTCCGTAGCTGGCTCCGTACCACTGTTTCCGGAAAGTCCTAAACGCTGACCCTTATCTACTTTACTACCTACCTGGATAGTACTGTCTATCTGGGAGAGATGGGCATAGAGTGAAATTATCCGCTTACCGGGCACCAGGGCGGTGCCGTGATCGATTATGACGCTTTGACCCACCAGAATGTTATTAAAAACATCTGACGGTGTTCTCCCGATCGTGGAGGCCTCCGCCAGCAAATCCTTCCGGAAAGTAGGATCAAACTCATCATAATGATGATCAGCCCTGATGACGACGCCACTCTCCACAGCCCTGACTTCACTACCATAGTTGGCTATAAAATCAATCCCGCGATGGATGCCGTGCCGATAGCTGCGGGGAGCGTTGGGCAGGAGGCGTGATTTGTCCGGAATGTGAACCCCGGTACAGGGGTAGAGAAGGTTCAGGTCTTTAAGATAGGAAAAGTCATCCGGGTAAGTTACTGAACCGGGGAAAATCACGTGTTCTACATGAACGGTGTCCCGGATAATCACCGGAGGAAGGATGACTTCTTCAGGCTTTGGTGCAGGAGCGGTTTCTAAGACTTTTGGTATTGTAGGCTCAGGTTGGATTGTTTCTACTGACTCGAGTTCTTTTATTTTTTCCGGTTCTTCTCGTGGAGGAGGCTCTTCAGGTTGTGATGCTGGCGGTTGGGCACAACCAGAGATAATATAGAGTAACCCTGAGAGGAGCAGAAAATAAAGGTTACGGCCCTTTTGAGGATTCTTTAGTGATTTCTTCATACAGTTTGGTTAGTGCCTCGGAAAAAATATTAAGAGGGGGTCCCTTGAGGGTGACAACGGCAATTCCCGTAAAGATGGAGATAGCTTGGTATTGGTTAGGATCAAACTCCTCGGTAAGGAATATCTCAGCGAAGGGAATACCGATGAGCTGCAATGTATCAAGTACATCATACTGAGTGCGAGCCCAGGAAGCGGGAGCAAAGAGCAGTCCATTTGCCCAGTTCCGATTGCGATGCAAGAAGGTGATGGCTCTTGCTGAGTCGTGAGTCTGCAGGATCTTCAAGGATACTTCCAGGGTACGCGCTTGTCGTCGTAGTACCCGGTTGATTTTATCCAGTGTTACCCGCTCGCCGATTTGTGCAGAGCGAATACCCATCAGGTTCAGGTTGGGTCCGTGAAGTACCAGAAAGTTCACACGTTCACCTCATTTTCTTGCGATAATTCATCGTTTTGTAGCGATTTTGGCTTTGGGTGAGTCATGACAACACCATAAATTTGCCTTCGGTAATTTAAAGAAATACGTCTTGGAGGTGAAATGAATAAAGGTCTTGACGAGAAGATTCTCGAGATGTTAGATAAAGCTGAATTCCTTACCTTGGGTACTTCAGTGGGAGGAAATCCTTCAACAGCGAATGTATTTTTTGCCAACGATGGTTTTGACATCTACTTCTTTACTTTCAATCCTACCCGTAAGGCCGAGCAGGCTCGTGTTAATCCCCGGGTACAATGCGTGGTTCGTCCAGATGGTACTGAAGGAATCAAAGGGTTACAGATTGATGGTCTGATACAGCAGATAAAGGATCCAGTAGAGGTAGAAAAAGCTTACAAAATGATATTGGAAGTTACGGAGGCTTTTAAACCCTATATGGATGACGAATTCCTGAAAAAAAATAAAGTGATCAGTTATTACAAGCTTAAGCCAACAGTCATTAAGTATGTGGATTTTTATGCTGACAATCAGTTTGAATGGCGAGAGTTTCCAGAAAATCAGGAATCGTTGGTTGTTTCCATCTTAAAAGGTACTTTGCGGAAGATTGGTCTCTACTTAAGGGCAGTTCGAGCCCCATTTTTCACCGCAACGATTGCTCCAGTGATTTTAGGGGCTGCCGTTGCCTTTTACAACTTTGGTGCTTTCAACTGGAGTCTCTTCTGGTGGACGATTTTAGGTGCTATTCTGGCCCATGCCGGTACTAACGTAGCTAATGACTACTCCGACCATGTTACGAGGAATGATGAGTCCAATAAGTTGTTCAGTCCCTTCAATGGGGGCTCACGTATGATTCAGGCAGGGCTCATGTCTCCGGGTAAGGTATTCATCCTGGCTGCAGTGTTGTTTGCTGGAGCGATATCGGTTGGTTTGAAGCTGAATGCTCAACTTCATGGCGCTCCACTGGCCATCAGTCCGCTCCTTTGGTTTGGCATCGCCGGCGTTGCTTTGGGGATCTTTTACACGGGCGCTCCCCTGCGGCTCAGTTACCACGGTTTTGGCGATATTGCTGTTATGTTGGGTTTTGGCCCCGTGATGGCGCTCGGTACTCACTACGTACAGAAACAGGCTCTCATGCCGGCAGCAGAGTGGAATTTCTTCCCGGTACTGGTAGCTTCTATTCCCGTGGCGATTATGGTCGGGTTGATCCTTTTTATCAATGGGTTCCAAGACTACAGTGCTGACCGAGCAGTAGGTAAGCGTACCTGGGTAGTCAGGACAGCAGAAGGAGATGAAATTGCTAATTACGCTAAGCCGTTTGCCATATATAAAGCGTCGCTCTATGTAACGTTTCTTTTCATCCTGGGACTTGGAGTTGCCGGTGCGGTTAATGCGGACTTTTCCACTCCCTGGGTCCTTATAGCCATGCTTCCCTTTCTATTGGCAAGAAAAGCTATGAAAATGGGAATCGAATGGTTACAACGGTGGGTAGAGAATGATGCTGATCGACAAAAATTACCCTACGAACTACTATTGGTCAATGTTTCCACTATTGGTACACACTTTTCTGTCGGATTGCTGATGGCGTTAGGGTATTGGTTAGGAACGGTTCTCTAAACTTGAGTAAGATAAGTACTTCAGAAAAAGAGCCCCACTATCGGGGCTCTTTTTTTATAGAATCTAAGCAGGACATGGTGGAAATGTTTCGACAGGTGGGTCCTCGGTATGATTTACTGAACCATCTTTTCAGTTTGGGCCGAGACATCCACTGGCGCCGAAAATCAGTGCAGGCGTTGAATTTCAAGCCGGGAGATAGAATTCTTGATTTTGGCGCGGGCACGGGAGATTTTGGTTTAGAAGTAAGAAGGCAAGTTGAAGTGGACGTAATTGCCCTTGATCTTTCCCTCGAAATGCTGGGAATAATGAGGCAAAAGGCAGGAGAACATGCCGAGTGGCTGTCTCTTACTATTGCTGACGGTGAGAATATACCTTTCAGTGATAATTCCTTCGCAGGTGCTGTAGCTGGTTTCGTAGGCAGAAACCTGTTTGATTTACGCCAGGGATTGAGTGAGATCAGGCGAGTGCTGCAAACTGGGGGGCGCCTTGGATTTCTGGAGTTCTGCCGACCGGAAAGTAGTATTATGCGTATCGTCAGCTGGCTCTATTTTCGTCTATTTGTTCTTCCACTGGGTGGTCTTATCCAGCACCGGATGTGGCCCGCTTACCGCTATCTGATCGATACTATAGAGGCCTTCCATTCTGCAGCTCAAATGCGGTATCTCCTGAGTGATGTGGGATTTAGAGATGTCCATACACTGAGGTTTAATCTGGGAACTGTGGCTCTGACAGTAGGGACAAAATGAAGGATCGAAAACCTGCATTATTGTTATTGGAGGATGGAAGACTATTTCATGGTTGGAGTTTGGGTGCTGAAGGCGAAACTACTGGTGAAGTGTGTTTTAACACCGGTATGACCGGCTATCAGGAGATTCTAACCGACCCATCTTATTGTGGTCAGATTGTTACCATGACAGCACCCCACATTGGAAACTATGGTGTGAATCCTGAAGATGTAGAATCAAATCGAATTCAAGTAGCAGGATTTGTAGTGAGGGAGGAGACTGTACACCCCTCGAGTTACCGAGCTACACAGTCTCTGGGAGATTATCTGAGAGAGGCTGGAATAACAGGTATTCAGGGAATTGACACCCGGGCGCTTACGAGGCATATTCGTAATAAGGGGGCGATGAATGGCATTATTTCTACAGAAGATGCTCAAAAAGACTCTCTCACCTCTAAGTTGGAAAAGGTTCCTTCCATGGCTGGTTTGGACCTAGTCTCCCGGGTTACCTGTAAACTACCCTATAAGTGGATCGGGGGTGCTGGAAAAGAGAAGCAAGAATTTGACATACCCCAATCAGCAACCCGTTTTAAAGTGGTTTGTCTCGACTACGGAATTAAGTGGAATATCCTTAGACTTTTATCTGATCACGGTTGTGCAGTAACAGTCTTACCGGCCTCTACAACTGCTGATGATATTCTCGCTGGGGATCCGGATGGTATATTTCTTTCCAATGGACCTGGTGATCCAGCTGCCGTTACCTATGCCATTACAACGGTAAAAAACTTGTTAGGTAGAATACCCATCTTTGGGATATGTCTCGGTCACCAGATATTGTCCCTGGCATTAGGAGCACAAACGTATAAACTTAAATTTGGGCATCGAGGGATTAATCATCCTGTAAAGAATCTGGAAACAGGAGTGGTAGAAATTACGAGTCAGAATCATGGTTTCGCTGTAGATTTGAACACTCTTCCCGATGGTGTGATTCCCACGCATGTGAATCTGAACGACGCTACTTCTGAAGGGATTCGGTGCAGGGATATTCCAGCCTTTTCTGTCCAGTACCATCCTGAGGCTGCGCCGGGTCCGCACGATTCACGATACCTGTTCCGGCAGTTCACTGATTTGATGGAGAACTATAATGGTTGAACGACGTGTTTACCTGACCAGTATGAAGATAATCTTAATTATTGCTGGAATAAAACTCCTGGCTCACTTTCTAACCAATACAGTCTATGGTTTTCACAGGGATGAGTTCCTCTACGTGGCTCTAGGCAGACACATGGACTGGGGATTCTTGGAAGTACCCCCTCTCACCCCACTCATAGCCTGGCTGACTGAAATTCTTTTTGGTAGTTCGCTATTTGCAGTCCGTCTGTTTCCTGCTCTGGCTGGAGCAGCCATGGTGATCTTCACGGGATTGATTGCGAGGGAGCTAGGTGGAAACCGGTTTGCCCAGTTTCTTGCAGCTTTTTGCGTGCTGGTATCGGTGGCATATCTTCGAGTGTCTACTCTGTTTACACCGGATGGGTTCAATCAGACTTTCTGGGTTGCGGGTGCTTGGTTGCTGCTTCGGGCACTGAAAACAAACGAGCCGAAACAATGGATATGGTTTGGTGTTGTTTGTGGACTGGGTCTACTGAACAAATACACGATGCTTCTTTTCGGATTCAGTGTTCTGGTAGGTCTAATATTTACCCGTAAACGTCAAGTCTTATTAACACGATGGCCGTGGATCTCAGCAGGAATCGCACTGCTGATTTTCTTTCCAAACCTCGTGTGGCAGCATCGGATGGGCTGGCCGTTCTTCCAGCACATGGAAGCCCTTTCAGAGACGCAGCTGGTCAATGTAGGAACCGCAGGGTTTTTATTCATGCAGATTTTGATGAATATGTTCACTGCACCTATATGGTTGGTAGGGCTAGTGTATTCGTTTCGCAACAAAGAGGACCGAACATTTCGGGTCTTAGGGTGGTTGTATGTGGTTTCGCTTCTCGTCCTGCTGAGATTTGGAGGTAAGGCTTACTACCTGCTCCCGGCGTATCCGATGTTGTTTGCATTGGGTGCAGTGGTGTTCGAAAGGTTCTACCAAGGAACAGTGAAGAAATGGATTATGCCAGTGTACCTTTCCTTGGTGATTCTAGGGTTAATTGTGTTTCTTCCCTACGGCCTGCCGGTCATGCCAGTTGATTCGCTACAGTCGTATGTGCAGTTTATGGGCCGACACGGATTTTCTGAGCTTTTACGCTGGGAGGATGGACGACTGCATAACCTTCCCCAGGAATTTGCTGATATGTTCGGATGGGAAGAACAGGTAATGGCAGTAGAAGAAATCTATAGTAATTTATCGCAGTCAGATAAGGATAGATGTATCATTATCGCAGGTAGCTATGGTGAAGCGGGAGCAATCGATTATTACTCGGATAAGTACAACTTACCCGGTGCTATAAGCGTAAGTTCAAGTTACTACACCTGGGGGTACGAGGATGCCTCAGCGGATGTTGCTCTGACCATTGGTATCGGGGAAGAGGCTTTGAATAGATATTTTGGTTCTGTTGAATTGAAAAAGGTGATCACCCATAATATTGCCCGTGAAGACAGTATTCCACTGTTCGTCTGCCGTGACCCGGTAGAAACTTTGGAGCAACTCTGGCCTACATTCAAGGAGTTTCGGTTCTAATATGAGCAACACCATCCTCAGAATTCGCAGTCTCAGTAAATCTTTTAAAGCGATCAATGCTGTTGATAACCTCAGTTTTGAAGTACAAAAGGGTGAGATCTTCGGTTTCCTGGGACCTAACGGTGCGGGGAAGTCTACTACTATTCGTCTGATTCTGGGCTTACTTCGTCCGGATGCTGGAGATGTAGAGATTTTTGGAAAATCAATAAAACGATTTGGAAATAGTGCATTACAAGGAGTAGGGGCTCTGATTGAAGATGCTGCCTTCTACAAAAATTTATCTGCCCGAAAAAACCTGGAGATATTAGCCCGGCTGGGTGGTGGTTCTGGAAAAAGGATTAACGAGGTTCTCGAAATTGTCAGATTGCTACCTCGGGCGGAGAGCAAAGTAAAAACTTACTCCCACGGAATGAAGCAGCGTCTGGGGATTGCCCAGGCACTTCTGCACGATCCAAGACTCCTAATCCTCGATGAGCCTACAACCGGACTCGATCCCCAAGGTATGAAGGAGGTTAGGGAGCTTATTATCCAGCTGGCGGAAGAAGGGATAACTATATTCCTCTCATCGCACCTTCTACATGAGGTGGAACAAACGTGTACAGCCATGGCCATTTTGAACAAGGGACGGTTGGTAACGGCAGGTAGTGTGAAAGAACTGTTGGCAGAAACCTATTTGTTTGAGACTGAAATTCGAGCCAGACCTTTAGGGAAAGCAAAGGAAATATTAGATCATCTTCATTTTATCAGTCACATGGATATTGATGAAGAAGTGATTAAAGCGACAGTAGCTGCAACGGATCTTGCCAAGGTAACTAAAGCTCTAGTAGATAGTGGTATCGAAGTGGATGCTATAGTACCGCGTACTTCCCTTGAAGATTATTTTCTTTCTCTAACCGGCGAGCAAAGGAGTTGAAGATGCTGGTTGCATTAATCAAGAATGAGCTGATAAAGATTTCATCCAAGTGGCGGAGCTATATTGGATTCATAGCCCTGGTGGTGCTCATGCCATTGGTGATGTGGGGTTTCAGTGTGGGAGGGAGCGAAATTCATGAAGATATGACCCATCAATTAGAAGACAACTTCATTGTGGTCGGTTCGGCGTTCAACGGTTTCTTGGCCACGTACTTGGTCATGAATTTCTTGTGGGTCCATATACCTTTTCTGGTGACTTTAGTAGCAGGAGATGTAGTCGCGGGTGAAGGCGCAGCCGGCACGTTTCGTATTTACCTGACACGCCCGGTCTCAAGAGCGAAAATTCTGTTTTCAAAATTGCTGGCTACATTCATCTATACACTGGCCTTGATTATATTCTTTGCCCTTTTGAGTTTGGGCCTGGGTTCGATCTGGTTGGGTACAGGCGATCTGGTTGTGTTCGATGAGGGTATCCTGATCCTTTCGGCAGAGTTGGCATGGGTGCGTTTTGCGCTCGCTTTTTGTTTTGCCACCGCTTCTCTCTTTGTAGTAGCCGCTTTATGCTTTATGTTTTCTGCTATGGTAAATAATGGAATTGGACCGGTAATCGGCTCCATGGCCATTGTGATTATCGGACTGGCTATATCTACTATTCCACTGGACCTCTTTGAACGTATCAGCCCCTATCTCTTTACTGATTATGTCGACATTTGGAACCTCGCCTTCAAAGATCCAATACCGTGGAGTGAGATAATTAAGAGCCTTCTGGTATTATTGCTCTATACAACTGTATTTTCTGGAATCGGTTTTGTAGCATTTTTACGCAAGGATATTCGTACGTGATATTGTCGTTTAGAAAGAAAATATTGACTTTCAATTTAATCATGGTCTTCTCTTTGACTGCGGATGAATCCGACATCCCCACACTCAATGCTATCATACAGAATGTTAACAATCAATTCCAGAAAGTAGAGGACTATTCTACTACGATGATATTGAATATTGAACTTCCATTGGTCCGAATGCCCAGTAAGAAACTGCAATTTTATTTTAAGCAGCCTAATAAGGTTAAGATTGAAGCTGAAGGGTTTGCCATCGTTCCCAAAACAGGTCTTGGGGGTTCCGCTATAGAACTTCTTTCTGAATTAGATTCAGCCAAGGTCTTAGGAAAGGAGGAAAGAGGTGCCCGGGTTTATTGGGTAGTGGAAGGTAAATTAACTACTGACTCACTATTAGCTGTACCTTGGCAGGGTGAGCAGCAGAACACAGATATTGAGATAAAAATAACCATGTGGATTGATTGTGAAAGATGGGTTATAGGGCATACCGAAACGCTATTGGATTCTCTTAAGGCAGTAGTTATTTCTACTACCTACGGAGAATATGAAGAACAGATATATTTACCGATGGTAACAGAAATTCAGTTAGATACTTCTATCTTTAGAAATATGTCTCACGGAAGAACGTCTGAGGGCCCTTTTGGTGATCATTATGATGTAACTTCATCTAACAAACCTGGTATAATAAGAATGGAGTTTCAGCAATATAAGATAAATCAAGGATTGCAGGATGAATTATTCCAAGAATAGTCACGGTGCCCAAGCGAACTGATATTGAATCTATTCTAATATTAGGTGCAGGTCCTATTGTCATCGGACAGGCTTGTGAATTTGATTATTCTGGTACTCAGGCTGCCCGGGCGCTTAAGGAAGAGGGTTTTCATATCATCATGGTAAATTCTAATCCAGCGACTATTATGACGGATCCAGAATTAGCTGATGCAACTTATATAGAGCCTCTGAGTGTAGAGTATATTTCCGCAATAATTGCTAAAGAAAAACCCGATGCTATTTTACCTACAGTGGGAGGCCAAACTGCTCTTAATCTGGCTGTTGAACTTCATAATCAAGGTGTGTTGGATGAATTTAACGTTCAATTGATTGGAGCGAAGATTGATTCCATTGCTAAAGCAGAAGATCGGGAAAGATTCAAGCAAGTTATGGATACAGTTGAAATAAATACGGCAAAAGGTGGATTTGTCCACTCATGGAAAGAGGCTGAAACACTTCTCGAAACCATGAAATATCCCATAATCATTCGTCCCTCATACACCTTGGGAGGGACAGGTGGATCGGTAGCCTACAACCGTGAAGAATTTCGTGAGTTACTAGAAAATGGTATCAATACCAGCCCTATCAAGGAAGTATTAATGGAAGAATCCCTGCTGGGCTGGAAGGAATTTGAGCTGGAAGTCATGAGAGATAATGCGGATAATGTCATTATTGTATGCTCTATAGAAAATGTGGACCCCATGGGTGTGCACACCGGGGATTCTATAACCGTGGCACCTGCGATGACACTGACCGATAAAGAGTATCAACAAATGCGTAACTGGGCTATTCTTTGTCTACGTACCATCGGTGTAGAAACAGGTGGATCCAATGTTCAATTTGCTGTAAATCCTGAAGATGGACGTATGGTCATCATCGAGATGAATCCACGGGTGAGTCGATCATCTGCTCTGGCTAGTAAAGCTACTGGTTTTCCAATTGCAAAAGTAGCAGCTAAACTAGCGGTTGGATATACTCTGGATGAGCTTCCCAATAATATAACTGGTAAAACATTAGCAGCTTTTGAACCAGTTATAGATTATGTAGTAACGAAAATTCCTCGCTTTGACTTTGAGAAATTTCCTACAGCATCGGGCCACTTAGGAGTACAGATGCAAAGTGTTGGTGAGGTGATGTCCATCGGTCGGATATTTAAAGAGAGTCTACAAAAGGCTTTCCGTTCTTTGGAGGTAGGGCTTGATGGTTTGGAACCAAAGCCACCGGCTGGAGGAGATTTAGAAATAAGCCGGGCACGATCATTGGATATGTCCACCCTCCGGTACCCGACGGCATTTCGGCTATTAAAAGTACGTCAAGCATTTTTTGAAGGACGAAAAGTAGATGAAATTAGCAGGATTACGAAAATCGACCCTTGGTTTTTGTACCAAATAAAAGAACTAGTTGACATTCAAAAGAAGGAAGTCAAAAGTAGAAGTGCCTCATTACGTGTGCTGAAGCAGAACGGATTTTCCGATCAACAAATTGGGCGAATGGTAGGTAAAGAAGAAATAAAAATCAGGAATCAGCGGAAGGAGGAACAAGTTATTCCTTCCTACAAGGTTGTAGATACTTGCTCCGGTGAATTTGAAGCCCAAACACCTTATTGTTATTCGACCTATGAAGAGGAAAATGAGATTGCTCCTCTGGTAGATCAATCTAAAGAATCTCTACATCCCGAGGTTTTTCGTAGAATCTCCCAGAATGTAGAGGAGGTTGCCGAAAGGACGAATAGTGTGTATAACAGAAAGGTTATAATTCTTGGTGGGGGACCCAATCGTATTGGTCAGGGAATTGAATTTGATTACTGCTGTGTTCAGGCAGTCTTAGGTCTTAAGGATTTAGGATATAAGACCATCATGGTCAATTGCAACCCTGAAACAGTAAGTACAGATTTTGATTTAGCGGACAGACTCTATTTTGAGCCCATAACTTTTGAAGATGTACTCAACATCATAGATTTTGAAAAGCCAGATGGTGTGGTAGTACAGTTTGGCGGTCAAACTCCTTTAAAGATTGCCAATGACCTGGCGCAAGCTGGTGTTCCGATAATAGGTACTTCTCCTGAGAGTATCGATTTAGCGGAAGATCGTGAGAAGTTCGGTCGCGTGTTAGATAAACTAAATATTACCTGTCCCCAATACGGTACTGGAAGGACTTTGGAGGAGGTCGTTGATGTGGCTGACCGGATTGACTATCCCGTATTAGCTCGTCCGAGTTATGTATTAGGGGGCAGAGCTATGGAAATCGTATATACCAAAGAACAATTGATTGATTATATTGCCAGATCAACGGATGTAACAGAAGGGCACCCCATATTAATTGATGAATTTTTAGAGGATGCTTTTGAATTTGATGTAGATGCCCTTTGTGATGGAGAGAGGGTTCACATCGGAGGAATCATGCAGCACATCGAAGAAGCCGGCATCCATTCCGGAGACTCGGCTTGCGTCTTGCCTCCTTACCGGATCACCACATCTGCCCTGGAAGAAATAATTCATATCACTGAAACCTTGGCGTTGGAATTAAATGTAAAAGGGCTCATTAACCTGCAGTTTGCTTATAAGGATAACATAGTGTATGTGTTGGAAGTAAATCCAAGAGCCAGCAGGACTGTTCCTTTTGTAAGCAAAGCTACTAATGTTCCTCTGGCGCGCATAGCTGTCAAGTTAGCAGTAGGAGAAAAATTGGAAAATATGGATTTACAAGCATGGGACAATATCAAACATATTGCGGTGAAAGAAGCTGTGCTACCTTTTAATAAGTTCCCGGAGGAGTCCATTTTTCTGAGTCCGGAGATGAAGTCCACGGGAGAAGTGATGGGTATTTCATCTACATTTGGAGGTTCTTTTCGACGAGCTACTGTCAGTGCAGGAAATGTAATGCCAACAAAGGGTAGTGTGTTCATATCAGTTAATGATCAGGATAAAATGAATACCATTCCCTTGGCCCGTGATTTGTCCGAGATGGGTTTTGATGTAGTTGCGACTGCTGGTACTGCGCGGGAGTTGAAACGTAATGGAATTCCGGCTCGATCCATTTTCAAAGTGGGAGAAGGGAGACCCAATGTGGTGGATGGTATTAAGAATGGGGAGATCCAGCTGGTTATTAATACTCCCTTAGGAGAAAAATCCCGTTACGACGAAGAAGCGATTGGTAGAACCTGTATTCAAAAGGGAATCATGGCGATTACCACACTTTCTGCCGCCGCTGCGGCGGTACGGGGGATACGAATGATGCAGAAAGAAAAAATGGATGTATCGAGTTTGCAGGAGTATTTCTCTGTTTAGTTTATTAACTCTAATGTGTGGACATATCGACTAATAATCTAACAGTATAGTAATAGAGTTTGTTTACTAACACTCTCCACCACAACCACAGTCCTCTCCGGTTCCTGCATAGGGTTCCTCAGTTGAATTAGCGACTGATTCCAATGATTCATTGTTACAACTGCATCCTTCTAAGTCTTCTGGTTTTTCCTGAGGAATGGGGGTCTTGTTGATTTTTTCTGCAATTCTTTCCACATGAGAAGCAGCTTTTGTTTTAATGAACCCTGCAATGTCCAGAACCGATTTAATCTCGTCCTCTGTAATACTACTAATGGTTAGAGCTGCGGCAACGTGTTTATTCAGATTTGACGTACTGTTGACAGCAAAAGCTGCAGCGATGGAGACCAGTTCATTGATCCGTGAAGGATTGTTTGGAAATCCTCGATTTTCATTGCCTTTTTCAGAAAAAATTCCAAGATGTTTGTTAACTAGATTTTCCATGATAGTTGACGTACTATTCCGAATACTGCGAGCGACATAAACTGCCTCTTGAATTTCATCCCCTGAAACGCCGGTTTCCCAACATTTCTTGAAATGATAGGTCGTACAAGGTATACAACCAGCCACTAAGGATGCACCGAGAGCAACTAATTCCTTTTCTTTTGAACTTAACGACATCTTGACTTCCTCCTTTATTCTGTTAACGAGAATGTTTTCTCGTAGAACTTATCACTTTCCCAGCGTGCTTTTTTGACGTCTCCTTTATACCTGAAATCCACAGAGAACAATTTGAGCGATACGGTCATGCTTGTAATTCGGTTTCTAAGAGATTCTGGTAATACGAAGTGGATAATACGAATTTCCCCTGCTGTCAGTCGATTGTCCGCTTCAACTCCCCAGGGCATACCAAAGGAGCGTGTTCCAGATTGCTTGAATATTTCAGTGTATGTTTGTAAAACTCTAGATTTCTGATTCTTCACTTCAACTTTCAATTGGAGTATTGCTTCTGGACCTCCAGTGAGAAGCGAATGTCCGGTGATTTTATTTTCGAGAACAAATGTGAGATTGGGAAACTCCAGAGAGACATTTCTTATTTCAATATCGTCTTCATAGATACTGGAATCGATATATCTGCTGGTAAAACCATGAAATGATAGACCGTTGGATCGCTTTTTCATGTGACAATCGGTACAATCCAATCCTTCTCTTCCTGCGGGGCTCTTCTCCCATTCAAATTGTGTTGTTACAATTACATCTCCTGAAATGGGATGTCTCATTCCATGGCAATTACCACAGGTTTGACCACTTTTCAAATGCCGTAATCCGGGTGTATACTTTTCCTTATGAATAATCTCTGTATCTCTGATATCGTTAACACCATGGCAGATTTCACAGGAAACCCCTTCATTCAATTCTTTTGGGCCGTGACAGTTATAGCAAAAATCTTTTCCCATCATCATATAATATAGAAGATTTACACCCTTTTTCATTTCGTGGAACCAGGGATCGCTTGTTGCCATGGAGTGTCTTGATGTCTTCCATTGGTCATAAATTTCCTTGTGGCATTCACTACAGGATTTAGCTCCCTGATAAGTCGCTTTTCCTTGTATATATTGAGGTGTTTTCAATTTTCCCATCTCTGTGATTGCACATGAAACGAAAATAAAAGTACCATACAAGAGAGACAGTTTGATCATACGGTTTGACATTTCTTCTATTTGTTAATTAAGACGAAATTATTAGTAAAAGAGATACATTACAGTGATGTGCGAATTTTATGAGAGGGCGTATTATTGAGATTACTACAGTTTAGTAGATGTCAATCTTATCCTAATGAGTCGTA
Organism: Fidelibacterota bacterium; assembly: GCA_046861645.1. Lineage (GTDB taxonomy): Bacteria > Fidelibacterota > Marinisomatia > Marinisomatales > UBA2128 > UBA2128. The sequence goes on along the minus strand of JBHHUM010000042.1, from coordinate 1,015 downwards.
TGACGCAGTTGTGAATTTAAGGGTCATTTTCGCTGCAGGAAAGATGGACGTTTGATTATTGCAACTGACGGTGGCAAAACCAGATAAAAACCAGATACCGGGATCATCGTGGTACCAAGAATGGTAATCACCAACAAATACCAACCGAGAGAGGAGGGTAATGCTACTTTACTATTTACTTCAGCCCAATCGATCAATAGACCCAGAACAAACAGCAGGAAACCAAAGAATAAAAACCAGAAAATCCCCCAACGTCCTGGATCTTCTCCAATGCTGTTTATCACCCCATCGGATATAATACCGGGCAAACTGTCTGCTACGTGTACGACGCCAAAACCGAAAATTCCGAAAATTGTGTGACCTATCGCTACCACCATAAACCAACGACCTATCCAACGCTTCATAATAACTCCTCTCCATAATAAGCTTCAAAAAGGAAGCCATTAATAGTACGGCGAACTTTTTGTATTAAACTCTCATTAAATACATTTCAAAATTTACATGCAGGAGTTACATACCTGTACATATTAGTCGATTAAATCCAAGGCGTTTTCTAATCCAGTCTGGTATCCAGGCGATATGTACAACGATTTCAATCCTTTTCTTAAGAGATTATGAATAAGTATTGATAGGGTAGATTAAGATTTGTTACTATAAGGAGGGTAGGCACATCCTCATAATATCATCACAATCCATTTTATCGAAAACGCCTTGTCTGATTTTATTGGGTGGATTGATTTCTTTCATGAATACATTCATCAGTTGGATACATTTATCGAAGCTCATTAGCTCTCTTCGGCATAGCGAATAAGATTTGAGGTGTTGTTCGAATGCTGATGATTCCTCCTCGTTGAGTTCTTCATCAAGATAGGCATCAATACATTTTTTGAAAATTTTGTAGTTCATAAAGACTGTCTATTCTTTCTGTCGCAGCGTAATGTATTCTTAGTATCCCGATACAAGTCACAGTTAGATGAAAATACAGACCTAAGTTTTTTTCGTGCACGGTGGAGGC
>JBHHUM010000041.1:0-17640 GCA_046861645.1 Fidelibacterota bacterium | reverse complement strand
CTCAAGAACCTACATTGAGGTGGGAGTGCGACTGGAAAAGCGGGGAGATGAACGTGGTCACTGGTATTTGGGGTATTTCTTTAAGCAACATTTACTTCATTGGCAACACCGGTTATATCTTACACTACGACGGCAGTTCATTCATCAAGAGGGAAAGCGGGACGGATGTAGGTATTATTGACATATGGGGATTGGATGGGGAACATGTGTGGGTTGTTACATACACCAATAATCCTACAATCAAGAATGAGGTTCTGTTTTATAATGGAAGTAGCTGGTCTATGATCTATGAGCGGACGACAGAAAACTGGCCTCCGGAAGATTACAGCCTGCCGTCTGGGTCGTTTCTTTCCACGTGGGGCTATGGAGACACAGTATATCTTGGTTGTGCCAGTCTTTGGAAGGAATCTGTGACGACTGGAGAAGGTAGGCTGACACCTTTAGAGGAAGTGCATTGGGAACTGGATTTGGGGATAGCACATGTACGAGGAGATGGACCGAACAACATATTTGTAACGACCAGCTTTGGTAGTGAAGTGAGTCATTTCAATGGAAAGAACTGGAAGTTCTTCGATGAACTGAAGATAATGGATCCCCAGGGCCGTGTGAGCACGGATGGTTTAGCAGTCAAAGGCGATATTGTCGTGCTTGTAGGGGAGGACTACTCCACCGGAAAAGCAATAGTCTACAGGGGTTATCGTTGAGACAGTAGAAGACCATGACCCCTTTTCAAAAGTACAGAAACTTATGGACATAACTTAAAATTAGTTACGTTCCTTGAACCTTTCCACAATACCCATTATAGCCGGTATCACCAACACTGTCGCCAGGAAGCACGTCCCCACACCGATGAAGAGTGCACTGCCCATGGAACCCAACCCACGATAAGTGGCAAAGGTGAGAGAACCGAAGCCAAGCATGGTCGTCATAGACGTTAAGAAAATAGCCCGACCAGTAGACGCAAACACTGTCTTGTGCTCTCGACGTCCTTCAATCTGATAGCGATGAATGATATGTACGCCATCATCAATACCAATACCGATGATGAGCGGAACTGCCATGGCATTCAGCATGGTAAGTTGCAGCCCCGATAATTCCATTACCCCTAACATCCATAACGCACCAATAACAAGGGGAACGATGGCTAACATGGCCTTGCGAGCACTGCGGAAATCCAATAGCAAAATTGTTAAGATCACAGCCAGGGCCAGTTTAGTAGCAAATTTTCCATCTTCACCAAACAGATCAATCAACCGTCGGTATACAGGCGGCAGCCCGGTGGCCCTTTCACTTACTGAATGCAATTCATCTGTAAACCGATTAAGAAATATTTCATCCCACACATTTTGTTTGGGAAATATTGTCACCAGATACAGATCACCCGATTTACCCACATATTGATCCTTGATGGTTTTTGGTATGGTTTCCAACGTTACCGGTTCCGGATTAGCCATACGCAGCGCTATAGACTTGAAATGAGTAGCAAAATCAAGCTGGAACTGCTCCAACTCCTTTCTTCTTTTTACACCCATTTCATCTAATCTCATTACAACACTACTTAAAACCCCGGTGGATATATCCGGGCTAACCTGCTCCAGTTCTGCCTGCCACCCTTTTACCGTTTCGTCCTCTTCTTCGGGTACTACTCCCACCAGCAAACCAGTTTTCAAGTACACTTTATCCTGGTTGCTAATATTGGCCATATCCTGAGTCTCCATCACATTTTTTTCCAATCGTGATAGTTCTTCCTGTAGTCTAATAAGATCATCCTGTGAAAAATACCTTCGAATCTGTGTATTTCTGATTTTGTCATGGATGTTAGCTACAATAACCTGCCGCTTTTTCTGTTCATCTATCGCTGGTAAAAAATCCACAATGGATTGCACCAGTGAGGATGTTTTCATCTCCTTTGCTTTCTCAGTAAGGTCATGAGCCTCAGCCAAAGTAGTAGCAGTAAAGTAGGCATAGTCAGCACTCATATCCATCTTCTCGATCATTTTATTTTGTAAAATGACTGTTTCTAACCCTACGGGCTCCATGTTCAGGTAATCATAATCCCATGTAATTTTACTACCTCGCCAGCCGATAAATAGTACCAGCACGATCAAAACAGCGGTTGTGATACCGGGGTTACTGACCAGTAGTACTGCACTCTTCCCTAAGCTCTTATAGGAGATATCTCTCAGTGGTTTCACTTTGGTGTTTTTCTGAAAGCGTTGGATGATCCTTTCACGTATCACCAGTAAAGTGGGTAGTATCGTTACCGCTGCAATCATAGTCATGAGGATACCCGTCCCCAAAGTCAATCCAAATTCCTGATATCCTTTAGTACTGGTAGCCATAAAAGTGAGGAAAGCTGCTGAAGTGGTGAGTCCTCCGGTGATGATGCCCAATCCGGCTTTTTGCAACGTAATCCTCAGAGATTCGCTAACTCCCTTCCCCAGTGCCCGCATCTCAGTATATACGGCAATGATATGTATGGAAAAATCAATACCCAGCCCAACTAAGATCACCCCCATCATAGCAGTCATCATATTCAATTCACCCACCGTGATCCACGATAACCCCAGAGCCCAGACGATACCAACGATCAGCGTAACAATAGCCAGGATGGGGCTCACAATCATACGGAAAGCAATGATAAACAAACCTAAAATTAACAACAGGGCAATGGAAGTAACGGTAAATGAATCTTCTTCCATGGCTTTCATTTCGTCCCGTTGGAGGGGTACGGCCCCGGTGAGTCCGGCCTGCACTCCAAATTCCGCAGCGTTCTTTTTCACTACCCGTTCAGCTGCGTTAGTAGCAGCGGTATCCTGGACAACATCCATGAAATCAAAAATAGGCACTATTTGCATAATCAACATTCTTCGGTCCCAACTACGATAATAATTATCACCGAAAAGTATTGCATCAGCGGCGATAGCACCACTATTGCTCTCAACATTCCCCTCCAAGGTATGGCCCAATACTTCAACAAAGGTTTGAATTCCATCCATGAAACGGATAGCCCCCTGTTCTTGCTCCTGTCCTTCAATGGACCCACCACCACTACCTGTATATTCTTGTTCAAATGTATCATTAAGGTTTTTTAGAAAACCGGTAAGGTTGGGATCTTCGAATAAAGACTGATTCGTTTTTAAGTCTTCCGTTTTCATGAGCATTAAGGCATGATCAGCAATCAAATCTCTAGGTAAACGGTAGTCCACCTTCTTGAAAAATTGGGTGAATTCTTCGATCTCAGGCCCTGTCTTTTCAGCGAACTGTATCAGTTTTTCTGGATCACCCTCTGCCACAACCAGCATGGAAGCAGCACCAGCGAATTCATCAATTATACGGTCAAATTCCTCTACCATAGGATCACCTTGGGGCATGAGATTGGTAAAGTTGGTCTGCATGGTGAGCTGCAGCATCATGAATCCAAAACTGGCGGTGATTAGCACCAGAACCAGGGCTGACCACCATGGTTTTGAACTAATGAAAGCGGCCAGGTTAGTTAGTATTCTGTTGCGCATAAAACGACTCCTCTTTTGTATGAAAAACTACTCCCTTGAATTTTCAGTTATGCGTATACCCATCATTTTCATGTCATTGACTAAACGAGTCGGGTTAACTAAGTTACCCATCAAATGTAGACCTGGCTTACAAATCGCCCCCTGCAAATACTGAAGTAAACACGCGGCAACAGGTATTGCCGTAAACCAGTAGCCGTCTTTATGAAACAGCCTGACATTAACCATTTCTGGTCTATTACCTTTATAGCCCGATGCCTCCAGCTTCATGACCACGCCGTATGGCGGCTTGGAGAACTGTTCCAGACTCCAGAGTACAAGTTTGGACATCGGAATCTCTGCCGGACGGGGAAAGAGTTTTAAACTAAGCATAACAATAGGTATGATGATCATATCGGTAAACCAGCCAAACCCAGATATGTAGAAACCTGTACGATCTAAGGAAGGGTAGGCCTCTGGGAGGATCCTCATCTCCTCAAAGAACATGGGGGCGCACAAACGCCTCTTAAACTTGTCACCATAATCCATCTTTATGAAATCTTTCGTGGTCCACAAACTGGCTTTCTGCCAAGTACCATTACGGTAGAAAAGCGACTGATAATTCATCATTTCCCGGACAAACTCCCGCTGCGTAGACGGAGAGAGGTCCAAGTTTCTCCAGTCCTGATTAATAGCACTACCCACGATAGCGGTTTCCATCTGATCAAAGAAATAAGCACCATAACGCACCAGAGCCGCAGGCAGTCCGGGATGGAAGCCTGCGTCACTGATGAAACAACGCCCTTTAGACTCAATCTCATCAGCCATGGATCTCAAAATCTTCACTTTAGACTGGGAATACTGGACGTCCAGATAATCGCAGCTTGAATCCAGACAGGCTCTTGCTACCAGTTTAGTGAACTTGGCAGTGCTGGCAGCAGAGATAAGAAAATTTATCCCGGTCAGTGCTATCTTCAGGCTCGCCGGATCTGAGGCGTTAACTTGAACCCAATCCACTCGGTCTGGGGAATACTTGTCTTGTAGTGACTGTGTTATTGCTGACAGTTTCTCTACGTTTCTCGAGGCAAGAAGTAATTTTACATCTGTATGCCTGAGGAGTAGTTCAGCGATCTTTCTACCCGTGTTGCCCGTACCGCCTAATATTAACATCTTCATACTCAAAACTAACCGCTGATTAGTACGAGTAGGTGCTGATTATTCTTACGTTTACTATCACAAGTTTTTTTCAATTAATTACATGTGTGTTAAGAGCTCAACATTTCCTTGCAAGTGTCGATGGCTTGAATATAATGTCTGTCCTACTCTTCTGTGAACTTTCACTATTTATTAGCAATCCTATAGATCAGTTCTTCTTCCATTAGTTCTATCATAAGTTTTTCGCCAAGAATTGATCACTTATGGTTAAAAATACGCCCGTAATCGCAGTCGCAGTGCTTTATCCTGTATACCGAATTCTGTGTCTTTCTCTCCAAAAGATTGACTGAACAAAAAGCTGATATCCACGTTTTCAAAGGCGTTCCATTGCAGCTGGGGAACCAAGGAAAAGCTCTGATCGTCTAGATTTCCAAATAAAAACACACTTCCCGAAACAAAATTACTGAAAGCAAACATAGACAAAACGAACAGGTAGTCCTGCATGAGGCTGTGGGTCTCACCGGAGAAGTAATGGAGATAATGGTTGAAAGCTAATTCACTCTCATTTGCTCCCAGGGAATTAGTAAAATATTCCACCATGATATAGAGACCGCTATCCAAGGTGTGATCCGCTCCTAAGACTAGTTCACCAAAATCTTTCCAGTTTGAGTTCAAAGACCTGATTACTTCTCCCCATAATCCCAGTTCTCCAACCTGTCCTACAAAAGACCCTCCCGCTAACTGCAGGTTTTCATGAGTTGGGATCATATCATTGTAATTTCTAAATGCCCAATATGGTATCAGATGATATTGCTGGGCATAATTCATAGTAAAATCAAAACTTCCCCATCCAGTCTTCAATTGGATCATCTTAGTGGAGCTGCCGAACGAGCTGTCCGGTTGAATGATCAAATCCAAACCAGCACGGTCAGCCAACGGAATTTCTGCACGAACAGCATTGACTCCTGGCTGCTCGTAGGTAGGATCAAGAAGATCCTTCCGATTGAAAATATCCAAGGGATTCCAGGCATAGCCGGTTCCCAGTGATACAGGTTGACGCCCTACGGTCAGGTCCAAATGAGGAAAGGTTGCCCGGAGGTAAATATTGTCCAGATAAAGGGTGTCAGAAATAACCACTGGCAAGGACGTAATAATATCCTCCGATATCTGAACGGAATCAAACGGCAGGAAATCAAAAAAATCCCAAGTGGTTTTTCCATGAAATTTTTGAACATTAATATTACCCGTAATCAACACATCATCAACTGCCCTGGATTCAAAATCAAGTCGTAGTTTGTTATAACCAAAAGTATACTGCCTGTCTATTAGTTGTATCTGATCTACTTCTGACTCAAAATAACCTAAAAAATCCATTTGAGCAGGCACTGTATCCAGCCACAGAGCGCACAGTGAAATAGCAAATACAATAAAACTACCCGAGATTCTGTGGCCCCTATGGCTCTGTGGTAATTTCACTTTTTTAAATTCCTTTCGCTGAAAAATCCTTTCGGTGGTTCCCAGTCGTAACTGATTTCAAGCATTTTCATAACTGTCCTGGTACCCTCTAGATGATTTTCCATGTCGAATTGAATGGCTGTGGGATACCCATCAATAGTTTTAATATCCCTGAACCTGAGCGATTTCTCCACCCGCCGCTGTGTATCAAGATATTCAATAAGAACCGGGTAGTAATCACTCTTTCGTATGTATAATATCACCGTGGGGTAATCTACATCGGCATCTGTTTTAGCAACAGCCCGCAACTTCCAGCAGATTGTTCCGGTCACCTCTTCAACCCCGACGTTCTCAGTAACATAGTCCTCTTTCCAGGTATCCTCAGACGAGAAATCACCAAAGGAAAAATCACTATCCTGTAATTTCTGCTTCTTGGCATGACTTGCTATTTTACGGACACGACGGGTGCGGGGGGAATAGGTCCAGATATCATCACCATCATTGAGTATCAGAAAAGACTGCCCCCGTACACTACTGGGCCGAATATACCTTATCAGTACTTTATCACTTTTCCCTGTAGAATACATTTCTAACTCGAAGGTTCTTGATCGTCCGTCAGCTTTGACTACTTTTTGACTAATGATCGTTTTACTGTTTTCCGGAGACATGATGGTCGTCATACTGTCCAGCAATGCCGCACCTGAGGGTATTTGCCCCCAACTCACTGACAAAAAAACCGTCATCAACAACCCCTTACTTATATTAATTATCATAATTTGTCTTTCCTTATGCCTCTCATGAACGAACGGATCGCTTCTTGTTTAACGAACTCGAATTTCTCATTGTCCCGGACTAACATGTACTGCCAGATCAGACCATCCATAAACGCCAAGACCAGTGTCGCCACACCGGCATAGCTCATTTCTCTGAATTGACTTGCTTCTACACCAGATTTAAGAATGTTCTCTATGATAATACGATACTCATCATAGGCTTCTTCCATAAAAGTATTGCCGGAATCGTGCCACAACCCCCGGGAAGCCTGAGCCCATAACTCTGTCATAATAAGTATAGCATCTCCCATACCTATCATGGCATCAATGCCATGCATTAAAAGCGCTTCCAGTTGTTCATAAGGAGAAAGTTCTCCACTGATAAGTTCTTCCAACTGATTCATCATCTCATCTATAACGGAACTCTCAATAGCAGCAAATATCTCCTCTTTGCTATGAAAATATTCGTATACAGTCCCCTTACCTATTCCCGCTTCCTGGGCAATATCAGCGATGCGTCCTTTTTCTAACCCTCTTTCAGCAAAAATATGAATGGCAGCTTTGATAATTTGTTGCTCTTTATCCCCTGACATATCTCATCTTTCCTTATTTGTGACCGACCAGTCAGTCAAAACTTAAGCCGACTCTCTCCTGTATCCTATAAAATTCTGATGCCTGCTTCACCACTTTATTAATCCTATCTAAGCTCCTGGTAACTATAGACAATATTTTCTTTATTCCACCTGCTAAGCATGACCCCTTACTTTCAAGCTCTAAAGTTTCTGTTTATCGTTACCAGCCCTTTACTGCCGCCTGGGAGAACCACACCTCTTAAAGAGAGAATTAAAGCCATGTACATTACTAACATATTTCACTTTCCTGACTCAATACCTTCAAATATGAGTACTCATATGAACATCTTTTTAGAAATAACCTGTTGACATCATGCATAAAGAAAAGTATATTTTGATAGTTCAATAAATAGTTAAATACTTAAATAGTAATGATAACCTTTGAAAAACAAGCCGTCAAAGTCTTCAAAGCTCTGGCAGATCCAACTCGCTATAAAATAGTGCGCCTGCTGGCACAAAAAGTAGAATTAAGCTGCAGTGACTTTGATCGTGAATTCGATATCAGTAAACCAGCTATGTCACATCACTACCGCATCCTTGAGAATGCTGAACTCATTATTACGCGCAAGCAGGGAACTCACGTATTTGTCTCTCTTAACTGGGATATCCTCAATCAATTCGTCCCCTCCTTTGCCCTGACACATCTGACTAATGAAGTAATTACGGAATTATCCTGATGGCAACCACAGATTACCCTAAATGCTGGAGGAAAACTAAGGCGAGACGGAACTGTCTCTTACGGAACGATTTGCCAATCCAGGTTTATTTCCCAAAACCCGTCGAATTCTCTGTTTGTAGGTATGGGACTTAAGTTCATTCTCTTTTCTGGTCATTCACCCTTTCTTATAAAAGACCAGGGACATCCAGAGAGCCAAAGGGCTTTAACGCAATTATCGGAACCCTTTAAAAATCTGGATTTGGTAGCGGTGGTATCTTCTCATTGGGTCAGCCATAATGGTTTTCTGGCTAACAATCGTACTCAACCTCGCTTCATTCAGGACTATTATGGCTTTTCGAAAGAGCTTTATGATGTCTCTTATCCCTGTATCGGAGATCCCCAATTCGCCCAGGAGATCATTACGTATGCCACCAGGAAAGGTCTCACCGCTCAGGCCACCTCCCACTGGGGTATGGATCACGGTCACTGGACTCCCTTGCTCTGGTTATTACCCGATGCTGACATTCCGGTTGTTCCCCTGTCTATTTCGAATTCCACTCCAGAACAACACGTTCTTTGGGGACAGGCTATTCGCGAGGCCGCTGAGCAATCTTCCCTCAGCATCGGTATTATCATCTCGGCAGCCTTAACCCACCGTTTGGACAAAATTACCTGGGGAAGAAATGAACCTTTCCCGGAGGGTGAGCGGTTTGACCACGAAGTTATCAACATCATGCTGACCGGCGCTTGGAACGCTCTGGATACTTTTGATAAAGCTCTCTTTCACACAGCAGCGCCTGAAGGAGGCTGGGGCCCCCTCGCTACTTTGAGGGGCCTTGTTGGCAACTCTGCTCTGGGAAAATTAGTATGTTATGAGAGGATGTTCACCGGGGCCACGATGGCCACCGTCGCCTTTGAAATTAGTACAGAATCTAAAATGGATTTTTCTTACGATTACTCCACCATTGTAGGAAGAACCTGATTGTGTAGTCATTGAGTTTCGAATTGTTTCCGTTTTGAAACAGGAGTACTGCAAATGAGTAAAACGCTTATTAAGTACATTTTAAGTTTTCTAATTGCCCCTCTACTTATGGCCCAAACCCATACCTGGGTAACAGATCCGGCACACACCAGTGTTCAGTTTACGGTTCCACACATGGTGATCTCTACCGTTACCGGAAAATTCGAGGAATTCTCGGGAACAGTGGTTATCACAGACGACGACTTCCTCACTGCACAAATCGAAGGTAACGTTCAGGTGAACAGCATCAACACCGGGATCGAGCGGAGGGATGCTCATCTGAAGTCAGGGGATTTCTTCCTCGTTGATGAATATCCAGAAATGACCTTTAAAAGCACAAAAGTAGAAAAGACCGGCGATAATCTCTACAGCATCACCGGGGATTTGACTATCCGGGGCATAACTAAAGCGGTGGTCTTTGAAGCTAAGCACGGTGGCACCATCACAGCTTTCGGGACACAGCATATGGGCTGGGAAGCTACTGCAACCGTTAACCGGTTTGATTTTGGATTACACTGGAACAAAGCATTAGATACGGGTGGTCTCATCGCTGGAGATAGAGTAACCATCACTATTGTTACTGAATTTATCAGGCAGGACTAATATGAAAAGAAAACTTTCCATTAGACAGGTAAACAATCTACTCCTGTCAGCTTTCCTAATAATAAAGTAAGAAAGGAGACCAAGATGAAATACATACCTTTAGCTGGCAGAATCCTGTTCTCTTCAGCATTCATCATGTTAGGAATGGGACATATAATGAACTCCAATATGATGAGCCCCTATGCAGCTTCCATGGGGATCCCAGCCCCAACCGTAGCCGTGATTGTCAGCGGGGCTATGATAATATTAGGTGGCTTAAGTGTCATACTTGGCTACAAAGTAAAGATAGGAGCCTTGCTTCTGATTCTTTTTCTCATCCCGGTCACATTCATCATGCACGCCTTCTGGAGCATTGAAGACCCCATGCAGTCACAAATGCAAATGGTCATGTTTCTGAAGAATCTCTCCATGTTGGGTGGTGCCTTGATAATCTACTATTTCGGAACGGGACCGATCGGTATCGAGAAAGAATAACTCTTCCTCAAAAGGATATCAAACTCTGATCGTGTCATCATTGAAGTTTTTTCACATTGATAAAGTTAGGCACAACATAATGCCAACCATTGAAAGGAGGATGATATGGGATTCTTAACCAGTTTACAAGAATACGGCGATTGGGGACTCTTCATTTTGCGTCTTAGTATTGGTATAATCTTCATATATCACGGTAAAATGAAATGGTCCATGTGGAAAATGGAACCTTCAGAGCAAATGCCCGCACAAATGCTCAGTTTGATGAAGTTCCTCTCCATTGTGGAACCCTTGGGAGGGCTCGCACTCATTACTGGCTTCCTTACTCAAGTAGCAGCAGTGGGCTTAGGAGTCATCATGTTGGGCGCCATCAATACTAAAATAAAGATGATGAAAGTGAAGTTTTTTATGCAAGACAATACTGGGTGGGAGTTCGACTTTGTACTTTTGTTCGGCTGCATTACTCTCCTGCTCACCGGGGCGGGTAAAATTGCTTTAGACGGTCTCCTATTCGGGATCTGACACACAGGGGTTATTCCCTCTTACCATTTATTCGCCCGGGAAGACCACAAAAGAGTACCTTCTCGTAATGCTTGCTCTTATTGAATTCACAGATCCCTACTGCACCTGGTGCTGGGGGTTCGAACCTATTGTCAGAAAAATCCAGATGTACTATGGGAAGCAAGTACAAATATCGTACATCATGGGTGGCCTGGTAGCGGATATGGACCAATTTTACGACCCCACGAACCGCATCGGAGGAGCAAACTGGCGTCAACAGGTAGCCGACCACTGGAAAGAGGCCTCTCATCGTCATGGAATGCCGGTTGATGAACGTATCTTCCTGGAATTAGATAATGACTTTCGATCTACCTACCCAGCCTGTATGTCCTACAAAGCCGCGCAATTACAGGACGAGGGAACTGCACACAAATTTCTACGTCGTTTGCGTGAAGGAGCTGCTGCTGAACGAAAACCTATTCACCAACTTATAGTGCAACAGGAACTGGCAGAGGAAGTTGGCCTCGATTCCCAACGTTTCCTGGCAGACATTAAAAACGGCAATGCTTGGAAAGCATTTCTTCAGGATTTGTCCGAATGCCGCACCAGGGGTATCACCGGATTCCCTACGTTCCTCATTCGTAATGATGAGGGTCAAGAATCAATCCTTCATGGCTATCATAAATTTGATGACTTTGTTGCCATTTTCGAAAGTCTGGAAAGTAGTGCACTTTCAGTTCATCCAATAAAACCAAGTCAACAGGCCATACACGACTTTATTCGAAAATATGATAACGTCACGGAAAAAGAGATCGCTGCAGTCTTTGATCTTCCCACCGAGGCTACCCGGGAAATTTTACGTCAATTACAGGAACAATCATCATTGAAGAAGCGGAAGGTTGGTAATGGCTTTTTCTATTCCGTGGCTTAAGTATGGCTGGATACAGAACTTGATATGGCGGCAAAATGATTTCCTCAACCTTCTCTTGACAATCAAGCTAATCAGTGCCTCATTCTCGCAAAAATTGCCACCAAATTGATGGGTGACAGCTAAATAAAGATTGGTACGATTTACTGCCTTCCTCTGGTAAAAACTAAACCAGATTGCAATTAAACATACCGCTCCCATTTTACCAGGGGTGGTGTGTCTTGTCAGGTAACATCTGCAATGAACCCACCATAATTCTAAAAGAGGAACCTCCTACCAGAGAACAATCTAACTTTTATTGGGATTGCGGGGAGGTTAAGTATAAATTCGCCGCACTATGAAAAAACTAAAACTTCACTGGCGAATCTTTATCGCTATGATCATCGGCTTCGGTGTTGGACTCATCTTCCAGAGCCAAGGTCCTCAGTTAGAGGAATCCTGGCTGTTCGATCTAATAGCCTCTTTAGGGACAATTTTCATGCGCCTCCTGAAAATGATTATCGTCCCTCTTATATTGACATCCATAACCACAGGTGTGGCAGGTCTTGGCGACAGCAAGAGTCTGGGGCGCTTAGGGTCAAAAACATTTGGGTACTATTTTCTGAGTTCCATTATTGCCATCCTCATCGGACTCTCTCTTACTAACCTGATTCGCCCCGGAGTGGACGTAGAGATTCCCGGATATGTGGAGAAGTTCGATCCCTCCCAACTCCAACAACCAGACTCCGTGACCGATATTTTCATTCGCATGATTCCTACCAATCCCTTCAAAGCCGCTGCTGAAGGAGATGTGTTGGCACTGATATTCTTCTCCATCCTCTTCGGGTTTGCCATTACCAAATTGAAAGGGAAACCACACAAATTTCTTCTCAACCTTTTTGACTACGCTTTTCACGCCATGATGAAACTCACTCACGGCATAATTCAGCTAGCTCCTATAGGAGTATTCGGTCTTATCACAAAAGCTGTAGCAACCGCCGGAGTGGGACTTTTCAAGGCTGTGGGACTCTACATGTTTACTATCACTTCCGGATTGACAATTCACCTGTTGGTTGTCTTGCCCCTCTTGTTCATGCTCTTTACAAAAATGAACCCCCTCGATCATTATCGAGCCATGGCTTCTGCCCTGGCTACAGCATTCTCCACCAGCTCCTCTGGGGCAACTCTCCCGGTGACCATGGATTGTGTGGAAAATAACATCGGTGTCTCTAATCGCGTCACCAGCTTTGTACTCCCTTTAGGAGCCACCATAAACATGGATGGCACAGCTCTCTACGAATGTGCTGGTGTGATTTTCATTGCGCAGGCATTAGGTTTTGATCTCTCCCTTGCTCAGCAAGCTACGATTGTCATTACCGCTTTTCTAGCCTCCGTGGGAGCCGCAGCCATCCCCTCAGCAGGCTTGGTCATGATTTTCGTAGTCCTCAATGCTGTGGGACTCGGCGATAATGCTGGTGCAGCCCTTATTGTCGGTACTATGTTAGGGGTGGACCGTCCACTGGATATGTTTCGTACTATGGTAAATGTAGCCAGCGATAGTGTCGGTACAGTCATCGTAGCCAAAACTGAAGGGGAGACAGACCTTTATCTTGAAAAGAATTAATAACTGTAGTTAATGTTAAGGACTTAATTCACTTAAGAAAAAAATGGATATAGACAAAAAAGTCCTGGACCATCTGTATCAGATGGAGTCACACAGTGACAAGCCTCACGACATTGACTTCTTTTTCTATTTCCCTACAGAAGAAACCGCTCAGCTAGCGGCTGGTGTTCTGAAAAAAGAAGGTTTCGACGTAGAGGTACATCCCCCGCTGGAAGGTTACAACAACTGGTCATGCAATGCATATAAAACAATGCTGCTTGAACATGCTGAACTGGCAGACCTGAGAAAATGGTTTAATACTATCGCCGAAGAACTCGGGGGATCATACGACGGGTGGGGAACTATGGTCCAAGAATTGTAACCACATCAATTGGATTTATTCAATGTTAGTGTAAAATGGTGTCGTTAGCATTCAGCAGGAACGAATTCGGTAAATCCTGACACATTGACTCTCGTACTCATAACTATCTCTGTCCTATTCTCTATTCTCCTGCTGCTCATTGCCGAATACTCAAGACTGAGACAACTCCGATACTTCTTCAAACCGCTGACACTGCTGCTCATCTTCGCCATTGTATGGCTGGCTCCCCACCCTGTCTCTGCTCACTACCGGCAGTTTATCCTAATTGGGTTAGGATTCTCGCTGTTTGGAGACGCTTTTCTTCTCTTTCCAAACCGGTGGTTCCTTCCCGGGCTCTTCAGTTTCCTGATCACCCACATCTGCTACATTACAGCCTTCACTGAGGATCTTAGCGGTGATGTTTCCCTTTTATTAATCGTCATTCTTTCTACATCCGCCATTTTATTCACTGGCGCCACATGGAAACATCTCGGACCCGTGAGAGTCCCCGTTATTGTATATGCTGTTATACTTCTGGTAATGGTCGGCTCATCGGCAGAGCGGTACATTCAAGTGAGCAGTCCTGGTGCGCTTTCTGGCTTGTTGGGAGCGATACTGTTTCTAATTTCAGACGGAATGTTGGCAGTCAACAGATTTATAAAGCCATTCCGGGCGGCTCAAGCCGTAATCCTCTCCACTTATTTTATTGCCCAGTGGCTTATTGCACTATCTGTTCGTGGATAGGATCATCTTTACTCAAAACCTGTAATTTTTCCAAGGCATTACTCAAGCCTTCCAGTCCCGAGATCACAAACTTGACTCTATTCCTTTCCTTCACAACCCTGAACTGTCCGCCGGCTACCGCTTCAAGTTTGGCTATCAGTTCATCAAAACCGCCCCCTTCATAGAACTCCTTCCCCGCTTTCGAATCCCTGTCCGGTCCATGGAGAACCATTTTACCTCCTTTGACAGTGACATTCACCAGCCCGGCATACGAAGCGCAGAGCTTCAACCGTGCCGCTGAAGCAAGATTGAGTGCACTCTCCGGAGGCGAACCGAAGCGATCCCGCAACTCCTGTTCCCATTCATCAATCTCATCATCCGTCACCGCCTGAGACAGCCGCCGGTAGAGATTGAACCGCTCTATGCTGTCCTCCACATAGTGCTCTTCAAGCAGAGCCGGGACGTCCACATCCACACTGGTTTCGATCTCCGGTTGGCGAGGAACTTCTTCGAAAGCTACACCTTTATCCTCTTTCAATTCCCGTATGGCATCATCCAGAATACGCATGTACATCTCGTAGCCAAGGTCGTTAATGTAGCCGCTCTGTTCAGCACCCAGGATATTTCCGGCGCCGCGGATATCTAGATCCCGCATAGCTATGCTGAAACCCGAGCCCAGGTCCGAGAACTCTTCCAAAGCCATGAGGCGTTTACGGGCTTCCCGCGTTATCCTGTTTAATGGTGGCGTCAACAACATGCAGTAACCTTTCCTTACCGAGCGCCCCACACGACCCCGTAACTGGTGCAACTCGGCCAGTCCGAAACGGTCAGCCCGGTTGATAATCATTGTGTTGGCATTGGGGATATCAATCCCATTCTCAACGATATTGGTAGAAACGAGAATATCGAATCTGCCGTGGTAGAAATCTTCTACAATTTTCTGCAGTGGGGCGGGTTTCATCTGTCCGTGAGCTACCCTTATACGTGCTGATGGCACTTCGGCCTGAACTTTAGCAGCTATATCCTCTATGTCCTGTACGCGGTTATGAATAAAGAACACCTGTCCCTTCCGAGCCAGTTCCTGTTCGACAGCCCGACGGATAATTTGTGGATTATAGACGTGGATTTCGGTAGCAATGGGTTGGCGGTTATAGGGTGGGGTCTGGATGATACTCAGGTCCCGAACACCCATAAGGGAAAACTGCAGCGTCCGCGGGATGGGGGTGGCTGTCAGAGTTAGTACATCCACCGTAGCCCGCAGCTCCTTAAGCTTCTCTTTCACCGTGACACCAAATCGCTGCTCTTCATCAATCACCAGGAGTCCCAGATCCTTAAACTGAACATCCTTAGACACCAGCCGATGTGTTCCTATGGCAATGTCAACTTTGCCGGCTGCAATGTCAGCCACCACCTTCTTTTGCTCAGCGGCACTCCGGAAGCGGGAGAGGCTCTCGATTAGTATAGGGAAGTCCTGCATCCGCCGTCTGAAAGTGCGTAGGTGCTGGTCTACCAGAATGGTCGTGGGAGCAATCACCGCCACCTGCCGTCCACTCATGACAGTCTTAAAGGCCGCCCGAACCGCCACCTCCGTCTTGCCAAAGCCCACATCACCGCATATAAGACGATCCATGGCAAGGCGTTTCTCCATGTCTCGCTTCACTTCCCTGATAGCAGTCATCTGATCCGGCGTCTCCTCAAACTCGAAGCGGGCTTCCATTTCTGTCTGCCAATGCCCATCTGGCGCACTGGTTTGAGCTTTCTGCATCCGGCGTTTCGCGTACAGCTTAATAAGTCCATCAGTGATGTCCTTCAGGCGCTTTTTGGTGCGAGCCTTTTTCCGTGCCCATTCGCCGGAACCAAGTCGGGAAATCTGTGCTTCCGATCCCTCACGCCCGGAGTACTTGTGCACCTTGTGTACTGCTCCTACATGGACGTTCAGCCGTGCGTTATCCCGATATTCTACCACTACCACTTCATGGAGAGCCCCTTCAACATGGATGGTTTCGAAACCTTTAAACCTTCCGATACCAAAATCGTCATGCACGACCAAGTCGCCACGATGAAGATCGCGCATTTCCTTGAAAGAGAGCCCCCGGTGGTAGCGTTTGCGTCTCCGCTTTGCCCGGAAGTAGCGATTGAAAATCTGGTGATCGGTATAAACTGCCACCCTTTGCCCGGGAAGGATAAAGCCGGAGTAAAGACTCTCTACAATCAGACTGTACTTGAGACTCGATGTGGGCATACCGAGCAGTTCTTCGAAGCGTGCTTTCTGGTTATCACTGTCGCATAAGATGACTGTTTCAATACCATCACGGGAGAGCCGGCGGAGGTCTTGCCTGAGCAGCTTGATGGAGGAATTAAAGTCTGGTTGTGGACGGGCATCAAGTGGATAAGTTGCATCCGACTTAAGACGCTCTGTCCGGCCAAGATGAACCCGTGGTCTTTCCTCCACTTGCTGTACAAACTCATCAGCCGAAAGAAGCACTTCCTCCGCCCGTTCAGCGGAGCGGTCTCGTTCCTCCACAGCAGCCAGCACCATCTCCGGCTGCTGGAGAATCACCGTCGAATCTTCCGATAGATGTTCCAGCAGTGAAGACATACGCCCTGCAGGAATCTCGCCGGCATCGGGTACAATGCGAACTTCATCAATTGTCTCTACAGACCGCTGTGTGCCCGGATCAAACTCCCTGATGGATTCCACCACATCGCCGAAGAATTCCAACCGCACCGGTAAAAGACCTGAATAGGAATATACATCCACGATACCACCACGGACAGCTACCTCTCCCGGCTCATCCACAAAACCGACCAGGTCGTATCCCTGCTGGACCAGCTGCTTTTTCACTCCGTGCGGTTCCAAGTGGTCACCTTTCCGGACGTCCACTACACTGTCACGAAACATATCTGCTGAAGCTACTTTCTCGATTGCGGCGTTGGCACTGGTTACCAGAATAAAACGGCGAGCCCGGCTGAGTCTATCTAGAACCTCAGATCTCTGCACTAAGAGAGCCGTGTCCACCACCCGCTCGGGATCATCGGGATCGAGCCGCAATGCCGGGAAGAAGAGCGCCCCCTGGGCTCCCAGAGATTCCAAGTCCGACAGCATGAGCTTGGCTACCGCTTCATCGGGAGCGATGACCAGGAGCTTGGAAGTCTCTTCAGCAAAGGCCTGTACAAACAATGACACTGTGGACCCTACCAGATGCTCAATCGTTACTGCTCCTTTCCGGGTGACAGTGGTCGAGATATCCTCTATCGGTAAGACCTGCCGGAAGGCGATTTTAAT
>JBHHUM010000136.1:0-4285 GCA_046861645.1 Fidelibacterota bacterium | reverse complement strand
GTTCGTATCAACGACATCTTCAACGAGATTACCAGCCAAGTCATAGGAAGCCAACCTGACCGTCATGAAACCTGTATAGCTAGAATCAGAGGGAAGATCGAAACTGTAAGTCCAGATGGTATCTCCATTTGACGAGCTGGTAAAAGGTATCCCTTCCATGGTATGGTCTGATGTATCTGGGAAAATAATTGATAAACGTGGAATGTTATCATTTAAACCCTTCATCTGTTCACTAAACTTGGCAGTAATCAGGATTTCATCCCCACCCTTACCAAGATTAGACATGGTCGGTTGGTCTATATTGGTGTAAGTCAGAGAACAGGTAGGTACATCCACATCAATGACCCAAGTGGTATCATAAAGAATGGACATGCCAGCTAAAGAATCAATAGGGTTCGTAGCTCGATCTTGAGCAATTGGTGTTACTTCCACATTACCAGACACAGATATGATATCTGGAACTACTACATCCGTCTTCAACCAGACAAGCATTTCTCCATTTACAGTACTATCCATAGTAAAGGGCCCCCCAGCCCCCACTCCTGGCCACATAGTTGTAAATGACGGGGCAGAAGGCACTATTTCGTTGAAATAAGCTTTCACTTCCACGGTATCACCCAGCATAGCGGGATTCTTGGAATAAACCAAGGAATCCACTATGGGGCCGGTGGTATCATACGTCACACTGTCTACAACAGTTAATCCTGTATTTCCAGCGGAATCCTGGCTGGTTATGGTTAATGTGTAAAGCGTACCATCTTCCAGTTGAGGATCAGCGGACAGAGTATCAAGGGCGTGACTACCGACGGCCAACTCGAGGGAATCAAGGACAGCCTGAACGGTTGTTCCAGCTCCAATCGGTGTCCAGGTAAATGTACTGGAAAATAGCCGGTTTGGGTTATTGGTATGCTCGGTAATGGTATATGCTACCCGTGTATCGTTTACAAACGAACCGGAATCAGGTGTTATTTGAGAAAAGACCGGATCGGTGTTATCAAGTCTCAGCAAGGTTCTTCCAGTCACATCCAGAGAATCCAAAACGTTTCCAGCATTATCTGTAGTAGTGATACTTATTGTTGCAGCACCATCGTTGGAGTCCGGAATATCCTCCAATACATAAAACCATACCGAATCGAACACTGTAGTCATGTCAGAAGTATCTAGCACGCCACCTCCGGCATATCTTACCGAAATTCGCGGAGGGTCACTCATCCCCTCGCTGAAGGTTACGCGTACTGTATCAGAAGGATCTTCAAACCTCACAAGTGAATCCGTTAGCGAAATAACTGCAGTCGGCTCCTGTGTATCAATAACCAAGACAGGCGCCAGGTCAGCGCTCTCAACCACATTCCCAGCTGTGTCTTCTGTTGAATAGAAAATGGTGTACGTGCCATCGCCCAGAGGCGATGTAGGAGTTAGAGAAATAGAGTCTTCCCCTACAGCTACCGTACCCTCAAGCGGGTTGTCGGTAGTATCCCCACTGCTGTCTACCCAGTACAACTTATTTATGGAGCCCGATTCCAGATTGTCGAGGAATATCGTAGGTGTATTGTCGCTGGTTATGTTGTCCGTGGAACTTTCACCCAAATCAGAAGTTGCGATCAGGTCCGGATCTGAAGGGGCTGTGGGGATATCAGTATCAATAATAACTGTAAGGGTACCGCTGGTATCTGATACGTTTCCGGCTGAATCAATAGCCATAACACTTACGTCAAAAATCTCCACTGGATTAAAAGTTTGTGGATCTATTTGCAATGTGTCAATCAACGGTTGCGAAACCCACCGGGATCCTACAATGGAGCCGTCGAAGAGAATCAAGACTGAATCGATCGTGCCCGCCGAAAGACCAGTCAGGATAAAGCTGGGTTGAGTGTTATTGGTAATATCATCATCGTTAGCGAACCCGGTATCACTGGCAGGTAATAGATCAGGAGGCGACGGCGCAAAAGGCTGAGTAGTATCAATTTCTACTTCGTAATCTGCAGAGGCTAAGGATAGATTTCCAGCTTTATCCCTCAATAGGGCAGTATAAATAACAGTGCCTTCTGTGGTTGAGTCCGTCGGGATAATATCCGGACTCTCATCAGGAATACCCCTATAGACTGTGTCACTGCCGGCGGCGATATAAAGAGAATCCTCTCCGTCAGCTCCCCAGACATTGAAACTTGGATTCATTACGTTTGTCAATTGATCATCATCTAACACACCGCTATCGTCTCCCGCACGAAGAGAAATAGTAGGAGGATCCGGAGCAGTGGTATCAATCGTCACAGAAAGGGCTGAAGAAACTGAAGGAGATGTATTCCCGGCCGAATCAACTGCAAACGCTGTAAAGGAGAAGATACCTACATCCGCCGTAACATTATCAGAAGTAAGGTTATCAATCGTTATCTGTATCGTATCATCGGTGGCAAAATCTGCACCTGTCGTATCGGATTCACCGCCATTGGAAACAATCACGAAGACCGAATCCCCTGCTACAACACCTGCTATCTGGAATGTAGGAGTGAGATCATTCGTAACGTCGTCACTATTAGAGGTCCCGGTATCGCTGGCATCTATTAAATCAGGCTGACCAGGTTTACCCGGTGGAACTAAATCAAGTTTAACTGTCATTACATCAGAAAAAGCAGAGGTGTTGCCTGCGGAATCAGTTACTGTACTTTTAATACTTAACAATCCAGGTGCTGAGGGTGTGTGCAGGAGTCCTACTTCTCCCCCGGATGCATTAGGAGCAGTGTAGCCGCCCATGGCAGTAAAAGATTTCTGAACATCATTCAAGTAAAATGTAATGGAATCTCCATCGACCAGACCACCTATCACAAATCCGAGAGTTGTGCTATTAGTTGTATCATCATCTGAGTAAAAACCGGTATCGTAATTCTCATGAAGGTTGGCGGGGTTTGGCTGATTCGGTGCTGTAGTATCCGTTACTACAGACAGAATAGTAGAAGCATTAGACAAATTCCCGGCGTAATCCCGGGCTAGAGCTTTCACACTTAATGAAGGACTTTCAGGAAGATTGGAACTGGGCGTTAAGGTGATAGTGTTTGAGGCAGCCTCATCACGATCTACTGTATCTGTACCGGCAACAAGATAGACAGAATCCTGATCACTTACTCCCGAAATCTGGAAGGTCGGCTGCAATTCGCTTGTCAGATTGTCGGTGGAATCCCGACCTGAATCATCAGTACCGAGTAGGTCAACTGTAATCCCACTGGCGACTGGTGACGTCGTATCAAATTCAACAGAGATAAAAGGCCATAACGAGCTACTGGGTACATTTCCTGCACTATCTTTTGGAAAAATGTAAAACTTGTAGCTGCCATCAGAATAGGTAATGTTGGATAGTGAAGTGAGGTTCTGAGATGTCATGGAGACCGTAGCGGAATTAGCTATTTCTCCGTCAACAGTATCGGTATTCAATAGAGCATCTTCTGCAACGATATATAGAGAATCTGAAACCGTAGCATTAGTGATCTGAAAAGTTGGAGTCAGGTCATTAGTCAGGTCGTCATTATTTTCCGTGCCGGTATCACTCACGCCGGTAAGATCGATAGCAAGACCCGTCAACGTCGGATCGGTGGGCTCCGTATCAATCGTTACCCTCAAAATACCACTTGTACTTGATATATTACCCGCCGAATCTTTTGCTACTGCAGTTAGCTGGTAAACATCATCAGCCAAAGTTGTTATAGTCGTCAGGGTATCGGTTCCAGCCTGGCTGACAATAGTTCGGCGAGAATAATCATTAGAAGTACCGTCTATGGTGACAATTATTGAATCTATACTCTCAACATTAGTCACAATCAACGAGGGTGTATCATCACTGGTATAACCATCACTATTAAGAAAACCCGTATCACTTGACGGAAGAAGACCTGAAAGTGATGGTATAGAAGGTTTATCTGTATCGATACGGAGTTTGATCGAATCGCTGGCTGCAGAAGTATTTCCTACGACATCCACTCGCTTCGCTTTTACCCACCGGGAATAAGTTCCTGCATTCTGTTGCGAAGCTGTAAGAACAACATTAGTCGCACCTCCGGGTACCATAGAAGAAGCCACTATGGTATTATCGAAATAGAGTAGAATTGAGTCAGCGTCTGTAACACTGGTAATATCGAACGAAGGGGTTCTATCCGCAGTCAAATTATCATTATCCAGGAATCCAGTATCGGATGCATCCTCCAGATCGGGAGTAGTCCCAATCTGAGCCGGAGGTGTAGTATCAATCTCTACACTGGAAAGAACAGTTCCTTCCGTCTGATTCCCAGCAGGGTCG
>JBHHUM010000135.1:0-4314 GCA_046861645.1 Fidelibacterota bacterium | reverse complement strand
AGGATGCTGCGCATAAGATTTCACGCGGTAGTATGTATGAGTTAGTCAATCAGTTGCTCGTCAGTTTTGCACTGTCATTCATTAATAAAAAAAACAAAAAATATTTTAGTTGAAACCACAAGAAATATCATAGAGGAAATAAATGCACTCATTCACTCGTTTGAATCTTAGCCTTAGCCTCTGCCTTAGCCTTTCTCTGTTCCTTCGTGCCTCAGTGGCAAGATAAATAGAGGTGTTTATGAATCTGGAACTAATTGACGATATCATGCAGGCTCACGGTTATCGGGAATCAGGTGTGATTGCCATGTTACAGGACATCCAGAGGGAAGAGCGTTACCTTCCCCAGGGTGAACTAAGGATGCTGGCTGAGCGGGTAGGTATGCCCCCAAGCAGGGTCTATTCCCTGGCTACCTTTTACAAGACATTCAGCCTTAAACCCCGGGGTCGTAACCTCATCAGTGTCTGCCTCGGGACGGCGTGCCACGTCCGGGGCGGCGGACTCATCATGGATAAAATTACGCGTGATTTGGATACTACTCCTGGGGAAATGACCAGAGATGGCCGCTTCAGTATCGAACCCGTCAGGTGCGTGGGCTGCTGCGGATTGGCCCCGGTGGTAGTCATAAATGAGGATTTTTATGGTAAGATGACCCAGCGGAAGGCGCCACGTATCCTGAAGGGCTACAAGTAAGATTAATATGATTAAGTTAACTATTAATGGCAAGAAAATCGAATCCCGGGCAGGATTAACACTACTGGACGTTTTCCGGCAGAATGGTATCCGGGTGCCCACGCTCTGTCACCACGAAGCCGTCTCGCCCTATGCTGCCTGTCGACTCTGCCTGGTAGAGGTCACTGCGGGTCCCCGGAAAATGCTCACCGCTTCCTGCATGTATCCAGCCGCGGATGGAATCATCGTGGAGACAGAATCTAAAAGGGCTTTAACCGCCCGTCGTCTGGTAGCCGAACTACTCCTGGCCCGTTGCCCTGATATTCCTGAAGTGCAGAGAATCGCTGTTGAACTCGGAGTTAATGAGACGCGTTTCCCCCAGCGTAACGAAACCTGTGTTTTATGTGGGCTATGTGTTCGTGGTTGCCGGGAAATTGCTGGTGTGGGTGTCCTCGATTTTGCCAACCGAGGCGCTTTTGCCGAAGTAGTGACACCCTTTGACCTACCCTCAGAAATGTGCGTGGGTTGTACCACCTGTGTCTACCTCTGCCCCACTGACACAATTCAACTATCTGAAATCCGCAGGCTGGAAGCACCCCACGCCTTCAATGGTAATGGTAAAGAAATTAAGTGCATCCTCTGCGGACAGTATCAGATTGATCACCAGTTTCAAAGAGTTGCGGATACATTGATAAGATGAATCCTCTACGTATTGGTGTTTTTATCTGCGATTGTGATGGCCAACTCGCTAAGACTATCGAGATGCAGAAAATCCGTCATCAGCTTCAAGCTCTGGACGATGTAGCTGAAGTCATCTCTGTCCCTTATGGATGCAGCCCTGATGGAGAACAGGCTATTCAGAAGAACATTCGGGCTCATGGTTTAAATCGTGTGGTTTTATTGGGGTGCTCCCCCCGGATGATGGAAAAGCGTTTTCAGAAAGTCTGTAATCGTGCTGGACTGAATCCCTCCCTCTTGGAGATTGTCAATCTTCGTGACCAGTGTGCCTGGGTGCACCAAGATAACAACGGAACCGCTACTCCAAAGGCGTGGAGTATGGTTCAGGCTGGTATCGGTAAGGCCCGCAAACTAAATCCAGTTGAACCGCTTTCGGCGAAAATTTATCCCGAAGTAGCCATAGTGGGAGGGGGTATTGCCGGACTGACCACAGCCCTTTCTTTAACCCATAGAGATATTTCCGTTACAATTATTGAAAAGAACAAAGAACTGGGCGGTATTACCCTGAAACTAACAGGCTCCACTCCCTCAACACTAGAAGCCAAAGAGACAGCATCAAGACTGGCATCAGCATTGGAATCCAACTCGATGATTACTCTTTTCACAGACGCAAAAGTAGCAAATGTTTCAGGGTCATATGGCGATTATCGCCTGGTCGTGGAGTCCAATAGTAAACAGCGATCAGTCAAGTGCGGTGCCATTGTCATGGCTACCGGTACGAAAGAATTAAAGCCAGACAGATATCACGGTTACGGCGGCAATCCAAAGGTCATCACACTGAGCGAACTGGAACAAAAGTTGACCAATGAATCGGAGCTTGTGGATATCCAGAACGTGGTTATGATACAGTGCGTTGGAGCTCGTAATAATGAACGTCCCTACTGCGGGCGAACCTGCTGCCTCGGGGCGGTGGAGTGCGCCATAGCTCTGAAGGATATCGCTCCGAAGATCAACGTCACCATTCTTCACCGGAATATGCCACCTGATCCAGGACCTGACCCCATGCTATTGAGCAGGGCTAGGGAACTGGATGTTAAGTTTACCCGGGTGAGTGACCGGGTTGAACCAAAGGTTGCTCCCAAATCTGTCTATGGAAAAAGAAGTGATAGTAGCGGCTTCCGGATTCCTTACGACCTGGTGGTTCTATCCTCTCCTCCCATTCCCAGTGAAGGTTCTCGAACTTTAGCTGAAAAACTGCGCCTTCCAGTGGACGAGTTTGGTTTCATTCCGGAATCATCACCCAACCTGAAACCACATATGTACACACCGCCAGCAATCCTTGTGGCAGGCAGCGCCCATTGGCCGTGTACCTTGAAGGAGGCATCTTACCAGGGCTACAGTTGTGCTGCTCAATTGGCGAGACTGATACAACAAGGCGAGGTGGTTTCCACCCGAGATACCGCACACGTAAATGTGGATGCCTGTCGTGGTTGCAAAACCTGCTATGACGTCTGTCCCTTTGATGTTCCTGTCATTAAGTCCATTAACGGAAACGATCCAGTTTCTACTATCAATCCCTTCCTTTGTAAAGGGTGTGGATTGTGTGTGGTACACTGTCCCTCCGGGGCGGCAACTATGACAAACCTGGACGACGATACCATTTACGCCACCATCGAAGCCGCCCTGACAGCTTCCCCAGCGGGTTCAGCAAAGATTATCGCTTTCCTCTGTGAATGGAGTGGTTATGCAGCTGCCGATCTTGCTGGAGTAAAACGACAACCTCTCCCTCCAGAAGTCATTCCCCTCAGGATACCCTGTGGAGGGAGACTTTCCGCGAGCTTGATTTTGCACAGTTTTCTGCATGGTGCGGATGGCGTCATTGCCTGTATTTGCAGGCTGGGGGATTGTCATTACCGTTCAGGGAATTTTCGGGCATCAGAAATGATAAGAGAAACTGAGTCCCTGATTGATCTATTAGGGATAGACAGACAGCGCTTCCAGATGATCCACAGTAATCCGGAGAATTACAAAGAATTCTCTCACGATCTTACCCATTTTGTAAAGGAGGTAAAAAGTTCGCGTTCACTTCAGGAGGTATCTAAAGACGGTAAAACAAATCACATTCCAGCTCGGCAGAACATATGACTGAAACCTTGAAACTACCCAACATGGAATTGCAGGAGAAAGTACAGAAGACAAATGCCCTGGCCTGCCTTGATTGCGGTAAATGCACCAGTGTCTGCCCCGTAGCTCTCTTTCGTAGAGAAACTTCCATGAATGGTCGTTACTCACCACGGGTAATGTTGACCCGGTCAGCTCGGCAGAATTACGGAGTTATTTTTGAGGATTATGATCTCTGGAGCTGCCTCACCTGCCGGAAGTGTGACCTGCACTGCCCAGCGGATATTAAGTATATTGAATTGATGAAGTATCTTCGGAAAGCGGCCAGGGAGTCTGGTTTTGACAGTGGTAAATGCTCTCACTCTGGCGCTCTACAAGCTCTCTCCCGTATTATGACCACTGAAGAATTGAAACAGAACCGCCTCTCTTGGGTACCGGACGATATAGAGATCGCCGAGGAAGGCGACATTTTGTACTACGTGGGCTGTGCACCTTACTTCGATACGTTCTTTACTAATTTAAAGCTGACCACACTTGATGCCGCCCGGAGCACCATCAAAATTCTGAACTCGCTGGGGATTACTCCTGCTCTTCTCCCCGATGAGCGGTGCTGCGGACACGATCTCCTCTGGAATGGTGACACCGATACCTTCCGGATGCTGGCGGAAAAGAATGTTACTCAGATCAACGACTCAGGAGCCAAAACGGTCCTATTCTCTTGTGCTGAGTGTATGAGTTCATTCGCCAATCTCTACCCGGAATACGGTTTTGAGGTTGACGCTGAGTTGGTACACATCAGCCAGTTTTTAGCCGAAAAAATTGAATCGAGTGAGTTGAAGTTAAGT
>JBHHUM010000134.1:0-4412 GCA_046861645.1 Fidelibacterota bacterium | reverse complement strand
GTTTTCTCTTCGTGAAACTTCGCGAACTTGGCGGCTGATGAATTAAACAGGTTAGTAAGTATCTCTCGGAAAGGGGGGATTGTTACTCAACACTTAATCTTCTTGATAACTTCTGCGGTAATCACATGTCACCAGTTAATATTTACTACTCTTTACACCGCAGCAGACATTCTCCACTTACTTATTACTTAATGGATAATTGTCATTTCACCAATTGTCAGCCATCCGACAGTATCTTTGTCCTCGAGGAGAGTAACATTCCTTTGAAGCTTGAGATACCATGAGACGAATAAGAGGCAGAAAGATGATAAAAAACCGCTCCCCTTGGATGGTTCTGGGAATTGTTTTGGTTTTTTTTGCTGCTTGTGATGATGGTTATCTTTTAGATCTCACCCCTGAAAGTATGCCCGGCACAGGTACCTGGTTAGTCGATGAACAGTATATCCTTTGGGGATGCCCAGGGCAAGATTGTATTCCCAATCTGACCAAACCTGAGATGGTGCCAATATCCTCTTCAGAATTAGCATATTTGAATGATGACGATTTGGTCGTGGGAGTACGGAAAGGAGATGAATATTTTGCCTTTCCACACCCCATATTAGACTGGCATGAAATTATTAACATGGGTGACTATACAATCTCTTATTGTCCTCTTACCGGTAGTGCCATACACATAGATGATGATCGTGGGTTTGGGGTTTCTGGAATGCTTTACAACAGTAACCTGATTATGTATGATAAAGAATCTAACAGCTTTTGGCCACAGATGTTTTTACGGTCAGCGGCAGGTGAATTCAGGAGTGAAGAGTTGGTTCTTGATCGAATGGTTGAAACGACCTGGGGTACCTGGCGACGACTTTTTCCTGAAACAAAAGCGGTCTCATCTAATACGGGTTACAGTCGCAATTATTATGCTTATCCTTATGGAAGCTATAAGACGGATGCCTCGGTCTATTTTCCAGTAAATAATTTTGATTCACGCCTGCATGCCAAGAAACGAGTATTGGGTGTGGAAGTAGAGGGTGAAACCAGGGCTTATAAAGTGGATGATTTCGATTCTTCTACACAGGTTATTCACGATGAATTGGCAAATAAAAGTGTGGTTTTATTTGGTTCACAAAAGTACAACTTTGCTGTGGCTTATCTTTCAAATAAACAGTTCAGTGTGAAAACAATAGACTTGGACTCAAGTACTTTACTTTTCACTGATGATGAAACGGGCAGTGACTGGAATATTTTTGGTGAAGCTATCGCAGGACCTGCTACCGGAGAGCATTTAGAACTGGCGAAATCTTATATCAGCTACTGGTTTGCCTGGGCTGCCTTTAATCCAGAGACAACTATCTGGGAGAATTAATCAATGTTCCGACAGTTTTGTTTTAGTCCAGTCCTAAGCTTAGTAGCGGCAATGATCGTATCTTCGAATTCTGCATTGGGTCAAGCCTGTTGTACCCTTCAGGGTTTCAACAGTGGCTCATCATTCGGAACCCTAACCGATGATGATGTCCTCTACCTGGCCAGTCATTCCACCAGGTCACAAATTAGTGTGCAGATAAATGGTTCTGATGATTGGGATCGTAACAGCTACATAATAAATGGTCCCCAACTTGGTATATCAATTGGTATGCGTCGTTTTCTGACATCAAACTTACTTCTGGGGGGTAGTATTTCTGGGAATATGTCTACAATCTCAGAAATTATAACCATAGGTGGCAATGAGTCAGATGTAAGATTCCTAAACTTTCAGGGCCGGTTGGGCTGGATTTCCAATAATCGAAGGAATGCCTATTGGTTGAGAACGATTGTTCCACTCCATGAAAAATATTCAGATACAGCTTTTCCATTTCGGACATCACCAGTGTCTTCTCTGGAACTCGGGGTAGCGGGTACAAAGCATAAAGTTAGTAAAAAAGGGTTAGCACTAACTTTCGCATATACAGCTTCGCTCAGATTTGATGGTAAAAGTGAAAATCTATACCAATTCAAGTACTATGGATCCCACCAGTTTGCCTGGCGCTACCGGGTTCTGAATGATGTGCGACCGTTTATTTCTCTTCATGTAAAATACGGCTCACTTAAACCTCTGGATACCCCCATCTACCAAACCCAATTTGACGCTACATTGTTTGCTTATGGTCTCTTTGGAGGTGGGATAGAATATTCAAATAAGCATATTAAGAATACAGTGATTCGGTTTTACAGTTTCTACCCTGTTTTACGATGGTCTAATGACAGACTACCGGCGGGATTTGAAGAAAAACCGGTGTTAGGTATGGTCATTCTCAAAAGCTTTGCATTGACAGGAAATATTAACTAATTACTACTGGAAGAAACGTAATTCGAAGGAGAGCCCCCATGAAAATCACTTCGACACTGACACTGCTTATCCTGCTGCTTGCCAAAACCCTCCTTGGTGGTGAGGTGTATCCTTTTATGGATCTCTCCTTCGATCAGGCTTTGAAGAGGGCTGTTGAGGAAGAAACCTTAGTGTTAGCCAAATTTCATGCAGACTGGTGCCATTGGTGCAATAAAATGGACCGGAGTACTTTCTCAGAACCAGATGTACAGACACTTCTTAGGTCCTTTGTTCCTATACGGGTTGACGTGGAAGAGGAAGGGGGGCTCCATCTGGCCCGGTTGACGGGTATTGGGAGCCTCCCGACCATTGTGTTTTATAATGGATCGGGGGAAGTAGTTGGAGAATATGTAGGCTATCGATCCGCAGACGAGATGTTGAAAATAATGCATTACCTGAGGAAAAAATACGCCCGGGGAGAGTAAACGTTTGAGTTCCCTAATAATAATATGTCCACGTTGGTTATGGCTCATGGGAGTGTTGGTTATCAGTCTTGCCAGTAGCAGTTTTGGGAAGAATTTATCCCTCCTTAGCCGCTACAATTCACCTAACCACGAGCTGCTTGATGTGGAGATCGATGGCAATTACGCCTATGTACCAGCTGGATTGGGTGGACTTAATATTATCAATATCTCTGATCCAGAAAATCCATTTGCAGTGGCTGAATACTTTTCTTCAGGTTGTGAATTCGGTAGAACTTATGCCTGGACTGTCCGTGATGGCTACGCATATGGCAGCGGCCGGTTGTGCGGCATTGATATCGTGGATGTCAGTAATCCGTCCAATCCTGCGCATGTTACGAGGTATGGTGACGGTGCAGGATTCACTTACGAACATACAGATATATCCGAATTTGGCATTCATCGGTATCTCATTGCGGCTGCACATGTTCACGGAGTAGATATTGTGAATGTCACATCGCCTGAGCTGCCCAATTACGTTACAACAGTGGGAACTGATAATGCATGGGCAGTGGAAGTTTCAGAGGATAATCAGTTTGTCTATGTAGCGGACGGCGCCAGCGGAATCAAAGTGATAGACATTTCCAATCCACAAGACCCTACGCTGCTTACCTCGGCTCAAACCTCGGGCACAGCTAAAGATGTCATCGTTTCAGGTGATTATCTGTTTGTGGCAGTGGGTGCAGCCGGAGTGGACATGTTTGATATTTCCGTACCTGATGCTCCTTATTGGGTGGCTAACTATAACACTTCTGGCTATGCTTCAAGAGTGGCTGTCAGTGGAAATAGGGTTGCAGTCTCTGATTGGGATGATGTGGAAATTCTTCAATGGGATGACGCGCCATCTCTCTCTTTGGTGGGTTATAAGAATACCGGTGGACGAGTCATGGCTATTAATATGATGGGAGACTACGTGTACTCAGCAGAGTGGCGTTATTTCCGGATATTTCAATTTGGAGAAATCGAAGAAGCTGATATCGATTTTTCCTTTCGGAGTACAGATTTCCTGCATACAGCTGTGGAACAGTGTCGGGACACATCTTTAGTCATTACCAATAGTGGTGGTACCGCCCTGGAGATTGAAGATTTCAGCATAGATCATGAAGATTTTATTCTGAATCTCCCTACAAATTTAATTCCTGCTGGTCAATCAGTTACAGCTCAGGTGCAATATTGTGCCACCTCGGAGAATGGTACGGCGACTCTTAGTGTTAATACCAATGATCCAGACGAGCCTTCTCCGACTGTCAGGTTAAAGGGGAATACGCCATACGGAGTGGAGGCTGGTGAATTGGCACCAGACTTCACTCTTCCGGTGGTGAATGGTACTGGGGAAATCACCCTCAGTGAGCTAACCCAAATGGAAAGTCAGATTGTTGTTGTCGCTTTTTTTGCTTCGTGGTGACCGGTCTGCGGTCCGGAGTTTTCGGACTTGGAATTCAGTATCTGGCAGGAATTTCAGGATCAGGGTGTAACCGTACTGGGTATATCCAATCAACCCATAAGTACCATCCAGCAGTTCATCGAGGATCAGGGGATTACGTTCCCGGTCCTGCAGGACATTAACAACACCTATACCCACTACAACCTTCAGG
>JBHHUM010000040.1:0-18394 GCA_046861645.1 Fidelibacterota bacterium | reverse complement strand
GATTTGGAAAGCAGCAAATCTTACTTTGTCGTATAGCTTTCAACTGCTTCCTCGACGGTATCAAAGCTGTCAAACACTTTAGTCAGTTGAGTTGACATAAAGACACTGTAGATCTTCTGAGTGGGACGGGCAATCCTCAAATCACCCTCCGCATTTCGTAATGATGTATACGAGGCAAGTAACGATCCCAGTCCCGTACTGCTAAACCACTTTACCTTCCCCATATCAACTACAATTTTCGTCTGATCCTTTTCAATGAGTCCTTTAACATAGGGATGTAAATTGATGCTTTCAGGACCATTCATCATCTTCCCAGACAGGGTCAATACAGTGACATCCCCATTAACTTTTTCTTTGATTTTCATTTGTTACTTCTCTCCTTTTTATCTTGATTTAATATACTTTATTAAAGTTATTTTGTTGGTGCTATTTGCCTTCCGCTCATAATGCACGTCATCCATGAGCGCCTTAACCAGCGGTATTCCCAAACCCCCATCTTTATATGTTAAGAAATCATGGTGTATATCAAACGGCTTAATATTATCAAAATCAATAGCATCTCCTTTACTAATCACAATAGCTTTTATCTCTGTTTCGTTGATGTGTAATTCAAGATAATAATTCGATTCTTCTTCAGGATGAATTCCATACTTAATTGCATTTTGGCAAGTTTCTCTAATTGCCATTTCCATACGATTTGCGTCCATCTCATCAAATCCATGCTCCCTGCAAATAGAATGAATCGTATCTCTTGTTTGCTCTGAGTACATTCGATTCTTCGATATTGAAAACTTGCAACTTGAATTAGATGTCATGGAATGATATTAATGTTTGAAACTATTTAAAATATTCACTATGCTAGATTTCCACTCGAGATTACTTAAGCAGAAAATACAAATTGCGAGGCCATTGTAAAAGGAAATGATATTTTATCTTATCCCACTATTTAGACCTCTGATTATCAAACAAATTCATACATAGGTACTACTTATAGTGGTACGATTACATCAGTAACGCACATCTTTAGTCATACAAATTGCTTCCTACTCATTGCCACGGTCCTGGTGGGCTCCAAGTGAATGTAAAATTCTCACGAGTCGCAGCTGCCAGAGCCGGAGGAATCAAAAATTGCTCCAAGAAAGAAGAAACCTTTCTTAGATCTGGTACACTAATCTCCAACCTCCCTTTTTCAATAAACGCTCTCCATTGTGCCTGTTTGTTCTTATTGTTAAAGAAATCAGCCGAAAGGGCAACAGGTATCTCAAGAGGAATCGTCGTCCTCCTCCTTTTGAATGTGGCGCCAATCGCTCCCGACAGTTTCTGCCCATCAAAAGTGAACTTCTGCGCAAGAAACCAAATGTCATAGAAATCTTTTACACGACTGGATGCAATACCGAACCGTACGATAGTCTGATACTTCTCCGCAATGGTCGTTTCCCGAGGATAAGCCTTCAAGTGAGGAGAAGGAAATTCCAAAATGGTTGGATATTCTACAAGCTGTGGCGAAGGAACGATGACATCACCAAAGCCGATATCAATCTGCAAAGGAATCCGAGCAGAATCGAGTGCAGCTCCCATGAGAATTCTTACACCCTCATATTCTTGATCTTCACGGATTTCCACCCCTCTGACTTTGTCTTTGTTAAACCTCAGACCATCATCAACAACGACCACACCGCAGATAGTTCGAAATATCTCTTCCAGCTGATCTACTGAACTCTCTCCAGTTCCAAGCAAATCGAGGTCTTTGGTCGCACGATGGAGTTTCTGATTCCAGTAGCAAAACAGCATGGCACCCTTGAGCACAAAATCACCAATATAATCCGATTGAGTAAGACGGTAGAGCAGTCTTTCTATGGCGTAACGAATAAGAACTCTCTGGAATTCCTCCTCCATTTCTTCTGAAAGGTTTTTCAATCTCTGACGGACAGAGTGGGAAATGTTTTTGGGTTGTCCCTGATTCATACGAGAGATTCAAGATAGGGCCTGATCACCTCTGTGACACGGCAAATCTTCGCGAAACGCCACAGTTCATCCATGGTGCACTGACGTTTTTGCCAACAATCCCGAAGAGCTTCCAAAGCCACGTCCAGCCCGACCTTATTACGGTATTTGAAACAGTCTACTACAGTTTTTGCAGGACCGAATACGTTTACAGGTACTTTATCTACCTTATGCACTTCAATACCCTCATCGAGGGAGGCTCCGGACATTCTGATGATTCGAACAGGTACGATGTCGATCTTCGGGGAGCGTGTTTTATGATGAATAGCCATCCATACTTGAAAGGGCAGCTGTGTCGTGAGATTGTGGAAGTTTAGAGCGGAAAGGAGACATATTACACCGTGAGGAACACGTTTACAGACCTCCGCTAGACTCTCATGTTCTGAAAAGGTGAAACCAGGTGTCGTATAGAGCCCACGAGCTATTCGGACAATATCCCCGCTACCAACAAGGCGATATAGATAAGTTTCAGGGATTCCGAGCTGCTTCAGGTCTCGAGGCCTGATAATGCCCTTCTCACTCACAAGGTCTATGATTTTTTGTGAACGCGAATTCTTCATTTTAGAAATGTAAGATAATGTCGGCAATAGTTTATAACTGCCGACGTATTATAACAAATATTTTCTACATTTATTCCACATTGGAATTTGAACTTATAGTATCAACCTGAATAAATCATGAGTCATGAAATAATTTCCATACTTACGATTAAAATGTCTACTTAATAGCGTAAGGACAACGCACATCTCGATCAGTTATTCTATCAAGAGTAGGTTCTAATTTTATGCACTCTTCATATGTAATATCACACCGGGGATGAAACCTGCAGCCAGACGGATATTCACCCGGTTGAGGAACGGAGCCAGGGATAGTGCTCAATTTACGCTTCTTTTCCTCCAGGCTGGGTGCGCACTTTAATAGGGCCCTGGTATAAGGGTG
Source organism: Fidelibacterota bacterium (assembly GCA_046861645.1). Classification (GTDB taxonomy): domain Bacteria; phylum Fidelibacterota; class Marinisomatia; order Marinisomatales; family UBA2128; genus UBA2128. Next base: position 15,451 of record JBHHUM010000040.1, on the reverse strand, counting down.
TAGAGGATTATTCAAAACACTCTGAGCCTTTCCCTCCTCAACTATCTGGCCAGCGTACATAATTACTAATCTTTCGGCAATAGCATCGACAATAGAAAGATCGTGAGTAATAAAGAGGACACTCATATCGTTATCCTTCTGAAGATCGAAAAGAAGATCAATGATCTGGCTCTGAACCGTAACGTCCAGAGCGGTAGTTGGCTCATCGGCGATGAGAAGTTTAGGATTACCAGCGATGGCCATAGCAATCAACACTCTCTGGCGCATTCCACCGCTCAGTTCGTGAGGATAGCTTTTGTAAACTTCAGCAGGATCTGGCAACCGAACTCGCTGCAGAAGATCCATAACTCTTCCAGTATTATCGTCATTACCATAATTATGAATTTTCAGAACTTCCTTAATTTGCTTACCACAACGAATGACAGGATTGAGAGCAGTCATGGGTTCCTGAAATATAATAGCCACCTCCCCCCCGCGGTATTGGTGTAATTCTTTAGAAGATAATTGATAAACCTCTTTACCCCTCCATAAAACATTTCCTGTAACCTTAATTCCTGTGCCATCAAGGAGGTGAAGGATGGCTAGTGCGGTTAGACTTTTTCCACAACCTGATTCTCCTACCAGCGCTACAGAATCACTAGTGGATATTAACAAAGAGAGATCATCCACGATGGGAATAACATCTCTATTTCTTTGTAGGGAAAGACTAAGCGAATTTACTTCGAGAAGGGCCAGTTCTCAAGACGTCAGCAAAAGCTAACGATCACATGCCAGTGATACGATTCATGGTAGGATCGATGATCCAGAGCCAATCATCAAAGAGAAATTCCAAGCGGATAGCCAAGAGAGCAATACGACCCATAACTGTATATCCAAAGGCAGCGCCAAAGGTTATCATCAGAAACCAGATACCAACGTTGGCAGTCTTGCCTACTATTCCCTTATGTTCTATGGAGAAGAAGAAATAGACAATTGCAGTTAACACACCGATAACAAGGATCAAATTGAGGAAAGAATCCCAAAACATGAAAGAACCATTTTCCATGACTACCAGTGGGATGATGCTATTCCTAATCTGGCTGAGGAAATCGGCATGTATGAAACCTATAAGACGTATCCCCGCTGTGGTACCAATGATAAAAGCCAAAGGCCAACGACTAATCCAGGTTCCTTTAGGTGCCAATCTCCAGAGTAGCATAATACCTAAAATCAAGGGTACCAAATAGGTCAATTCTGCGGTGGCATCCAACCCAGGCATCGCCCAATTTTTTACTATAGTGGGCCATAGCTTTCCAATTAAATTGGGCACGATCACTTCCCAGAAGCCGACTACCATCCAATAAGCGGCAGAAACTCCCACAACGACTGACTCAGCAAATTTATAAAAGGGATTATCCTTGAAAAGAAACGACATAATAAACAGTGTAAAAAGAGCAGCAACCCAAACACCAAAGGTTCTAGAAGAACTAAATGAATATTCCCTTTGATCCGCATTATTACGGATAGCTTTCAGGTAGTCTCTATAACTTGCCAATTCTTCCGATGACCATTTAATACGCTCTTTCCCTTCCAGATCATAATCCAGAGCCTCATCGCTTTTAACATTTACCCATTTCTCGGCTTCCACTTGAGCGAATTCATGGTCAATTTTCTTTACGTAAACAGAGCCAGCATCTCGAAAGGCGGCATTTCCAATAAGAGCCAGGACACCAAAAGCAAAAACAATACTCCATATCATTTTTTGGCGATCCATTACAATGTACCTCTTTTCCTTTCGATAAAGAAAATGACATTCCCTGCAATAATTAAGAGTATCATCAAAAGGTGAGCAACCAACTGTGGACCCATGCGACGGACACCTTCCTGATACATCCCGGGTACTTCAAGGCCTTTCTCACGATAATATCTATCAAAGACCAGTTTTTCGTATTCTGCTGCTCCTTTAATGGCTCCAAGAAGCCCCGGTAGCTGGTCAGGTATATAAGGATACAATAATGGTGCCTGGACACCAGTACATCCAGCTACAAGGGTGACTTCTTCAGGATAAGGTGTTACTGCGTACTGTACCCACTCCTTGGTACCAGCATAACCAGCGCTGATGTTAATGATCAAGTCCATATCACGAACACTGGAAACTTCCTGACACATGGGAATATCATCGAATGTACTCCCTCGGGAATCGGTGGTGTATAATTCCCTGAAATCAGTTATTATAACCTTAATCACTCCTTCATTACCTGATTTATAACCAAGATTGACATAATCTTTACCGTAAACCAAATTGGGAAAATCTTTTTTAATAACTTTTTCAATAGCGTTATCGATCATTTGTGGACCCACGGGCCATAGAGCCATGAAGTACATTTTGAGTCCTTTGGCAGCACAATGGTAAGTAAATGCTGTAGCCATGGGTCCTAACTCACCTTCGCTAGCGGGATCAAAATCGAAAGACAGTAAAACTTTATCACCCGGATTCAAATCTTCAATAGCGTTGAAAGTTGAATAAGCTAGCTGAGTAGGGGTTTCAGGGAAAGATTGACCTGTCAAACCGATGACGATTATAGGAATTGAAACTGATAATAACATCATCAGAAAAATCCAGCGGCGATCAATGTTCTTTAATTTTTCAAACATGATCAATCCTCTCCACCTCCCAGGTAAGATCGATCTACACCTAGTAAAACCTTTAATGAAGTGGATGCGATTCCAAGAGCAATACCAATCATAATTGCCCGGTTACCAGCAGTATTAAATACTTGCATAATGATAACCGTCAAGTTCTCAATTCTCAAGCCGCTCAGAGAATCAGGTAGCCAGCTGGTCAAATATACTCCTGCAAAGGTACGACCTAAAAGGATGATAAATGCTGTCCCCAATAAAAGGATAGCCTCGATATTCTTGGCTCGAAAAGCTCTAAACGCCGCTGAGGCTACATAAAATGCTAACATAGCAAACATGGTAGCGGTTAACGGCTTAAAAGCATATTCATACAACCACCAGAAGGGACTACCCAGCTCACGATAGCTTCCCGACCAGGCGAAGTTGGGGAAATTAGTGCTGGGATGAACACCCATCTTGGAAAGACCAACGAAAAGCATAATAATGAATGATATTACAGTGACCAATGAGAAGCCCCAACCAGCCTGCTTGTCAGATACTTTTTTCAGATGGATTTTCAACAGGTTTCCGCCTCCGAGGATGAAAGCAATAGAGGCCAGTACATCAAACCAGATGGAAACGGTCTCTCCCCACCCTTGTGTGGCGGGTATAAAATAGGCTATGATGAGGACGAAACCTCCCAGGGCTGTAATCATCAGGGGAATTGTTCGTTTCATTTAAGCCTTACTCCTTAACCCAGCACTGTACTCTTGATGAAATCGAGGGCTTTCATGATAGCTTCAGATTGAGTAATGGCTCCAATTGTTGCCAATGTGATCCCAATAAACATACCAGCAGCAACAATAACCTTACCCACATCCTGACCTTTCAAACTTCCCAACTGATCTGGTTCACCGGAAAGATAAGCAGACGCTGCAAAGAACTCTTCTCCGATGAGAGTATAATCACATGCAGCCACAAAGAAGGGTAATTGGGCGGGCATGGCTGTACCCGCTACCTGTATGGCTCCTATAGAATTACCCGTCTCAGCCAGAATCAATGATTCAGCGAAAAATGCCCCCATATAAAAGCAGGCTGCCGGTTTCTCTCTTACCATCATTCCGGAAAGATAAGCTACATACCCAAACTGCTCATCGGTAACATAGTAAATCAAATCCTGGTTATAGGATTCAGGTCGACCAGCAGCGAGGAAGGACGCCTGAACGGTCTCCCGAGCCGTAGTCATTACCAGTGAACGGCTGGTGGGTACTTCCAGTTTAGCATCATAATTAGCTGCCGTCTCAGCGACACGAGAAAGTACCGTTAACCCGGCGATTGTTTGAATTTCGTTCATATCTTGAATACCGGGTATGAAGAGAATAGAACGCCCCATTTCAGTGGCTCTTCCTACTGCTTCGTCAACTGCCTCCAAACCAGCTATTTTGCGAACTTTTAAAGAAGTGCCTTTTCTAGCTATCTGTATGAAAGATACAACCGAGAAACAAAGTATAAACGTGATAATACTAAGATAGAATCGTGATCCATCAAAATTTTGTTTGACAGGACTTAAGGAGCGATCAGTCGTATCCGCTAGCAGTACATGACCATGTTCATCTAAGGCTGCAACCTTGAAAAAGTACTCAGTGTTATCATCAAGTTTCTCAACTGTCAGAGCAGTCTGGCCCTTAATACCAACGGTGAGGAACCTGAATTTGGATTGCTCGCGTAGATCAGCTTCCTGTTCAATAAAATTTTGTGTAGCCTTTTCGGATGCTTTTTTTCTCTCCTCCCGTATCTTCCTTAATAATCCTTTATCATCCTTGGGAACACCATTCTTCTCGGCTAAAGTAAAAAGTTGCTCCGTAACCTCCTCTTTTGCAGATTTGATTGCTTTAGATTTTTCTTCATTGATGATTGCTTCGATCTCTTCATCTGTATTGGAACGATAAATTTTATAAGAAACCACTTTCCCGACTTTATCATCTGTTAATATCCATGATAAATCCATTTTATCACCACCATCCCAACTGTGATCCTCAACCATAACCTTCAGTTTACCATCAAAATCTTGAGTAAGAACAACAGTTGTCAGGGTGAAGAAAAAAGCTATCTGGGAAGCCCAATGTCGCATCAATCGTCCCCCTCAATCAATTCAACATTGGCCCGGGGAACAGTAACAATATCTCCAGAGGACAGCTCAACTTCTAAAACTCTGGCTTTTGAGCCGGATCCTAATTTCTGGGGTTCATAAGGAAGATTTTTTACCCTGCCTAACATACCAAAATAAGGATCACGAATGATCCGTACAGAACAACCAACTTCAAGAATTCCTTCCCTTTGACTAACGGCAGTAGGCTCATGTGATACGGTGCTATCCACAGGAATAGCAATGACCGGCCGGATAACCCCCGCTCTTATCTGTGTAGCTCCGTTGATAGATGCGTTAGCCCCTTCACGTGATTTCAGGAGCTCAAAAGTGCGTTGAGCCATGGCTATATCACCAAATCCTTCAGTAATGATAAGCGTAATACCTTTTTTTTCTGTACCGGTGATTGCTACGCCAAGATCATACCCAAGAAACTCTTTCAAGTCGGCGTCATCAATTCCTCCAGAAACCACACCAGCTGCTCCCACTTCCACCGCTCTAGAAATGGCATGGGCAGTTACTCTACTCCCTCCGACTATAACCTGGTCTTGCATATCTGCTGAAATTTTTTCTTTTGTGAGTGCTTCAGAATGAGAATCGCAGGCTATTCTGATGGTACCAAATGTTTCTCCTCCGATTCCGAATATACCCTGAATGTAACTTACTTCAGCTTCGATTACTACACCTTCTTCTGGTAAAACCTTAACAATCTTTCCCGGTATGAAGGCCAGTACTCTTACTGGTTGTGGTTCCCCGCGTAAAATTATCTGACCTGTGACATCAGATATGGTTTCAACTGTTCCTTCGTATTTACTTTTATACTCAGTTTTGAAAAGACCAAAAATACCTTTGGTACGGGCAATTGGATCTCCCACTGACACCTGGTCACCTTTCTTGACGAGCATGCATTCAGGTACATCAGCCGGTGGCATGGAAAGATTATTGGCAATGTTAATGGGAATGATATCCCCCGGCATGAATGTCTCCGCTACGATCTGTTGAGCTTCCACTCTATCCCCTTCTGAAACCAAAACTTTACCTTTGATAGGAAGTGTTCTATTCCTCTGAATTATCTCACGGTGACTAATTTTCAATCCGGGTGTATAAGCGTGTGCCAACCCTAAACCTCTCTGTTATGATAAAGATCAACCGCTGTAATCCAGTTTTCCATCATTTTTCTGCTTTGGTTGTGATCTTTAGGGATATCGAAAGGACGACCGCGTCCATCCAAGAAAAGACCAACCGTACCACCTTTTACTTCTGCTTCAACTTTTCTCCCTGGGCCTGCACCAGTATCAAATATTTTCGTCGGTTCGATAGTAATGGTAGCGGTTTCCCCTGGTCCTAAGGGAAGAAGTTTTATTTTCCCGAAAAGTATTTCCCCAGTCTCATTAAGAGTTGACCCTTGAATTTTATAGGAGAAGCATGGTTTTCCTTCTTTACATTTACCAGCGGGAGCCACAACAGAACCGAGGTAGATGAGGCAGTCCCGTTCAAAAACTTCCGTTGCAGCCTGAGGATGTACTTGTGCCAGAACACCCAAGTGGGGCATCATGAAAATACTGTCTTTAGCTAATGCTGTTACCCCTTCTGGCTGAAAAGAATCGATTAATAACATAGCCGTTTGATGCATGCGGGGAGCGTGGGATAATACCCCTCCAGAGGCTACCAGTAGGTTCAATTTCATGTTATCTACGATAGATTGTCCACTAATCACCTGACTGAAGGTATCTCCAACAGTTCGCTGCTGTTGAACTCCCTTAAGCGTGGTGGCAAATTCCTTATGTTGCTGATAGGCCAAGCGGAGAGCTTCCCGGGCGACTGCATGTTCAAATATCAGAGCTTCCAGAGTCTGGGGAATGGTAGTGGGACGTATCATTTTGTTCTTTACACGGTTGCGTAGTTCCCGCTCATCCATATCAATATGCACCCAGCGCAAGATATTGGGCATGGATGCTTCGGAGCAGACATTAGATATTGAATAACTCATTCCAAGGTTAGCGCTGACAGTACGGTTGAAGGTGCCGTTAAATACACTGAAAACATCCGTAGTAGCACCGCCAATATCAACGCCCACGACATTAATCTTTTCCCGGGTAGCAATAGTTTGCAGGATATTCCCAACCGCTCCCGGTGTGGGCATGATTGGAGCATCCGTCCACTGGATAAGTTTATTGTAACCTGGTGCATGAGCCATGACATGCTCCAGGAATAAATCATGAATGGCATCTCGAGCAGGACCTAAATTTTCTCTCTCTAAGACTGGACGGAGATTATCCACGACTTTGAGTTCAAAGCCATTATCGAAAATGTTCTCCATCTTTTCGACTGCTTGATTATTCCCTGCATAAACAATGGGCAATTGATATTCCTTGCCAAAGCGTGGCTTCGGTTTAGCAGGTGATACCAGTTCAGCTATTTCCACAACATGTTTGGTATCACCCCCATCCGTTCCACCAGAGATGAGCATCATATCCGGACGCAGCTCGCGAATACGTTGAATGCGCTGGTGAGCTTTTCGACCGTCATTAGATGCAATGGTATCCATAACGATTGCTCCAGCACCCAGGGCAGCACGTTTCGCACTGGCTGCCGTCATCTCCTTGATAACTCCAGCCACCATCATTTGCAGTCCTCCACCAGCGCTGGAGGTGGAGATATAAATATCACACCCTTCAGAATCTGTGGCGGGTTGAATGATCCTTCCCTCATCGTCTACCAGACGCCTACCTGACAGCTCGGCCACTTCAGTCACAGAATTGATAACACCCACCGTAACATCCGCAAACGGTTCTTCAACCGTAGTTGGCGCCTCGCCACGATGGGTCTGCCGATACTCACCCTCCACTTTTTGAATGAGAATAGCTTTGGTAGTGGTACTACCACAATCTGTAGCGAGAATAATGTTTATTTTTTCCGTATTTACTTTAGTCATCTTTAGAATCAGGAGGAGATTGTACAGCAACTTTAGTGTCACTGTTCCGTCTAACTTTAGGTCTTTCTTTATCAAGTTGTTCAATCCTGTAACAGAGATAATCAACACTTCCACGTCGTTCTAAAAATTCTGTAAAGTTGCGATAAGCATCAGTAGACAGAATAGCCGAGATGATAGGGTGGAAAAAATGAAGGAGTTGTGATCCTACATAATTGAGTGGACGAAATGTCTCTAACATGATTAAAGCTGGAGTGGTCAAACGGCGTCTGACTACTTCTTGGCAAACTTTCTCTACAGCTTTAGCCTGTGCTGCTGTTGGCTCTGCAGCTCCGGGAGGATCAACAGCAAAGGCGTGTTTCAGCCAGCTCATGAGGCAGACTTCCATCCCATTTTCAATAAAGATTTAACTTTTTCGCGCTCATTTCCGAATAGGATTTGCATTCCCCTGAAAGCATCCCATCGGGAGGGGATTTCTCGTTTAGAAAGATAAGCACCATAATTATCCTGCTCAATTCGCTTTATTTTACTCCAATTCATTCGTTGAGATCGTAGAAGATATTTAGCTGAAATACCCTGGCTATTTATGGAAAAACTGCTGGGAAAATAGAAACGGTTAAGTTGAAGTACCAAGACGAATATTGAAAAAAGAGTCAGCAGAATACTTTGGAATGAGGTAAAAATAATGATCCCTAAAGATAAGATAATAAATCCTCCAAGCATGGCTATCTTTACTCTCTCGCGGGCAGGGTGAGCCCGCCAATGAAATGATTCACCTGCTGTAATTTGCTCTAATTGCGAGCTATTCTGGTGTAACCCCGGAGATAAGTTTTCCACTGGTAGATGATGATTTATTTTCAGATCACCCCGCGATCATATAAATATAATAGAGGAAGATCAGAGGTGTAGCCACAATCAAGGAATCGAATCTATCGAGAACACCACCATGCCCTAAAAGGAAAGAACCCGAGTCTTTTACTCCAGCATCACGTTTCATTAAAGATTCTATGAAATCTCCGGCTTGACCAAATATTCCTACAATAGCTCCTATGATTATGGAGTCAGTAAGTGTTATAGATTTTAAGGGAAAGAAGTCAGTCAAAAAAAAGACAGCTGCGACAGTAACGGCTGAGATCAATCCTGCGATCCCTCCTACCCATGTTTTTTTAGGGCTCACCTTTATTAATATCTTTACCTCACCCCATTTTTTTCCAAAGAGATAAGCAGCGGAGTCACAAGTCCAAACACAGACAAAAAGAACCAGGGTTAGGTGAAAACCGAGATCAACTTTATTGGATTCTATATTGCGAAGTGTGACCATAGTCCCGATCAACAGGGGCACATATAATATCCCTGCCAGCGTATAGGTGATATTGGCTGTGGGGTGCTCCTTCCCTCGAAAAAGTTCTAAAAGTCCTACTATAAGAATAAATACTATCAGGAGGTGCTGCCAATTTGCAGTAGCCAGTTTGGGATAGAGATTGCCATAATAAAACAACATTATTATTGTCCCGGTAAGCAGGCCTAAACCCACATGTGGGGAAACACCTTTATGTCCTACCAGACGATAAAATTCATAAAGAGCCATCAGGGCAACTACTGTAACAAAACCCAAAAACCAGGGTCCACCCAGATACACCAGTATAAGGATCCCCGGAACACCGAGAAAATTCACAAACATTCGGGATGATAGTGTATCTGTCATGTGAATTGAGGTTGAATATAAAGAATTCCCCTGCACTATGGAAGTGTCGGGTACTTCATACTATACAGGTTTTCACGTCTTATGCTTCATATACTGGTTATCCCCAAGTTCAATTACCTCGATCTTCACTTTGGCTGTCCCTTTACCAACGAATCCTAGCTTCAAGGCGGCACCGTAAGAACAATCTAAAATACGTCCTTTCACATAGGGTCCTCGGTCATTGATGCGGAGGATCAATGATTTACCATTTTCGAGATTCGTAACCCGTACTATAGTGTTCAGTGGAAGTGTTTTATGTGCAGCAGTCAATCCATACATATCAAATACTTCCCCATTTGCTGTAAGTTTTCCGTGGAATTCTTCTCCATAAAAAGAGGATATACCGGTCATGACCCTGGTGTGTCTACTCTTGCTTTTTGAAGCAGGGGATTTCCCTGTACCGTACCGTGGTGCAGCAGTACAGCCAAAAAAGACGAGTAATAAAAAAACCGTCAGAATTCTTGTATGTTTTGTCAACATGTGCATTCAAATTAAGTACTCGGCACTTCTAAAGTGCCGGGTACTTTGTTCCAAATAAATACTTCTCCATTTTTTTCACTACTTTTTCATCAGGTTCATACTCGAATACAAATTCTTTATAGGCTTCAACCGATGTGAAATGCTCTTGAATAAAGTCTATGTCAACAAGATTTCCATTTTTTACGCCAATCCATTCAAGCCAGTTGGAAAAAGACCATTGGCTGATGTCATCCACCAGTGGTTTCTTGCCGTCAATAGGATTACGATGAATATATCTGCATAAGTGTGTCAAATACTCTTCCGAATCAATTAGGATACTTTTGAAACGGTCTTCGAAGAGTGTACCGGTACGTTGGTACATCTTGTTGAAAGCTTTCGTATAGCTGCCAAAAACAGAATGCATAAACACAGATATAGAAATGCTGTCATCCTGACGAACAAGAAAATGGTAATGGTTGGGCATTAAGCAGTAGGCGATTACAGCTATTTTATCTCTCTCACTAAATAATTCTATTTTTTCAAGAAGGAAGTGATAATTGTCACGTTCACGAAAGATATTCTCTCGGTTAGCTCCTCTGTTATAGAGGTGATAGTAATATCCTTTTTCGAAATTCGTTTTCCTGTAAGGCATCTTTCTTCTTACAAGTCCCCTTTTTTAAGTACCCGGCACTTTCAAAGTACCAGGTACTTAATCTCGTAGACCACCTATCAGTTCACTCACATCAGAAACATTATTCTGTTCACAGTAATCCCGAAATTCAGCCAATATTCGCAAGCCCGCTGCTGGATCTTGGAAATTAGCAGTACCAACCTGGACAGCAGATGCTCCGGCAAGGAGATATTCTGCTACATCGTGTCCGCAGGTGATGCCACCGATGCCAATCACGGGAATGGAGACTGCTTGCGATACACGATAGACAGCGGCAATCCCGATTGGTTTGATGGCTGGACCTGATAGACCACAAAGTTTAGTATAAACATTGGACTTCCTGGTTTCGGGATTGATGCTCATTCCAGTAACCGTATTAATAGCAGAGATGGCATCGGCACCTGCATCTGCTGCTGATCGTGCTATAGCAGCAATGTCCGTGATATTGGGAGACAATTTCATTATTAGGAGTTTCTCTGTCTTCTGTCGTAAGGCAGATGTGAGTTGTGCTGTCAGTTCACAATCCATACCAAACTCCATCCCACCCTTCTTTACATTAGGACAGGAAATATTGATCTCATACCCAGTAAGATTATTGGGGACACTTTCTACCCGTTCCAGTACTTCAACATACTCTTCCAACGTACTGCCGGCAATATTCATAAACACTGCTGTCTTTAATCCTTTATATTCGGGGAGCATCTCCAGTACGAAGCGTTCCACTCCGATATTTGCCAAACCAATGGAATTGAGCATACCAGCTGGTGTCTCCACTATTCGGGGAGGTGGATTACCCTCTCGGGGATGTTTAGTGACTGATTTAGTTACAATCCCCCCCAGTATATTAATATCAAAATAGTTATCACTTTTTTTACCATAACCAAATGTCCCCGAAGCCACTAAAATGGGATTCTGTAATTCTACTGAACCAACTTTTGTTTTCAACACCATCGAGACCTAGAAGCGGACATTATTAAGGTCATATACAGGTCCATTTTTACAGACGAGTGAATATCTCTCTAGATAAGTATTTTTACTGGTGATCTTAGCAGAAGTCTCCACAACACATCCCTGGCATAAACCGGTTCCACAAGCCATATAGCTCTCCACTGCAATTTGCCCATGGATTTCGTTTTGCATTGCATACTTTTGGATAGCCATCAACATTGCCTTTGGACCACAGGCTAGAATATATGGCTTCTCTATCTTTTCCACCAGAAGCTCCAACGCTACCAGAACATTTCCCTTAATGCCTAAAGAACCATCATCAGTAGTAAGATAAATCCCTCTTTTTGGATTATGATCTTGAAAATGCTCATCAGCAGTCACAGCACCGATAATGAAATTGTGTACCTGATCCTCCAATATCATTTGCTCATGGAGGAAAAGTATAGGTGCTATTCCGACACCTCCAGCTAAAAGAATTGGAGTTCTTCCATCTAACCTGTCCAGCGAAAAAGTATTTCCCAGAGGACCCAGTATGTTTATTAAATCTCCCTGGTTTCTTTCCTGTAACCATTCAGTCCCCCTCCCTAAAATCTTATATATAATACTCAGTGTATCGTTTTTTACACTAGCAATACTCATAGGTCTGCGAAGTGGCATTTGCCATCCCAAACCAACGTGCAGGGATATAAATTGTCCTGAACCCTTTACTAGAGGGGCTATCTCAGGTAGTGCCAATTCCATACGGAATATCCCTGTAGCTAATTTCCGGTTGAAAAGAACTCTGCCGGATTCAATCAGACTCATCCCGAGCCTTATCGGATGGTTCAGGTATTACGTCGGGAGATAGGGTCGTGTCCTCTATTGCTTGAGTTGCAGTTGTATCAGCCTGTAGTTGATTCACAGCTGACCTAAGCTGTTCGTAATGAGACTGGATGGACTCAGCTTGTTCACTGGTGGGGAAATTATCAATAAGCAGACTATAATAGTTGAGTGTACTATCTAAATTGTGCCTCACATTTTCATAAGTAAAACCAATGGCGAGTAAAGCATGGGGAACATATGATGACTCAGGAAACTCCTGCAGTATTCTCTTATAAGTTTCAACTGCCTTTTCAGGATCATCATATAGTACAGTTTCTGCTTTCTTCAACAATTCTTCCGCTTCGTTAATTAATATGATATCTATTTCAGCGGCTGCTTTGATCGCAAATTCAGTTGCAGGATAGTTCTCAATAAGTTGGGTAATATAGTTTTCAGCTTCAAGGGTATCTCCTCGTTCTCTCAATAAGTGTCCCAGCGTAAAAAGAGCTTGAGGTATCGTATTACTGTTGGGATAATAGTTCACAAGATTATCCAGTACTTTTATGGCACTATCTTCTCTGCTGAAATGAAATGCAAGCAACTCTCCTAAAGAATATAAGTTCTCTGTCAATTCCTTAATAGTTTCCATAGTATCAGTAATTGCGGTTCTCTCTCCTGAGGGTATCATTAAGCTATCTGTTTCATAATGCAATGTATCTTCAGGGATATCTTTCTCAATATTAGTTTCTTCTAACCGGGCAGATGTTAGAACCGCTTCTAAAACAGAAATATTATTGATAACGGTTAAGTAAGCCTCAATCTCTTTTACTCGAGCACGTGCCACCGGTACCAATAGGGATGACCTTTTCTCCCTTTCAACATTGCTATAATACCGTTTGGCAGCTTCAAACTCATCTCCCTCAGACAGAGCCAATTCACCTAACTGATAATAGGCTTGAGCAGATGCCTCAGTTTTCTGGAAATCTTCTGTTATAGAAGTATATCTGCTGATGGCTTCCTGGGTCATACCACGCATCTCATACAATCTGGCTAACTCCAGGTTGAGATCAGATTTGAGGGCTGTGAACTTCTCGTTAGAAAGGAGTACTTGAATAGTTTTAATAGTTTCATCCCACCGCTCGAGGATACGGAGAATTCTGACAATTTCGAGATTGGCTTTATTAAGTCGCTCTGGATTTGTAGTAACTTTCAGAACTTGCCTGTAAATCCGTAAAGCATTATCAAGCTGATTAATTTGTACTAATAGTTCACCACTCCTCAATAAATATTGACCTTTAATAGATGCATTACGGGTTAATCTGGTAGCCTTTTGGAATTCTTTTACGGCATCCGCTTTTTTTCCCAGCTCAATGTAAATTTCACCTAAAGTTACATAAACCTGTGCTAGTTGCTCACGTGTCCCTCCCTTTTTAGATAACTTTTCTGAAAGAGATAAGAGATCCTCGAGAGCAGCATCTGTTTCGCCTAATTTCCATCTACACTTGGATAACCAGAGGGAAGATTCTTCCAGATAAGGACTTTCCGGATGCTCTTTCTGCAACCTAAAAAGTCGTTTTTTTGCTATGGAGAAATCTCCCAGGTAATAGAATGCTTTAGCGGAAAGATACAAGGCATCGTCTCTAAGTTTCGATTCTGGATATTCTTCTAAAATGATATTACAGTTAACAATAGTCATGTCTAACGCTTCCTCAGCCTTCTTATTAAGCCTTTCGTCGAAAGAGTTTTTCGCCATTTCCTTTTCAGCACTCTGAAAATAATTTTGAGCATTATAAAAAGTGTTGAAATATGCACATCCTCCCAGTAATAGGATTACTGGGAAAAGAACTCCTGTAAAGGAAACTAAAAGAACTGGCCATTTTTGTGAGTACATTACGACTGGAATTTTACGATAGTCTCTACAAAAATAAACTGTTAACTTTCGGTACTATGAGAGTGCAAATGCTTATTTTTTCTATTCTGTTATCAGGAATCACCGCTTCTTCACAAGACAGTTTAGACGTGAAATCTGATACGTCCAAATCTGCTCCAGTGTTTCCACAAATGGGTTACATTACCATTACCTGTGATTCCTCAGGGCTTGATATTTACATTGATGGTATGCTAGCAGGTCAAGCGCCTATAAAGGAACCCATACCACTTCCTGCGGGGAAACATGTGGTTACATATCTTCAACCGGAATATCTCCAATTATTAGGATATTATCATACGGGAGCAGAGTTTCAGGAGCTGGTAGAAAAGGCAGTTCAAACCGTCTATGTTGTTCCTTTTGAAACAAACCATATAGTCCTCTGGTGGCGACCATACGAGGAAAAACTTAGTCAACGTAAATACTATTTCTGGATTAAATCAATTGTAGGTGTCGCAATCATAACCCTGGTATTGACATTAAACATATTAGGGTGAGGTATTGTCCTCATATTTATTACATCACCCAATAATAAAAAATTAAAATATTAATCTATTCCTTATCCATTAATTATTTTCTTTTAGAAAAGGTAATAAAAGCTGAGTTGATAATGATATATCTTCAGTAAAGAAATAGTATTCATATTAAGAAAATATTTGTTGTAATGCCCGCTTACAATACCAAATCTACTTTACTAAAAAACATATGTTGAATACCCTTGAGGTTAAATTCAACCATTGAAGGGATTCCTAAAGAAATAAAGGATTAATCTCCTTGAGTAATATTCCACTCCATCAAGTAACTCATTGCAAGGTTGTCTAATCTCTCCTTTGATTATAAATTTTATTTATGAAAGATCACTCAACATATGAAAATCCTATTAAATTCAAACCAGATTATGAATGGCCAGCAGAAGATACTGAAGCTAATTGCCCACGATGCGGGAATCCCCTGATGATGAATGAAAATAGATCAGGTTATATGGGAAAACCATGGTGGTGTGGTAATTGTCGCTGGCAATTTACTAACGAAGAAATCACCTAAATCATTAGCAACTTGACAGTTATTAACTAAGGAGATTATTCCTCGTTAATGCTAGTTAAGCTGTAAGTTATATAAAAAATAATATTGGCTATATTCTAAAGATAAACTGATTTAATGTTGTTTACATCACCCTGTTGAACTCCAACAGAGTTCGTGTTTACCGTGTTCAGTGCCTTTATAGA
>JBHHUM010000133.1:0-4512 GCA_046861645.1 Fidelibacterota bacterium | reverse complement strand
CTATATTCCAGAAAGTATTCACTACAGCACCTCACTTGCGTACCATGACTCCCCGGCTTGTCAAGTCCGGATTACTGCCGAACGACCCGGAGCTTCTGGACAGAATCATGAAACAGTAGAGTATACCGTCTACGATAGTTCATTTTACTTGATTCACATGATCAAAGACATAATATTCAAGCAGACAGGAGGTGGAACGAGAAATGCAAAAAGAGATAGTGAAACGGTCAGACTTTAAATCATTTTTTGAAATGAAGACCCGGTGGAAAGACTTGGATGCCATGGGGCATGTCAACAATGCCACTTTTCTCACCTATCTGGAATCAGCCCGCATCGAGTACGTAAAGAAATGGAAATTCAAGGAACCACCCTTCATTCAAGCATCAACCACTATTGATTATCTTAGTCAGCTTTCCCATCCTGCAACCCTACAGATCGGACAGAAAATCTCACGCATGGGCCGCAAAAGCTTCGACATCTTGACAGGCATCTTTGTGGAGGATGAAGAACAGCCGGTGGCTCAGGCAGTCACAACACTAGTGGCTTTTGATTACGCTAGTCAGAAAACGATACCGGTGCCGGAAGTTATACGGCAGGAGCTGGAAGAGTAAAAACACCTTACGATAACGGTAGAGTATAAATACTCAATCGGTATTCCCGACATTACTTAACCATTCAGTCTTGGATAAGATATTATACTCAGCGTACAAATCAGCATGAGACTATTAGATTCAGATAGTACTAAAAAATATTTCTTTTCACACATATTTATGTGTAACTTATTACACACCTTCTAAAAGGAGATTATTATGGCCACAAATTTAGCACTAGATCCAGAACTGCTGGACGAAGCTGTAAAAACCAGTGACAAAAAGACAAAAAAAGCAGTCGTCACAGAAGCATTGATTGAGTATATCCAACGTCGGAAACAAATCAAATTATTGGATTTATTTGGTCAAATAGACTTTGATGAAGATTATGATTATAAAACCCAGCGAAAACAAACATGAATGTTTTAGTTGATACCTCTGTTTGGTCTCTTGCGCTTAGAAGGTCTAACACTGATAAATCCAAAGAATCTAATCTCCTAAAAGAATTAATCCTTGATTCTCGAGTAATGATGATGGGACCTATCAGGCAAGAATTATTGTCCGGAATCGCCAAGACGTCGCATTTCAATAAGTTAAAAAACCACTTAAAAGCATTCCCAGATTTAGAATTGACAACGAATGATTTCGAATTAGCAGCAGAATATTATAATAATTGTCGGAGTAAAGGAATCCAAGGGTCAAACACTGATTTTCTTATCTGTAGCGTGTCCGTAAATCAAAAATTTTCCATCTTTACCGTTGATAATGATTTTATCCTTTTTAAAGAACATCTCCCTATAAAACTATACGCTTCATGAAATGGATTATTCCCAAGATTTGAGAATTAATTGTGGGAAATCTTAGACACATAATCGTGCTTCAGAGAACCGACGGTCAATAACACAAGATTCTTCAACTTACCGTCATACTACTCTGGATATGCACGAATAAAACCAACGATTATCCCGCCTGTTCCGAAAAATGAGGGTTGTTAGGAGGTTTTGGTTGTCGCCTTGATAAAATTCAACAATAGGATCGAGGTGTTTTGAAGAAAAGAAGGAATTACTGCCTGGCCGCCTTCTTTTTGGAGGGTCTTTGCGCCAAAGAAAATGGCGAAATATAACATGATTGTCTAAAAAGCTCCCTTTACAGCCGCCAGCAGGCGGTTAAACTCTTCCTCGTCAAACCCCACAGACTGATAAAGGATTGTACCGTCCCTTCCGATAAGATAGGTGCGGGGAATGTACATGGAGGCAAACTTGCTGTATATACTGCGCTTGGGATCAGCTGCCACTGGGAAGGTGTACCCTTTGTCCTTGACGAAATATGCCAACTCCTGAGAAGTATGCTCCCGCCCAATGCCCAGTAGAAGAAGTCCACGATCCCGGTAGGTCTCCCACACTTTTGACTGAAGATAGGGCATTGCCTCCAGGCATGGGGCGCACCAGGTAGCGAAAAAATCCAGGACATACACTTCTGCCTTCAGGTTCTTGGATGAATAGAAAGTGCTATCGGTAGCGGTAATGGTAAAATCAGGGACTATCTGTCCAATAGATGTAAGCGTAGTTGCCGGATCCACATCATCTTGAGTAAAAGCGATACCGGCCAGGAATATCAAAAGAACTATCAATCGGTGCATGATGCTACTCCTCATCCCCCGGCTTCACTGGACGGCGTGTCTTTTTTAGCTCACCGCGGCGGTGCTTTTCTGCTAGGCGTTTTTCTTTTGCCGCCTTGGAAGGTTGAGTTTTCTTCCGGGGCTTGGGTTTTTCCGCTGCCTCCTGCAGTAATTCCACAAATCGCTCCCGGGCTTCTTTCCTGTTCTGCCACTGAGTACGATGATTCCTGGCATCTATCACCAAGATTCCTTCATCAGTCATCCGGTTTCCGGCCAAATCATTCAACCGTTCTTTTACAGCATCCGGCAATGATGGTGAATTCGCCGCATCAAATCGAAGCTGAACAGCGGTTGCAACCTTATTCACATTTTGCCCGCCAGGACCGGAAGAGCGGATAAACTTTTCCTCGATTTCCACTTCGTCAATTACAATCTGATCATTGATCTCGATAAATCCCATTTCCCATGTCAGTCGGAATCATCTTCCAGTCTTCGTCTATGTTCTTTAGCATCTTCTGTTATTTTCCTGGCCATCTCTTCATACACTCGAGGGGACTTCTTTAATGTATTCAACTTTTTTTCCTCTTCACGGAAGCGCTTCTTACCTAACCAGAAACGAATAAATACAGCAAAACAAATGATACCAACCACATAAAATAGTGCGAAATAGGAAGGGTCCACCCTGATTATCTCCTCAATTTCAATTCTACGAAAGATTGACTGGAATCACAACAAGGCTCATTCTTTTGTAATCTTTATTACTAACGGTTGATTGCCCCTTTTCTTCCTTAGCCAGTTAATTCCCTTAAGGATTCCCGGTTGACGAATGAACCATTTTTCCAGTTCATACTTTCCTGGGAACCAGATTAGCATCAACCCTAAAAGCATGGTGAGTAATCCCTGTCCAGGCAGAAACAGCATAATAAATCCGAGTATGAAGAACAACAGCCCAAAAGCCGTTCTCACCAGGTGAAATACCAATAAAATAGCCGGATGACTGCCAAACTTCCTTAAGGGTGGTTGCTCATCATAAAGGAAGTAGTCATAGGGGATGCGACTCACTAGCCAGGGGATAATAACAAGAGAACCAAAGAAAATAACAGCACTTACAATACTGCCCCAGAAGAACAGATTCTCCTGCTGACCTAGCCAAAGAGTTAGAGATTTCCACAATTCTTTCATAACAATTGCTGCGTCAATACTATATATCGAAAACAATCTATGGTGTGATCGTTTACCATCCCAACTGCTTGAAGGTGAGCGTAGCAGACTGTGCTGCCAAAGAACTTGAATCCCAATTTTTTCATTTCCGCACTTATCTCGTCAGATAAAGGTGTTCTGGCTGGTATTTCGTCAACGCTCGTCCAATGATTCACAACAGGCTGACCCTCAACAAAATCCCATAAATAGTCCGAGAGCGATCCATGTTGTTCCACCAATTCCAGGCATTTCTGAGCATTGTTCACTGCCGCACGAATCTTCAGCCTGTTCCTGATAATCCCTTTGTTGTTCTGCAGCTCTCGGATCTTCTGATCATCGTAGAGTGCTACTGTCTCCATATCGAAATCGTCAAAGGCCCTGTGAAAATTCTCACGCTTCTTCAATACAATCTCCCAGCTCAATCCTGCCTGAAAGGTTTCCAGCACGAGAAACTCAAACATCAGCCTGTCATCATGGACAGGAACGCCCCACTCCTCATCATGATATTGTACATAGAACGGTTTATTCAGCGGAACCCAGCCGCAGCGCGGTTTATCGCTGACAAGAAAATCGGAGTGATTCATACCACTTTAATGCAATTATATTTTCTTGGGGAAATGGGAGCCCCTTCAGTCAATAAATACAGTTTTTTCGGGAATAATAAACCAGGCAATCAGATATGCAATAATACCCCCTCCCCAGAAAATCATAACGATAAACAGGAGCCGGAAAATGACGGGGTCAATATCGAAGTAGTCTCCCAGACCGGCACAGATACCTGCAACTTTTCCTTCAGTTCGATTTCGATAAAGTCGCTGCATAATAATAAATATACGGCTCGTTACTCAGAAAGACGAATGTCATTGGGAAATATGTAATAGCAATAGGTGAGCTGGTTGATAGTCAATTTGTTATCTAATTAAGATTCCACCAGTTACTACTCCAGCACTCACTACTTAATATACTACACCTCATTTATGTTAAGGTTAATAGACCAGGTGTAAAGAATATCAAGATAAGAAACATGCAAATGAGTGGCGCGATTCCTTCATCACATGTAAATTTCAAACCCTATTGACGGGATATTATGTGATCAATAATCCC
>JBHHUM010000132.1:0-4517 GCA_046861645.1 Fidelibacterota bacterium | reverse complement strand
GGTTCTTCCTTTGACCTTCCTGCCTATCCTTCCAAATCCGTTGAAGATAGTTATGCCACTTTCGACGATTATATCGGTCCTCATACCACTACAGCATTGGGTGTCAGGGTTAATCAGCGGGGTCTTACCTGGAGCACACCGGACTACGATGACTTCGTAATCTATGAAGTTGAAGTTATGAAGGATCTGGGCGGCGATGATTATAGTGGCTCGGTCCTCAACGATTTTATTGTCAGTTGGGTGTACGATTGTGATGTAGGTACCGGTACGGATCCTAACAATCCTCATATAGATGATCTGGTGGACTTTGACGGTTGGGATGGGAATAATCCTACCAGCCAGATCACCTATAAAGAAGATATTGTTGAGAATGGTGATCTTGATGGTGATGGTGATGTAGAAGGGTATGATGATCTGGGTATCCCTTACGGTTGGAAAAATGTGGGAAGTGCTTCCATTACTCAACCGAACTTTGACCTTACCCTAACCTACCCTGATGGATTTTACGACGAGTACACTGTGTATATCCCTGATGATCCTTCAGAAGCCCCTGTCCTTCGCTGGCAGACAGATGCCTCTAATCCAGATTATGATGCCAAAGCGGGTGATGTAGCAATCATCAACGGTGATACCCTGCGGGGTTATGTTGTTCCCCGTAACATGTCTTACATGTATGATGGTGACGACCCCACGAGCCCCGAAGAGGACACAAACGAGAACACCAGCGTGTCTGGCTTTATTGGCGGCAGATTGATCTACACAGACTACTGGAAGAAGTATGGAGCCTATAATGATACTGATGACGATTCCCTCATGCGCGTGTTCACACATCAATGGTGGAACTGGGAATCTGATCCTGCTTCTGATCGTGACAAGTTCGACTACGGGATGGGGCAACATGTCGAGAGTCGAAACAACAAGTTTATGCCTCACCCCTTTAATGTGGGAGCGCCTACCTTTGATTACCGCTTCATGCTGACGACTGGACCTTTTGAGAAGTTTTCTTTAGGTGATACGCTACGCTTTGTGTATGCGGCTATTGTCGGGAGGGGTATCGGTGGATTGCGACAGAATGCCGATAATGCGTTGGTGGCTTATTATGCTGGCAGTAAGAGTAATCCCTACGACCCCTCGGCGCCACACGAAGATACGCACTACCTGTTGCCAGTACCCCCACCAGTGCCCATCTTGGCCTATAGTCCTATGGATCGAGGTATTAACCTTTCCTGGGATAACTCTGCTGAGCTCGAGGTAGATCCGTTGGTAGGAGCCGCCGATTTTGAAGGATACCGTATCTATCGAGCGGCGTTCAATCCGGAAAGTTGGGAGCTGATAGCCGCCTTTGATGATTACGACGGCTTGGTTCACGTGGTGGATTTTGCCACTGGCGACACGTTGTTCGATGGTCAAATGTTCAATTTACCGGACCTGGAGCACAGTTGGGTGGACACCCAAACTACTTTTTATGCCCTGGATGAAAACGGCAATGAGGTGGCTATGATTTCCAATATCACCAGGCCCATCAACAATCTCCCTTATTACTATGCCGTGACATCTTATGATAATCCTGCAGCTCATGGCAAACCGGAGTTCCCACCGATAGAATCATCCAAGACTAATTTTAAAACGGATCCAACTACGGGTGCTCCAACTCCAGTCTTCCCCGGCAAACTGTATGATGCTGGAGAAGCGTGGGATGGCCGAAAGGTTTCAGTCTATCCCAATCCTTATCGGGGAGCGTCTTCACTGGAAGCTCAGTATCAAGATAAGATCAATTTCACCAATCTTCCTCCAGCCTGTAAGCTGTCTATTTTTAGTTTGACTGGAGATTTGATCATCGAAATAGAAAATACAGAAGGGAGAGCTGATCTCTCGTGGGATCTGGCTTCGCGGACAGAACTGGATGTGGTAAGTGGTCTCTATATATATGTAGTAGAAAGTGATATAGAGTCGTATCCCAAAATCCAGCGTGGAACCTTTGTGATATTGCGAGGTGACTGATGTTGAAGAATCTGAGAAAAACTTCGGTATTTATTGTAATTATTATGGTGTTGGTAGGTCAGTTACCAGCAGCGGCTGATATCAGTGAAACTTTCACGGCTAAGGTGGGGTTTGTTGGTGCCCAGTTCCTGAAGATTGGTGTGGGCGCCCGGGGCTTTGCCATGGGGGATGCCATGGAAACCATTGCCGATGATGCTTCCGCTGTCTTCTGGAATCCAGCGGGGCTAACCCTGGCCCAAGGACGTACGGCTTTTATTGCCCAAACTGCCTGGCTGGCAGATATTGAACATACTGCCCTGGCTTTTGCCATGCCACTATCGAGATTACCTGGTAATGTTGCTTTCAGTGCTGTATCTCTTAATTCACCTGATATGCTTGTTACCAGCGTTGAAGATCAGGAAGGCGACCTGGGCCAAACCTTCAATGCAGTTAACTATGCTATTGGTATTGGTTACGGGATTAAATTAACAGATAAATTCAGTTTTGGCGCTCATTGGAAAATTATTCATGAGAATTATGCTAACGGTTTAGGAGAAGCAGATGGGTATGGTACTGGAACGACCTGGGCGGTTGACGTAGGTACATTGTTTCTGACAGGTTACAAATCTCTGCGTCTGGGGATGTCTATCCGTAATTTTGGACCCGAGATGCAATTGGGTGGTACATACATTGACTACGACGAAGGGGATACCATAACCACAACAGAGGAAGAACCGGATCCTTCTGGAACAGGCTATGTGCAGGTAGAAGTTCCGGATGAACTGCCCTTTAAACCACACAGTCTACCCCTTACGTTTCGGTTTGGGATGTCCGCTGATCCGATAGATAAACCGACGATGAAGTTAACACTTTCTGTAGTAGGTGAGCATCCGCCAGATAATGCAGAACGACTTAATCTGGGTGCTGAACTAACTTTCTTAAAATTTTTCGTGGGACGGGCCGGATATGTCATGAATCATGATTCTCGAAAGGCTTTGTCATTTGGTTTTGGTCTTGACAGCTTCCCGGTTGCTGGTGTGGGACGGCTTTCGGCGGACTTTGGTCTGACGCAATTCGACCTGTTTGATCCTACTTGGATGGCATCCGTTGGATTTCAGTTTTGAGGGATAAATGAAGATGTATAAAAAGAGAGCAAGACTAATGATCCTGATACTTATGGTATTGCTGAGTTTCCTTCCTGTTACAGTGTTTGCTGATTTAGGACCACAGGTAGGCGAATCTTACATGTTCTGGTGGAGTGACCAGGGCTTTTTCTCCACTTACTTCCAGACCAGCGCCACACTGAATGCTATCGGTGACAATTGCTACGTCTTCACTGAGGATGCGAGAATCAGGGACTTAGCTATATCGCCATCAGACGCCAACACCGTGGTAGCTACAACCAACTCCGGAGTTTTTGTTTCCCATGATGGTGGGGAAAACTGGACTGCAAGTTCCGGTGTGGGTGATGTTCTACCTTTTGAACCTGTTTCGGGATTGGTAAACGTATCTGCTCCTGCGGATCAACATAAGCATGCTGTTTACTCCATTGCCTTTGAAGATTCTGCTACCTGGTGGGTTGGTATAGAGAAAGGTGGTACGGACGATGGTGGTAACAGCGGACAGAAAACAGTGTTCCGGACACAAGATGCTGCTGGGTCTTGGAAGAAAAAGGCTACCGGCATGCCTACTTTCAATGGAGAGAGCCCAACAGTCTATGATCTTTTCATT
The DNA here is from genome assembly GCA_046861645.1 of Fidelibacterota bacterium. GTDB lineage: Bacteria > Fidelibacterota > Marinisomatia > Marinisomatales > UBA2128 > UBA2128. The sequence continues at coordinate 806 of JBHHUM010000132.1, read as the reverse complement.
ATTCCTGGAACTGATGAACCTTTCGCTGCCAGTGAAGGGGGTCTTTTCTGGAAAGAGGGAGCCAGGTTTATTCTCATTAGTAAGGGCTTTCCCGAACCCACAACTACTGACTGGCCCTCTATCCAAGTCTATGCTGTGAACATCTACGCTGACTCAGTTTTAGTGGCAGCGACTGAAAACGGTCTATTCCGAGGTAATGCAGCTATAGACTATGAGGATAATCTTCCTATCGATGGAGGTACAGTCTCTATCGATACTTCATTCCTTACTTATGTGGTGGAGGAAGGGTTAGATTCTACCCGGGCAGACTCCTTTACTCTCGATTGGTCTACCGGTGATTCTATCTGGTTTTACAATTATTTTACTACACTGGATACGGTGAGCTGGTATCTGACCTTAGGTCTTGGAAGTACTTCATCAACAGGAGTTTCTTTGTCAGCTGGACAGGCGTTAAATGTCTATGACACTGTCGATACGGTCATGTGGACCGGGGAAGCGGCATACAACAGCGACCTGGGGATTTATACCGTTGATTTGATGAATGAGAATGTCTATTACTACAATGACAATAATTTTGATCCTGGCGAAGATGACAGTGCCACCTATAGCATCAATTATGATACAAGTGGCATGACCGTCTATAGTACGGGTGCTGAAGCAGCGTTAGCGCTGGCAATCAGTTCTGCCGGAACTATATACTACGCAACGGATTCTGGTGTATTTTCTGTTGACATTGCAGGTGGAACTCCCACCAATCTTAATCTTGAGGATGTTGAGATTTACTCCTTAGCCCTATCAGCTGATGA
>JBHHUM010000039.1:0-18676 GCA_046861645.1 Fidelibacterota bacterium | reverse complement strand
CATCCATTCGAATCCAGAAAGGCATAGAATTACAGAAGACTTCAAAACATATGAGTTGAGCTCATATGAAAAAATTCAAGGCGATTATCCAAGCAAATTGAAGGGAAAGGAATTATTGGAATGGTTTGGAGGATTGAAGGAATATGTAAGATTCCATGAGGAAATTCAGAATATTGACAGAATTAGACATCTAACGATCGAATAAAAAACATCACTATCAAAAAGAGAAAGAAGAAAGATGTCATCTTTCGTACAAAGAGTAAAAGTTCTGATCTTTTAGAGTCTACCGGAGATCTCGAAGTACAACCTGCGCTGCATTCCGGCCCGGGGCACCGGTAACACCACCACCTGGATGTGTACCTGAACCACACAGATAGAGTCCCTTTACAGGAGTCCGGTGATCTGCCCATCCCAAAACAGGACGCATGAAAAAGAGCTGATTGGGAGTCATAGCTCCGTGGAAGATATTGCCCCCAGTAAGGCCGAAGATACGTTCCATGTCAGGTGGTGTCAGGAGTTCGTATTCTATAATGGAATTTCGAAAGTTGGGAGCATATTCAGAAAAGTCGTCTATAATGCGATTAGCAAAAGCAGTTTTCTCAGTCTCCCAATCGCCGTTCTTGAGTGTATAAGGAGCATACTGACAGAAAATACCCATGACATGCTCTCCCTCAGGTGCCAGACTATCATCCAGAGTGGAAGGTAGGGTTGCCTCAATCATAGGGTGTTGCGATGGATGACCGTATTTAACGTCATCATAGGCTCTTTCTACAAATTCCATGGTAGGGGAGAGGTGAATAGTGCCGAAATGTTGAGGACCAGGGGTTTTACCCGGAAGTGCATTAAAGTCAGGTAGCTCTGACAGGTGAAGATTCATTTTAAGGGTTGCAGAGCGGAAATCCATTTTCTCTATTTTAGATTTGAATTCTGAAGAAAGATCATTTTGAGTAAGAAGTCCTAGAAAAGTGACTTGTGGATCAATGGAAGAGACCACACATTTTGAAGTTAATTCTCTACCATCAGTTAGTGTGACACCAGTTGCTCTATGATTGAGTGAGATTTGTTCGACGCAACTCTCAAGAAAGATATCAACATCGAGGTCACGACATACCGAGGCGATAGCATCGCTGAGGGAGCCCATTCCTCCCCGTACATAGGCCCAAACGCCGCGTTTCCCGTTTGTCTCACCAAAGACATGATGCAGAAGAACATAAGCCGTACCAGGCGTATAAGGTCCTGCCAGGGCACCGATGACCCCGTCAGTAGCTAATGTAGCTTTCAAGCCCTCTGATTCGAACCAGCGGTCAAGAAGATCACCTGCAGAAAGAGTGAACAACTCCACTATCTCCTGGATGAATTCTTCTCCAGAGCGTCGGGTTTTTAAAGCTAATGAAAACAACCTCCAAAAGTCACCTAAATGGTTGGATAAAGGGGCAGGAGGAGGATTTTTCCATAAAGGTTCTACGAATTGAACCAAACGGTTCAACATTATTTCATATTCTGGATAACGAAGGGCGTCACTTTGGGAAAATTTAGCTATCTCTTTTTGATCTTGTGTAATTCCTGATCCTAGAATCAAATACCTGTTGTCGGGAAATGGTGTGAAACTGGCGGGGTTTCGTGGTAATAGTTGAAGTCCATAGTGAGGTAGTTTGAGTTCTCTAATGATTTCTGGTCGGAAGAGTGAATTGACATAAGCTGCCCGGGAAATCTTACAGCCAGGGAAAATTTCTTCAGTCACAGCACAACCACCGATCACTGAACGCCTCTCCAGAATAGCTACTTTCTTACCCGCTTTTGCCAGATAGGCTGCACAAACAAGACCATTATGTCCTGCCCCGATTATGATAGCATCATAGTTCATGATGTAGACGAAATTAAGGTAACTAATGTACATGGAGTTCAATAGACCTGTCAACTATTCTGGTAACACAGACTGGAAAATACAGCTTCTGAAAAAGATTGTTGATAGAAAATCGAGTTGTTATATTGATAGAGGTGAAAGTGGATTGTATAGGTGAATGATTCTATACTACCCCTCTTGCCTAACTCACGAAAATCTGTCAATCCAGTAAAAGGAGTTCAGAGATGAAGAAGTTAATTTCCGCATTACTAACCCTTTCCCTTATAGTTCTAATTGGTTGTGGAGGAGGTGAAAAAGCTGCTGATAATGGTGGTGAAGAAGCGCCGGCTGCAGAAGTCGAATAAATCTCGAACAGCCAAGTTCTGAGTTTTTCGCTGATAGCGAAAGATGTCTTGGGGAACAGGTGGATTTGTGGGTTTACACGCTCCCTTGATTTGAAAAAGTCCCCGGGCTCAGGATTTAAAGTTGACACATGAAAAGGGGGGCAGATTCACCTGTTCCCCCTTTTGTTTTCGATGAAAACCCCCTAAAGGCTCTTTCTTGTGGATCTGATCCCACCACTATCCACATTCTTGTATCAATTTCATCTGTCAGACGAACAGTTACTTTTTCATGCTTAGCTATTGAATTAAAACACCACAGGGTGTAAACTGATTAATACGGGAAAAGAGAATCACCCACCTGGTCCGTGTTCTTTCCAGGTTTATCCATCAAGTCACGGAAATTGACTTTATCCGCAAGAGCAGCGACTTCCCCTTTCCCATACGACAGTTTGATATTCTGAAGATTTTGCATCTCTCCGGTCCATTCACGGTGAGTGAGTATGGTGGAACAAAACAATCCAATAGTATGCAATGTCGTACAACTAAAAAGTCAAGATACCTTTTTTCAGACTCTAAGAGTAAATAAGAAATGAAAGGGAATCTTAAGTATCAACATTTTGCAATAATCTTTATTTTAATCATCATCTGTACACTGATCTGGACATGTGATCTTTTCCAAGCAGACGAAGAGGATGATCAAGCTAAGATAAACCCTGTTATCCTGATCTCAATGGATGGTTTCAGATGGGATTATACTGAAAGGACGTATACTCCGAATTTCGATTTTCTCATCGAGGGTGGAGTAAAAGCCGAGTCACTCATACCGGTTTTTCCAACATTTACTTTTCCCAACCACTTATCTATCGTTACTGGATTATACCCAGAGAATCACGGGATTGTCTCGAATAGGATGTACGACGAGGTTTTTGATGCATGGTATACCATAGGTGAAGGAAGCGAATCAGTCCCCGAGAGTCGTTGGTATGAGGGAGAGCCTATATGGGTAACTGCTGAGAAACAGGGAAAGGTTACCGCTACGTATTTCTGGCCTGGTTCTGAAGCTGAAATTAATGGTGAGAGACCTACTTATTGGTATACTTATGATGGTTCAACCTCTAATGAAACGATAATAGATCAACTATTGGCATGGCTGGACCTTCCGGATAGTGAACGCCCTGTCTTCATGACAGCCTATCTAAATGATGCCAACTACTGGGGGCATATCTTGGGTCCTGAATCAGTGGAAATGGATACTGTAATACAAGGATTGGATGTTGATCTGGGGAGGTTGATAGCAGGTTTAACTACTCGGGATTTATTGAATAAAGTGAATATCATTATCACTGCTGATCATGGAATGACTGAAATAGATAGAGATAGTATAATCTTTCTTGGTGACTACATCAATCTATCGGATGTGACTATGGTGGGGTGGTCTCCCGTTGCGGCAATCATTCCTAATGAAGGGCTGGAAGACTCGATCTACAATTCACTTGTTAATGCTCACACACGGTTCTCGGTATATAAGAAGGAGGAAACCCCGGAACACCTGCACTACCGTAATCACCGGCGTATTACACCAATTATTGGAATTGCCGATGAAGGTTGGTCTATCAGTACCAGGAGTTACTACGATAGCCATCCTGATGCCTATACAGGAGGTACGCATGGGTATGATCCTCTCTTGCTGTCCATGCATGGAATTTTCCTAGCCTATGGCCCGGATTTCAAGGATGGGTTGAGCATCCCATCTTTTCAGAATATTCACATTTACGAACTTATTGCCAAGGTAATGGATATTGAGCCCACAATCACAGATGGGAGTTTGGATGTAGTTGCTGGCATGTTAGAAGATTAGATAGAAAAACTGTTCTGATGATTGATATTATTCCGATTAGGAAGATTTATTCATCGTATCCCGAATCTTTGGGAGTATATGGACGGTGTTTTGAATAATCCCTTTTTATTTTGAATACAGATAACAAGTCGTAAATTCGTTCAAATTAGGAAAAGGGAGCAGTCATGAATAATAATTTAATTAAACTTATATTCATCTCAGTATTATCAGTTATGCTATTAACCTTCTGTGAAGACGACGATTCTGATACCATTCCTGATAGAGATTTCAAACAGGATATGCGTGATTTTGTCCAAGGAATTAGCAGCTATTCGAAAGGAATCAATGCTTCTTTTATCATTATACCACAAAATGGTCATGACATATTAACGGAAGATGGCGAAGAGACAGGAACCCCAGCCGCAGATTACATTAATGCAATTGATGGTGTGGGACGTGAGGATTTATTTTATGGTTATGATGATGATAATGAACCCACCTCTGCGGTTGATAAAGACTACATGCTTGCCTTTATGGATATAGCGGAAAACAATGGTGTTGAGGTATTAGTAACCGACTACTGTTGGACACCTTCCTATATGGATGATTCCTATGCACAGAATGCTGCCAAAGGTTATATATCTTTTGCGGCTGATCACAGGGAATTGGATAATATTCCAGACTATCCGGCAACACCTCATGATGTTAACGCAGACAATATACCATCATTAGCTGAAGCCATGAATTTTCTCTACCTGCTTAATCCCGGTACATATAGCACAAAAGTAGAATTCTTGAATGCTGTACAGAACACTAACTATGATCTGGTAATAATGGACCTTTTCTTTGAGGGTACTGATGAACTGACTTTTGATGATATAACCTCTCTAAAGACCAAATTAAATGGCGGCTCGCGCCTGATGATCGCTTACATGAGTATTGGTGAAGTAGAAGATTACCGATATTACTGGAATTCTGATTGGAAAAACAATCCGCCATCATGGTTAGAGAAGGAAAATCCTGACTGGGAAGGAAATTACAAAGTCAGATATTGGGATACGGAGTGGCAGGATATTATTTTTGGTAATGATAGCTCATATTTGAAGAAGATTCTTGATGCTGGATTTGATGGAGTGTATTTGGATATTATTGATGCCTTTGAATATTTTGAAGGATTATAGAAAATCAGGTATATAAATACAAAACAGTGATTTCTATCGCAAAGTCAAGAACGTGTAATGATGTTCTGAGGACATCCCGATGGAAGTTCTTGATATTCATATGACCAGCGCTCATATTTTATATGAGCAGAGATAGTGGGATTAAAGACCCAAATGTTGGATAATAGTCTTTATCAGGTAGAGGTACATGACAGCGTGTATTTGAGTATTGAATGGTTGAATTCTTCAACAAAGAAAAGGAGATGGTCATGAATAATCCATTCAAAGTTGTAATATATTTTGTATTAATCCTTATTTGTGGCTGCACCATTTTGATACCAATAAAAGTTGGTCCCGCTCCTGACATTAAGATTGAAATCACAGAGGGACGAGTTGCCCGAGGTGAGTATTTAGCCAGGGCTGTCACCGGTTGTTTCGATTGTCATTCCGAGCATAAGTGGGATAATTATGCTATACCAATCGTAGAAGGTACTGAAGGAAAGGGCGGTGAATGTTTCGGGGAGGAGTTAGGGGTTCCCGGTACCGTGTGCCTTTCCAATATCACTCCCTATGGCCTTGGAAACTGGACCGATGGTGAGATATTTCGCGCAATTGTCAGTGGCGTCAATAAAGATGGAGATGCTATTTTCCCAATGATGCCTTATCTCAGTTACGCCAGGATGACTGAAGAAGATGTCTATTCGATCATAGCTTATTTGCGAACGCTAAAATCAATCCCGAGTGACGTTAAAACTGGTAAACTCAAGTTCCCCCTGAAATACATTATCCGAACCATACCAAAAGAATACGTACCACAAACTAAACCAGATCCAACCGACGAAGTGGCGTATGGAGAATATTTGATTACCATTGCAGGATGCATTGGATGTCATACTCCCATGAAAGGACCCAATTTAATCGAAGGAATGGAGTATGCTGGTGGATCGGATCACCCCATGCCAGGTGGTTTTTTAGTTAGATCCTCTAATATCACACCTGATGAGGACACTGGAATTGGTGATTGGGATCGAGATGATTTTATTGAACGGTTTAAGGAATATGCCTCTCCTGATGCGAAACATACGCCAGTCTATAATAATAGAAATACTACTATGGGTTGGACTTCTTACGCGGAAATGACGGAAGAAGATCTGGGAGCTATCTATGCTTACTTGATGACTTTAAATCCAATAAAAAACGATGTGGAGATCTATCCTTAAATATAAACATTTGGTCCTGATCCATGATACATTTAACTCAAAACATAATGACAATAAATCTGATGGTAACTGACCAATCACGATACCATTTCTGGTTGGATATTTCTTGTTATCAGATTTATTAGAGAATAAAGGAGGTAAAACATGAATGTTAAGAAACTGTTATTGGCGTTTATCTATGGAGCTATCGCAATGACTGTGATTGATGTTTTGTGGTACCAAGGCATAATGAAAGATTGGTATCTCAAGGAATTTTCAGACATAATAAGAGCTGAAGATCAAATCCAATGGTTATGGGATGTTCTAGGTTATTATATTGGAATCTTATTAATGGCTTACATCTTTCCTATTGGATATAAAGGCGGGAAACCTGTTGAGGAGGGTCTTAAATTCGGAATTATTATAGGTTTAATTATGCATCTTCCAGTACAATTTGTTTTGTATGCGCATTACACTTTACCTCTTACAGGAACTTTAGTTAATGTATTATTTCAGGTCGTTGAAAAGACGATAGGAGGAATTGTTATAGCCTTGGTTTACGCAAGAGGAACAAAAGCAACATAAGATTACAAAATACGCTCAACCTACACCTGATGCTACTCCGAAGATCGAGAAGGAAAGAACTCTTATGACCCATAGGGTCTCCTCGGGATTGCCATTCCAACAGCATCTACAACCAGATTCTTGTAGCATCTTTGGCAAATAGAGTCTAGCGGGAAAGTTCGTTTTCAACTAGACCCCGGGGTTTATAGTCCTCAGTGCCTGTCCCGCTTGTCTGATGTAGCTCCAGCACAGGAAGGTCGAAGTTCAACAGACTATTTGACTATACCGGTAGATTAGGCTTTGAACAGATCAATAGCAGAATTTGGGACGTAACTGAGTTTTTGCCAGAACTTGGTACATTCCATTATTTAGATGTTTTTACCTAATCCGCAAAAGTTTATGGATTGTGTCCCAAATTGAATGATTTTATTGTAATTTATCCTTACTAAGGGGGCATATTAGTATATGTCTGAACCCTATCGTCATCAAGACCCTATGCGCAAACTTACCGCTATATGGACTACTTTCAGGTTTTCACAACTAAGTGGAAATGTTAAGTTGAAGAATGAAGATTCACTAAACCTGTAAAATGTTTGAGAAACTAAAAACAATCCTTGCCAGAATTGATGCCGATTACGCCGATATCCGCTACGAGATCAAAAAGGAAACTGCTATAGTTTTTAACGGAAATGAACTCACCAGTATCGGTTCCAATTCTACTGATGGATACGTAATAAGGGTACTGAGGAACGGTGGTTTATCCTCGATTGCCTATACAAAGGAAACCGATACGGAAAATGCAATACGCACTGTTGTAGAAAATGCTCTCCTGATTTCGAAGAACAAAAAAGTACCCACAAGATTTGCCAAAACGGGAAGTGTTAAAGACACTTTTATACCCCAGCTGAATGAAGATCCCAGAAGTATTTCTATGGAAGAAAAACTGGAGTTAACAAGAAAATACAATAGCATCCCTTTACATAAAGATAAGATTGCTACGACTAACATTGGGTACAGTGAACTGATTCGTGAAAAGTATTTCGTCAGTTCGGAAGGAAGTGAGATTAGAGAAGAATTGATCACGCCCCGGGTGGGAGGCACTATAACAGCTAAGGATGGTAACATCCTTCAAAATGTCAGGGTTGGTATCGGTGGGAGCAGCGGATTCGCTATATTAAGGAATGTCGAAGAGCAGTTTGAGAAAAAGACGTCCATTGCAATACAACTCCTGAAAGCAAAGCCGGTAAAAGCAGGAGCATATGATGTAATCATTAATCCGGACCTTGCAGGAGTGTTCACCCACGAAGCTTTCGGTCACTTTTCAGAGGCTGATCTGATTGAAGATTCTCCTTCAATGAGAGAAAAGATGAAACTTGGTGCAAAACTCGGTAACGAAATTCTCAACATTAAAGATGATCCCACTCTCCCGGACCAGTTAGGGCACTACAAGTATGATGATGAAGGAGTTGAAGCAAGACCAACCCAGTTAATGAAAGGAGGTGTCCTGACAGGCAGACTTCATTCCAGGAGGACTGCAGCAGCATTTGATGAACCGATATCCGGTCACTGTGTGGCAGAGGACTACCGCTTCGCACCCATAATCAGAATGGGAACAATTTTCATCGAACCGGGCGACAGTTCAATTGACGACCTTTTTCAAAAACTGGACGATGGGCTTTATCTACTGGATGCCAAAGGAGGCGAGACCAGCGGTGAGAACTTCACTTTTGGAACACAGTATGGATATGTCGTCAAAAATGGTAAAATTGTAGAGATGATCAGAGATGTCAATATCTCCGGGAATCTGTATCAGACTCTGAAAAACATTGTTGCCATCGGGAATGATTTGGAGCTGTGCCGTCCTGGTATGGGTGGCTGTGGTAAAGGACATCAGTCTAACATCAGGTCGTGTCATGGGGCGCCGCATATCCTTATCAAAAATGTCGTGTGCGGAGGAGCCTGATGGAAAAATTATTAGAACTGGCAAGCATGTCTGCTGATCAGGTGGAAATTTATGCTATAAAACAAAAAAGTGATTCTGTCACTTTCGAAAATGCAAAACTAAAGGATATTGATAGTTCAATCCAGTCTGGATTAAGTCTCAGGATTATAAAGGATGGTAAAACCGGTTTTGCCTACACAAAAAATCTGCATGACAGGGAGGGACTTATCCGGAATGCGGTTGATTCATTGAAAGGAGGCGTAGAAGGGCAGTTGGATTTCCCCTACACAAAGGATATAGCTGAAGTGGATTCCTATGATTCTGCCATAGAATCACTTATGAACGAGAAGTTATATGAAGAATGCAGTAGAATATGTGAATATCTTACCGGCAAGACGAAGGGACAGATAAATGTCAATTCTGAGATTACTACTGACGATATCAGAATTATTAACAATCAAGGTACCGATATTGCTAACAAGTCTTCTCATTACTCCTTAACTCCGTTTGTTCTGTATCCTGGTTCTTATGCCTCTATCTACCGCATGTTCAGGCGCAAAAAGTTTGAAGCCGTTCCCAATGATTTCCTGGACTATATTCTGCACACCTACAACAGCTCTGAAAAAGAAGTAAGTCTAAAAAGCGGAAAAGTGAAGACGCTCTTTCTCCCCGAGACAATGTATGTTTTAATGTGGAGGTTGCGGTTTGCTTCCAATGGAAAGAACATTTACGTGAAAGAGTCCCCGCTCATAGACAAGATTGGTGATACCATTTTTGATGAAAGAGTTACGATTTTCGATGATCCATTAAACGACAACTTTCCGGGTGCACGGTCATTTGATGATGAGGGAATCCCTTGCCGGCGATTAGATGTGGTAAGAAATGGTGTCTTGAGGAATTTTTATTACGACCTCTTTTACGCCAAAAAGATGAATACACAACCTACAGGGCACGGTTTTAAAAGTGCGATGTGGGGCGGAGAGACAGTATCACTTAAGCCAACTCCATCCCTTCAGCACCTGTTCATTGAACCCGGCAATAAATCGATAGGCGAGATAATCAACTCTATCGATAAGGGAATTATTATCCCTGAGGCAATGGGAGCTCACAGTGGTAATATCCCTAATGGTGATTTCTCTGTGGGTCTTTCTCCGGGATTGTATGTAGAAAACGGGGAAATAACAGGCCACATTAAGGATGCTATGGTCACAGGAAATATATACGACCTGTTTAATACTGTTTTAGAAATTGAGGATACTGTACATCCTTCCTCCGGGGGAACTTTTCCAGCGATACTTTTTGATAATGTCAGCGTTGGTACTAAAACCAGTTAAGGTTGGTTGAATCTTGGAAAAAGTTGAATAAGTAGTTATACCTGAATTCAAAAAAGGAGTTATGATGAAGAGAATTCAGTTTCTTGCTTTTTTAATAATCATGGCATCTTCATTTCCCTTATTGGCGGAAAAAGGAACTATCGTTCGTGTTGGGGGAGATGTGGTTATCGAAGGAGGGAGGGAAGTGGAGGATGTCGTAGCTATCGGCGGGGATATCGAAGTTTTCGGTGATGTGGATGGAGATGCAGTGGCTGTCGGGGGTTCTATCACAGTATTCTCAAACGGTTATATCGATGGTAATGCTGTGTCAGTCGGAGGGCATATCCATATTGAGGAGGGAGGGATCATTGATGGAGATCTTGTAGAAGTCCAGGATTTAGTATCTACCTTTATCCCTTTGAAATGGGATAATTGGGGAGAATTCTATTGGGCTTTCAGATTATTCTCTTTTATCGGGTTTATCGCCTTGGCAATGGTCCTAATTCTCTTTTTGCCGAAACAGATAACAGCAGTTTCTGATTCCGTAGAGGTACAACCCCTCCGAACTATCTTTTTTGGAATATTGGGATTTGTTTTGATTGTCCCTGTCATCATTTCCCTTGTTCTATCTGTAATAGGTATCGTTTTGATACCTTTATTCTGCCTGATTATCATCTTGGCGATTCTGTTTGGGTATTTGGCTGTAGGTCGTCTCATCGGAAAAAGAGTGTTTATTGCTCTCGATAGTGCAAGTCGACCGATCCTCCTCGAAGGGTTAGTTGGTTTGGTACTTCTCGGATTAATCGGAATAATACCGGTAGTCGGGTGGTTTGTGAAACTGCTGGTTTACCTCATCGGTTTTGGAGGTGTGATTGATACAATAGTCAGTAAGAAAAAATCACTGAAGATATCAATCGAGGAATAAATCAAAGAATAAATGCAAGCGTAAAAGATAGTCTAATACATCGAACAATTTGTCTTATTTATAAAGTTTTTGAGTCGAAATTCATGCTGTCTGGCTTCGCTCCTTGTCTTGAACGTTTTGGTATAGACCAGATTCCAGGGACGTTCCCTTTTAGTGGCTTTGGAATAACCCGCATTGTGCTGTTTAAGTCTCTTAGTGATATCACTGGTGTGACCAATATAAAATCTATGAGTAATTTTGCTCTATAGAATATATGTTGAGAACATTTAGTGGAGCTGATCGGGCTCGAACCGACGACCTCTTGAATGCCATTCAAGCGCTCTCCCAACTGAGCTACAGCCCCAGGAACATAACAAACATTCGAGCGAGAGACGGGACTCGAACCCGCGACAGCCACGTTGGCAACGTGGGGCTCTACCAGCTGAGCTACTCTCGCAAATACATATATGGTTAAAAAGCGAGCCGAATTTACAACTACAATCAGGCTCTGGCAAAATTATTTGGGATAAGCTCTCAATAGATGATTCTCGGTATTCCAAATATGGTACGACATAATAAAATAAAGAGAGTTTTGCAGCACTTTCCACCACCCAAGATGTTCCTCAGTAAAAATGCCACAACCACAGTCTCCGGTAATTCCCCTTAGTACAGCTTGAAAGACTACAACAAAGAAAACGCCCATCAAGCCAAAAGTAAGCAGGAGGGCGCCATCTAAAAAAATTCCAAATATTAAACAAAACCCTACAAATAACTCCAACCAAGGAAAAACTAATGCTATTAAATTGGAAAAAGGGGCTAGGAAGCCAATCTCATAAAGCCTGATTACCTGAGCAAATTCCTCTGGAGATTCACTGATTTTATGATAACCAGTATAAAACAGTAATACTCCCAGAAACAAACGAAATAATAATATCACCCATTTATTATTCAAAATTGACATTCTATTCTGTAGGATAACCGGCGCTCTGCCATTCATCCCAACCACCTAAAAAAACAAAAACTTTTTCATAATTCCACTCTTCAGTCAATTCATTGGCAACGTCCCAACTCAATTCACAATGCCCACCACTGCAATAAACAACAATAGGAAATTCGGGAGGAGAAATATCCCATAATTCACCGAGAATGGCAGGAGCCAACACGGCTCCTTTGATATGCCCATTAGTGTAATCTTCTTCATCCCTGGCATCGATGAACATAATTTTTCGATCATAATAGTTCTTAGCTAAATCGAGGTCAATCGGCTCAGGAGATATCAGAATAGTTGACTCAGCTAACAATGAATCAGCTTTTGATATGCTGTATGATTCTAGTTTTTCGTAGAAAAGTGGGATTCTATCTGAACGGACAATATTATATCCAAGAGCAAATATCAATGATAGCCCAGTAAGAATAACGGCCTGGACTGATGGAGTGGGTTTCACTTCCCCGGTTTAGTTTGAGATTCAGTTTTTTTAGGAGAGCGTCCAGATTTTTTCGTGGAATTCCTTTGGTTCGAGGAAGTATTATCAGGTCCCAAAGCATCACATTGGGCTAGTGTTTCGTTAACCATACTGAGCAGCAACATATTATCACCGATGTTTTTACTCATAGGAACAAAATCAAAGCGAACGGTGTTTCCTTCTACTAATAATTCTTCTGTTATGTTTTCCAGCTCCGTCTTCATGGTAGAAATGCGATCGAGCATACGCTCGTCTTGGGCATATATTTCTTCGAGAGTCTTTTTAGGATCTTTTTTATTATAACGATTAAGTTGTCGAGTTAGAAATTTCTTCCGGTTGGAAAGACTGGTTAGATCCCGTAGTGGTTCGCCAACTTTTTTTATATCAATTGTTACTACACCAAGAGATTTACCCTGCTTGCCAAGTTTCTTCATTAAAGTCCCTGACTCAACCTTTCCACTTGATCTGGTCGGATTCCGAGTATCACCGCTGATAAAAATAAACTCTGCTTTAGTTAAGGAATCCTTAATCGTATTTGCCTGCTCTACAGTACCATTAAAAAGTACTATCTGATAATCAGAATTTTCTTCAAGATCTTCTAATACTTCTTTACCTCGTTGGATGAAGTTGAGAGTCGTTAAAGATCCTCGAGTAATGTTGGATAGACTCCCAACTAATCCGACTATTCCAAAGCGGAATCCTTCTCTTTCCACTATTTCGTATTCTTTAAAGACCAGTTCACTGGTTGATTCTTCAACAATATTTGCTGATAGGAAAGGGAATGATGACATTGTCTCCAATTCCTGCAGGAAATCGAGTCCCTGGGCAAAATCTTTAGCTCCAATATTGATAGCATCGCAACCAATTATGTTAAAACCATCGACGATGGTTTTAGCCTGAAGTATAGCCTTTTCACCGGCGATTCCGGTTACAGTAGTTTTGGCAAAGAAGAGATCTCCGGCATCCATGATAAGAGGATTCAAGCCACTCTCTTTTAATGAAGTTACATAATATGCTTTTCTCGACAGACCGCCAGAAGGATTGCGTTTTCAGCCACAGGGGTCGAGTTGACCATGTACATTTCCGGTGACAATGAGGGTAGCCTTTCCACTTAAGTTCGATTTATCTGAAACTGTTTCTGAAGTATTTTCACCTGCACTCTTTTTAGGTGCTCCAGAACTTTCACTACTGCAGCTAGCAGCTGTACTGGTCAATAGTAGAAAGGTTATTATCAGGGCTATATTTGTATTTTTCATTGGGAAAAGTTTACGGTCATTGTGTTAAGAATGCAAGGTTGAGAAAGAAGATAAAAAGCATGAGATATTACTATTTTAGATTTTGAATACTATCATTGGTTTGATGGCAAAAACAACTCCCCTATCTTCTCGACCAGCGAATGGAATTCCTCTTCCTCAAATAATCGGGTTAGAAAGACTATTTTTCCGTGACGATCAATCAAAACATTCCTGGTTACACCACTCTCTTTACTGGCAAATAGACCAAATATTTCAGCTCCAGGATCTAATACCAAAGGATAAGTGATGTTCATTTCTTTAGCAAAATCTTTTACGATTTCCAGAGGTTCATCACGATCAACACCAATTACTATGAGACCTTGATCCTTGAAACGGCGCCAGATTTCCTTTTCAATATGTGGCATCTCTTCCCGACAGACTGAACACCATGAAGCCGTAAACTGGAGCATAACAGGCGTACCCAAATAATCTGAAAGTCTGGCTAACTTTCCATTAACATGATAGAACTCGAAATCTGGTACACTGTCTCCAATTCTAACGATATAACCCCGTTCGTCAGGTGAAACATCTTGTGCCCAAACTAATGTTACGATTAGTAATAAAGTCCTAATACTGCTCATTGAGGTCCCAGTTTTATTTGAAGTTAGAGTACTTAATAATGGAGGTCAACAATAATAGTCAGATTCCAATTTGAATAGGGATGAAAAAACAGTTAAATTCAGATCATTAGGCGTGGTACCCAAGTGGCTAAGGGAGCGGTCTGCAAAACCGCGATGCACCGGTTCGAATCCGGTCCACGCCTCAAATCTTTCCTAAATTCTATAGTCAATATTTTGAACCTTAATAAGTTAAGGAAGTGGTTAGCTATAACAGGATACTCTGGTTTACTGTCCCCATCCAACTTGAGGGAGAACTGTTGGGTAAGCCGGTCTATGTCTCAACTGTAGATTGATTTTTTAATCAGCTATTCGATTATATTATCAATTATAAATACTTATAAAAATATCGCAATTCCATCTATAATGAGATTTTACAGGAAAATTAAGAGAACAAGGAGTTAATCCATATCAGCCAGGATTCCAATAAGGTCTACGACACGGTTGGAATATCCCCATTCATTATCATACCAGTTTAGGGTTTTAACCAGATTTCCCTGTATTACTTTAGTAAAGGGAGCGTCAAATATTGAAGAGTGTGGGTTTCCTATTATATCAGTGGAGACAACGGGTAGAGTGGAAAATTCTAAAATACGCTCGAGTTGAATAGAATTCGAGGCCTCTTTGACGGCTTCATTAACCTGCTTTGTTGTAACATCTTGTTCCAGACGGACAACAAAGTCAACTACTGAACCATCTGGTACAGGAACTCGCATGGCTATTCCATCCAATTTGCCATCTAATTCAGGTAAAACTTTACCTACTGCACGGGCAGCACCCGTAGTTGTAGGTATGACATTTTCAGCAGCAGCGCGACTCCGTCGCCAATCAGTATGAGGTACATCAGCAAGACGTTGATCATTGGTATAAGCATGAATAGTATTGATTACTCCATAATCTATTCCAAAGGAATCGTTCAGTACTTTAGCCATAGGAGCCAGGCAGTTGGTAGTACAACTGGCATTTGAAATGATGCGATCCTGGGGTGTTAACCCTTTATCATTGACACCTATAACTACTGTATAATCGATCTCATCCTTAGCTGGAACAGTTAAGATAACTCTCTTTGCTCCTGCTTCAAGGTGAGGAGAAAGTTTCTCTCTGGTACGAAACACACCGGTAGCCTCAATGACAATGTCTATACCCATCGCTGTCCATGGTAATTCAGATGGTTTACTTTCGGAAAGCATTTTCACAGTGTGATTTTCAGTGCGAAGAATATCACCTTCAAGCTCTGCTTTTCCTTCAAGACGCCCCATGACAGTATCGTACTTGAGCAGGTAAGTAAGGGCATCAGAGGGGGTAAGATCATTAATAGCAACGATACGGTAGTCTTTATTTAGATTGAGAATTCTGAAAACACTTCGTCCGATTCTACCGAAACCGTTAATAGCGATATTCATGATCTAATCTCCAGTTCCCGGTAGTGGTCGGCCATCTCCAAGATTCTTTTAGCAAAACCCCATCCATTATCATACCAGCAAAGTGTCTTTAACATTTTACCTGAAGCGATCATGGTTGCTTTGGCATCGAAAATCATTGTTTCTTCCCGACCAATGACATCACTGGAAACAATGGGGTCCTCAGTATACCCAATCAAGTGCTGATAGCGGTTATTTGCAGCAGCGCTGACACACGCATTTGCCTCCTCAACAGAAGGTATTTGTCTTAGTTCAGTAGTGAGATCAACACAAGAACCATCCGGTACGGGAACGTTAAAGGCGATGCCAGAAATTTTGTCTTCAAACTCCGGCATGATTTGGGAGACGTAATCTGGCGCCCATGTTTCATTAGGAATAATGTTTTCTACAGCGGAACGGCTACGTCGCAAATCAGAACGTACTGCATCGGCAAGGGGTTGATCTGATGTATAAGCATGTATTGATGTCATCATACCTCTTTGGACACCAAAATCTTCATCTAGAATTTTCAACATCAGAGCCAGTACTTGCGTTGTGGAGGAAGTTGTAGAAATAATGTAATCCTCTAGTTGAATTGAATTTTCATTAATCCCAGGTATCACGATACGATCAATCTGATCCAATGGCGGAACAGATACGATCAAGCGTTTGGCTCCGGCTTCGATGTGCTTATCGAGATCTTCCTTATGACGGTAGGCTCCAGTTGCATCAATGACTAAATCGATATCAAAAGCGTCCCAAGTGACTGTTCCAGGTTTTCCACCTGGGATCAGTCTGGTTTTATGGTCATTGTAACAAAGGTAATTCCCCTCCAAATGAATATCATGATCTATGGGGCCAAATACTGAGTCTCGCATCAAGAGATAATGAAGGGATTCAGGACCCCCGAGGTCACTTATGGCGGTAAATTCGTATCGAGGATCGTTGTAACCCAGACGAAATATATTGCGACCAATGCGGCCGAATCCGAATAGTCCGATGCTGATGGGATTTGACATATTTATTATATTCCTTACTGAATACTAAGACAATATACAATATCGTACTATCGTAACTCAAGCGTTAGTTACGATAAATTTACTTTCACTATTGCGTCAAGTTGACTTGAATTCTACATTCTACCAGATCGAGTCCTGTAAATTTGCTTACGAGATAATTAGATGACAATTGATATTGACAGAAAATACCTTTCACCAACTTCCATCATTGACAGCGATAGCAGTGAGATAATTAACTATACCAACACTATTTTAGAGGATGTCAGTGATAATCCAGTCGAGAAAGCTGTCAGTCTCTACTACGCTGTTCGTGATGGAATCAGGTATAATCCGTACTTGCAGTTCCATCTCCCGGAACACTATCGAGCCAGTCATGTGCTGAATAGTGGACGTGCATTCTGTATTGGTAAAGCGTCACTTCTCTGTGCTGTCGGTCGGGCAGCCGAAATTCCAACTCGAGTTGGGTTTGCTAATGTCCGGAATCATCTGGCTACCCGGCAGTTTATCGAATTTCTCGGTGCTGATATTTTCGTCTATCATGCATATGTAGAGTTTTATCTTGAAGGCAAATGGGTAAGAGCCACTCCGGCTTTTAACGTTGAACTATGCAGAAAGCACAACGTAGCTCCGCTGGAATTCAATGGGAGGGAAGATTCCCTCTTTCACGCTTATGATTCGGATAACCGGAAGTTTATGGAGTACCTTGAATACCACGGCACTTTTGCCGATATTCCGGTGGATGCTATCGTTTCCGCCTGGGAAGAGGCGTACGGTATAAGTCGTGTGAGAGGATGGATAAGCAAATATGAGAAACTTGACGGGGAAGAGCGGATGGCCATGGTCTGAACCATGATTTGTAGGATTGTCAAGATTAACATGATTAGAAAATCAGTATTATCAAGTTAATCAAGAAAATCACGGTTCAGACATTTTCGATATAACACAACATAAGACCACCAACACCGACTGTGATCCCCGATAATCAGGAAATTTATTACTGTTTATTCCTCAATAGCTCTAAAATAAACTCATTTGTTTGTTTATCCTTTAGATCGGTATCCTCAGCTTGTAAATATTCTACTGCACTAAAATCATCACCACGTCGTCTATTTTGAGGAGGTTCTAATCCCTCAATTAATAAGGCTTCCATTGTACTTATCAGCTGCTTAGCCGAGGGAGATATGGTTGATTCTATCAATTTACCCTTATCAGTTACAGGCTTAAGTCCGAACCATGAAAACCTATCCCAACGACCATTTAATCTATCTAAAGTATGTTCATTTAGTCTTCTTCCTAATGGACGGTCTGTTGCTTACAAATATCAAATAGTTTCTACAATTACTCTATAATTAGTGACAACTTTGCATGCAAAACAATACTGAAATCCCGTGTATACTCATCAGTAACCGACGGCAAACAGAAAACTCTATTGACTCGGTTTATTTACATCATCAGACTTATCCGGTCTGTCGGGACTTCTTCATTTTCAAAAATAGTGATGGATATTATGGATGGAAAGATGACATGGTTACGAAGTTATAACTTGTTGCCTCATTATTAATGTTTTATATATCCAGTTCTACATTACTTTTGCTGTGTACATCACTATTTGAGGGCTTTATTTTGAATCTTATTTCGTCGTTTTTCTATCATTGTACTTTTTACATAATACTTCATAATACAACTTTGTAAATTCAGTCACTTGCCGGAGTGGTGGAATTGGTAGACACATCAGATTTTAATCCTGAAGGATTGATTGCCCGGGTGGTGGAACAG
>JBHHUM010000038.1:0-18729 GCA_046861645.1 Fidelibacterota bacterium | reverse complement strand
GGCGGTGTCTTATACTCTTTCTCGTCCGGGAGAGGAGGAAGTATTTAAGACAGTGGGTGATCTCAGCACAGAAGCTGCGGAAGGAGATACCCTGAATCTAAAGTTGATTAAACCGCTAACTCCCAATCCGGGTCATTCTACGTGGCCTTTAATGTTCCGCAATGTTTATTATCTGGGTACCACTAAAATTGAGAAAGAGGGATTCGATGTAACTATTACGTATAAACACGGCACCTACGGAAATAACGAAATGGATAAGGATGGGAATAATTATCTTCAACTCTTTGGTCTTGATGAAAGGGATCTGAATAATAATCACATCCCTGATGATCTTATTGATGCCGAAAATCCCAATATAATTAACTACGAGACTGGCGAACTGATCTTTCCCATGCTGCATCCCTTTGAATTAGATTTTTCTGATCCCTATTATGGTGAAGGGAATCCTAATACCGAGCTTGAGGGTGTACTCCCGGATACTGCCCTTATGTATAATAGTACCAATAGTATAAATATTCGGGCCGATACCAAGTTCGAGATCAATGTAACTTACACTAATACCAGCTCGACGATCAACCTCGGTGGGTTCATGTTGGTGGAGGGGAGTGAACAGGTTTTCCTGAATAATGTTCAGCTCCAGCGGGGCACCGATTATTATATTGATTATATGACTGGTACGGTCACTTTCCTGACGGAAGAAATCAATTCTCCAGATGCCAATTTGGAAATTCTGTATGACAAACATGAGCTGGTTTCATTCGATAAGAAGACTATCGTCGGTTCCCGGGCGCAGATGGATTTTGGAGAAAATTCCTTCATTGGTGCTACAGCTCTTTATTATAACCAGACGGTTATGAACGAGAAAATCGAGGTTGGTTATGAGCCCACAAGGAATTTCATTTGGGACCTTAACGGTCGTTTCGAGACTAAAATTGATCTACTCACTAGAGCAGTTGACAAATTGCCCTTAATCGAAACGAACAAGCCATCATCATTCAAGATTGAAGGGGAGTACGCTCAGGTATTGCCCAATCCGAATCCGGTCAATAACGAAAATACAAATGACCCTCACGGAGTGGCATTTATTGACGATTTTGAAGGAGCCAAGCGTACTACAAGCATGCCGGTAAGATATCGATTCTGGAATAGAGGTTCTGCCCCAGTGGATTCCCTTGACCATCCTCTCAGTGAGAGAAAACGGGCCCGCATGTTTTGGTACAATCCTTATAATCAAGTCGCAACGCGGGATATATGGCCTAATCAGGAGACGAGCATCCGTGCTCAGAATGAGCGTACAGATGTGCTTGTCCTCGACTATTCACGCCGGGAGGAACAGACGGCAAGTGATGATCCTGATTCTAACTGGGCCAGCATCACAGCTACCCTGTACTCGGGTGATTATAACCAGTCTGATAGTAAGTTTTTTGAGATCTGGTTGAAAACGGATGC
This sequence comes from Fidelibacterota bacterium, assembly GCA_046861645.1. Lineage (GTDB taxonomy): Bacteria > Fidelibacterota > Marinisomatia > Marinisomatales > UBA2128 > UBA2128. Next base: position 17,280 of record JBHHUM010000038.1, on the reverse strand, counting down.
TTCCACGGGTAGGATGACAGTGGATCTTGGTCTTATTAGTGAAGACCGAAATGGAAATGGTTTACATGATACTGAAGACCGTCCTCTTCCCGGGTTACCGTCAGGAGACACAATGTTGGATGATGATGAAGACATCGGTTTGGATTTGTGTGAAGATGCGTATGAAGATGGTTATGGCGGATGTTTAGATTCCCTCACTTATGCTGAAGCCCTGGCACTTAATCTTGAAAATCTTATCTATACTGAGAGTGATATTGATCCTAACGATCCTAATAATGATAACTGGGCTTTCAGTGAGACGGCGACTGAAACCCCTGGAAAGTACCAATTTATCAATGGTACTCAGGGGAATGGAACGGCGGCTCATCCTCTAGAACCAAGATATCCTGATGATGAAGATATCAGCAGAGATGGTCGTCTGGATGATGACAATGATTACTTTACGGTAACCTTCGAATTGAGCGATGTGAGTTACGATTGGGAGATCTATCAGGGTGGGGAGACCTCAACAGGCTGGCGGCTTTACCGGATTCCTTTAACAGAGTTCAAGAAAAATAAAGCAGAAGGTAATGTAACCTGGGATACGATCAGGTTTATGCGGCTTACTGTCAGTGGAGTAGAGGATAAAGCTCAAATTGCCATAGCAAAGATAGAGTTGGTTGGTAATGAATGGCAGGAAATCGGTGTTAAAACTGCAGATGAGGAAGAATACACACTAAATGATAGCGTTTTTGCTGTTACTATTGTGAATACAGAGGATAATGATGATTATGATCCCCCCAAGGGTGTGCAAGGGGAGTTTGATCAATTAAACCAGATTCGTCTTAAGGAACAATCGCTGGTTTTGAAATTCAACAATCTTAGTCCTCGAGAAGAAGGGGCAGCCAAGAAAAACCTTACACGACTGACGAAAGATCGTGCCCAGAGCTACATGGCCTACAAAACTATGAAACTTTATACTTATGGGAAGGGAAATACCATTAAGAGTGATACTACGAATGTGGAATTTTTCATTAGATTTGGTCATTTTGATGGTTTAGATGAGGTTTTTTATGAAGTCAGGCAACCGGTTTACAGGGGTTGGGATGAAGATGAAGGCCGAAATGTCATAACGATTGATCTTAACTTTCTGGCCCATTTGAAACTTCGCGATACCACAAATATCAATTTGTTAAATGAGCATGATCTCTTTGTTGTGACTGATTCCACACGCAGGTATGTAAGTACTGACAATGGAGGAGTTGATACCTTGCGTACCTATTTTATCAGGGGAAATCCTGCTCTAAACCGTCTTGAATATTTTATCATGGGAGTAAGGAACCTTAGTACATCGCAAGATGTCAGTGGAGAAGTTTGGGTTGATGAGCTACGTCTATCGAATGTCCGTAAGGATCGCGGAGCAGCTATGCGCCTGCAAACGTCTTTAACGCTGGCCGACCTGGGTAGTGCTACGATGACTATCAAGAGGGAAGGGGCAGATTTTCACAAACTACAAGAGAGATTTGGTTCAGGGCAACTTTCTAATAGAGAGACATTCCGAGTCGATAGTCGTCTAAATCTGAACAAACTATTTCCTCAAGCTTGGGGTTTAAGTCTACCAGTGAATGTGGGTTATTCTGAAGATGTGACTATACCTAAATATTCCCCGGGGACCGATGTTTTACTGGATCGGGAAATGGCACCGGACAGTCTTTTAACTATCAGTCGTCAGACAACATTTTCTACATCCTACTCAAAATCAACAAAATCTGATAAATTCCTGACCAAGTATACTGTTGATAGATTAAAAGGGGGTTTTTCAAGCACTCAAGGTTTTACTTCAAATGAGCAAAAATTCACTAATACTCGTAATTATAGTGGTAATGTTAGTTACAACTTGAGTTTTGGTCGTGATAACTATTGGACACCATTGAAGTTCCTGAAAGGGGTTCCTTGGTTGGGAACTAAAATTGCTGATACTCACCTTTATTATACACCATCGTCAGTAGATCTCTCTATGGCTGCAACGGAGGCATTTTCTGAAATAACCAAGAGAGTGGGTGAGTCGGTACCAGAATCATACAATCTTGGTCTATCACGATCCTTTAAGGCCAGTTATAAAATTTTGGAAAACTTGAATACGAATTATTCTAAGACAATAAAAAGCGACATGGATGAATACAGAGCTCGACACTTAGATGCCCTGCGCGAAATGAAGGCCGGTATCATTACCGATGTTTCCGAGAGTTTCACTACCAATTTTACACCTGCAATTTTTACCTGGTTAAAACCATCTATGAATTACAGTGCCAACTACCGGTGGTCTGATCCTATCAACAGTACTACAAAAGGGGCTCAAATTACTTCACAGACGAGGATAGCGTCCTCACTAACCTTGTCTCCCAAGACGATTTTGGAGACGGTTTATACTCCCCCCAAGAAGACTCGATCTACTTCCCGGCGACGGGGTCGACGAGTCGGTGAGCGGAAAGAAAAAAAAGAGGAAGAGACAAAGAAACCTAAAAGTGAGGGCTTGCAGAAAATTTTGGGTGTTTTATACCAGGGGGCCACAAAAATTAATCCTATCAGCATTACCTATTCACTGAGCCGTGCCCAGAACTCTTTCGGCGTGCTGGGTACACCCTCGATTCCCTATCGTTTTGGATTTGAGCAAAAGTTGGGGCTTGAACATAGTGAGGATGTGGGCGTAAACACGGGTTCCTTAGGTAACCAGCAAGATATGACTCTCCGAACGGGATTATCTCTCACCCGTAAGATTACGACTACATTTAGTTATGCTAGTAATAAATCTTGGGGGGTGGACGGGAATAATATTGAGACCCGCTCGACTACCCAGGATTTTGTACCTCTGGGAAGTACAGGGGATAATGGTTTGGCACTCCCCAGTTGGACCCTACGTTGGTCAGGGATTGAGAATTGGCCGCTCATCAAACTAGTGGCTAAAAGTGCATCGCTGGAACACGCCTTCTCAGGGAGACAAACCAAAACATGGCAAGACAATGAAATACTTTCATCGAAATATTCGGCTTCCTTTTCACCCATGGTGGGGATCTCCATGACGATGGTTAAAGGCATTTCGTTTACTACGCGTTTTTCCAGAACTAAATCGATAGACAATACGCTGGGGGGGCTTAGAAGCACTCGAGTTAACCTAGATACGACGTGGACTGCTACAGTCAACTACTCACATAAAGGAGGAATAAAAATTCCCATCTTCTTTTTCAGAGACTTTAATCTGGAGAACACAATTAACTTTACCCTGGCTGTGGATTACTCTTCATCTGAGACACTACAGAGAGAAGGCGCCGCTGGTAAGTTACAGAATACGGGATGGCAGAGATCCTGGAAAATTTCACCTAAAATTACTTACTCATTTACCCGTAGAGTAACTGGGGGTATCTGGTATGAGTATCGTGAAAGTAAAGCGTTCAGAGTGGGTCGAAAGATAAACCGTGATTTTGGTTTTGATGTGAATATTGCAATTCAAGGATAATACTTTAGATGGTGATCGTAAGACGTATAAGGATTATTATAGCTACCTCTGTATTGCTAATGACAGGAACAGGGCTTTGGTCTCAGGAAATTCCAGAATTTGATAGTGAGCGGTCAATGAATTATCTTGAAGTTCAATGTGATTTTGGTCCGCGTAATCCTGGGTCAACAGGACATGGTGAATGTCTACAATACATAATCAATCATGTACAACAGTTAGCTGACACTGTTATCAATCAGACGTTTTCCTATGTTGATCCTTATAGTGGTGAGAGTTGGGAATTAACCAACGTGCTGGCTCAATTCCAACCGGAATTGGAGGAGAGAATCTGGATTGCTACCCACTGGGATACCCGCCCCTGGGCTGATAGAGATCGGAATCGACAGTTTAGAAAAACTCCTATTCTTGGTGCTAATGACGGCGCCAGTGGTGTGGCAGTACTGATGGAATTGGCAAATCATATGAAGAGAATACCACCCCCAGTGGGGATCGATTTGATATTTCTGGATGGAGAAGATCTGGGGAAAGCGGGTGATCTACAGAATTTCTTCGTTGGTTCTCGCTACCTGGCGCGAAATCTTCCGATTAATCCTCCTAAATATTGCATTTTGATCGATATGATCGGCGATGCAGAATTGATGCTACCGATGGAATGGAATTCTATGCGACAGGCTCCTGAACTCATGTGGAGATTGTGGGGTGAAGCCGAGATTCTAGGGCTTAATGCGTTTATAAACCGCCGGGGTAAAGCTATAGAAGATGATCATGTGGTACTTTATGAGGAAGCAGGGATTCCGGCAGTGGATATTATCGATTTTGACTATCCGAACCGTTATCTCAATTATTGGCACACTTTGGAAGATACTCCCGAAAAGTGTAGTTCTGAAAGCCTCCTGCAAGTGGGTACATTACTCCTTAATCATGTGTACAGTTCGGTAAACGATAAATGATTGTCAGACTTATAAGGGACATCTATATTCTCGGCATTATGCGGCTACATCTTCCTCTTTTCGGAGTTCTTTTAGGGATATTTATGGTCTCTTGTGTGAATAATCCCTACGAATCTGATGCTTCACAGGCCGTTGATCCAGTCAGTAATATAGGCTTTGCATATCTTCAGCACGATTCGGCCCTGTTTGTCGCTGCTGACCTACGCACCTTTTACAGTGGTGCCGGGATTGGGGAAGTAAAAATGATCTGGTATGCTAAGTCTGGTTTCAGTTTGACTACCCCGGATTCTGTCCTGTTATATGACTCGGGGTTCCAGGGGGATATCCTGGCTGGTGATCGTCGTTACTCCCGCAAGGTTGCCCTCTCTGCACTGAGTAATGGGCTAACCTACGGCGATACAGGAACAGTTTATCTAAAAATAACGGCGGTGTATGGAGCTGTAAATTTTACACAGGCTGATTCCTTTAGCCTGGGAAATATTATGCCGAAAATTGATTCACTTATCGTACCAGATACTCTGAATCGACCAGCATCTGGATTTAATTTGGATACGTTACGAGTGCAAGTTTCTGATCCTGATGGAAGGGATGATGTAAAATGGGTTGCATATAAATCTCTGAAGCCAGACAGTACTTATGCCAATAATGGAGACTACATTTATCTCTATGATGATGGTGGTGAAGTGATCCTTTATCAATCAGATCTACTGACTTTAACGAGTGGCGATGAAGTCAAGGAGGACGGTACTTATGCCTACGTCATAGTTTATGATAACAGCACTCCAGCTGGAACCTATATCTGGACCTTTTATGCCCAGGATTGGAGCAGCAACTTCAGTATAGGTGTAATGAAAACAGTCGTTGTGCAATGAAGCGTTTATTACTTACGGTTTTGGTACCGTTTTTATTTGAATTAGTTCACATGCAAACGCTACTTCCTCGTGATTATACGTTGAGGAGCTCAGCGGCGTCAGGTAACACAATTTCCGGATTGCAAAGTAACGTAATCATTGAGATAGTAACCCAGGGTGACAGCGCTGTGTGGCTTGGTACCGGGCGTGGACTTGCTGTTATGTGGGATAGTACCTCTATCGCTACTTTCAACACAGCTGCTTCTGTTACATCAGGTCAAACATCTCAGGATTTGCCTGAAGCAGCTGTCTCTGGTATTGCCGCCAGTGGAGATACGGTAATTGTCGCTTTTGCCTCTGACACAACAGCCAATGGTGATCAACAGACGAAGGGCGATGGGATAGCAATTAACTTTAATGCAGAAGATACCACGAGTAGTAGTTGGTTTTTTCTGGCTCAACCCCGGGATGCCGCTGAGGATACGACTTTTTTCTGGGAAGGGGATTCACTTTCTGCATTTCCCATTACTTTGACTATTGGCAATATCATCTATGACCTGGCCATTACCAGTGATTACTTCTGGGCGGCGAGCTTCTATGGTGGGCTACGCCGGCTTGCCCGGGATAGTGTATCTTCTGGGTGGAAACGAGTACCGCTGCCGGAAGATGCTGCTACTGAATTTCTCTGTGGTGCTGATCATTCAGGTTTTGAATTGAACTCCCAAGAACCGGAACTTGGCGGTAATCGTAACCACCGGGTGTTTTCTGTTTTAGCCTATGGTGACACTCTATGGGTAGGGACAGCCAAGGGTATCAACCGGGGAATTTTGGATGATTCGGGCTGTATTAATTGGCGGCATTACCGCTATCCTGATGATGGTATTTCGGGGAACTGGGTAGTCGGCATAGCACAGCAAAAGTTCAATGGTGAACGGCGTATCTGGGCGGTTACTCTCAGAGCGGATGAAGCTGGAGAAGTTAACGGTATTAGCTACACACCGGATGATGGTCAAAGCTGGATCGCGGTTACAGCCCTACGGGGAGAACGGGCATATAATGTCTCCGCTATGGACAGCTTGGTGTATGTTGCCACGCAAAACGGTCTCTGGCGTTCTGGAGATGGTGTGAATTTTGCACTATATGAACCGGCTCGAGATGCTATCAATAGTGATGAAATTTTAAGCAACACGGTTTATACGGCTGTGCATGATACCCGACCGTATTACGGTCAGGCCCTCTGGGTGGGGACACCAGATGGATTGGCAAGAACACCAAATCCCTCAAAAAATGAGTCCATCTGGGGGATATTCAGAACCGAGATAACGCCACAAAAAGTTTATGCATACCCCAATCCCTTTTCACCTTATTCAGATAATGTTCTGGATGGTGATGGTTATGTCCGCTTTCATCATACTGCCCGACGATCTCAGCTTATTCAGGTGGCGATTTACAATTTTGCCATGGAGAAAGTAGCGGAGTATGATCACTGGCTTGACCGTGACCAGGGGGCTCTGAAATGGGATGGAAAAGATAGTAATGGCCGCCCTGTAGCTAATGGACCATACTTTTGTCGCCTGAATTATGACGACGAAGATCATTGGGTCAAACTTATTGTGGTCAAATGATTCGTCGACTAATAGCTACTATTCTTTTCTGCCTGACGTTTGCATTTGCAGGTGACATCGGGGGATATGCGGGAGGATTTCTACGCTTGGGTACCACGGCCCGATCGATGGCTTTAGGTGGAGGATTAACAGCGTCATTAGATCCTGGTTGGGCTGCTTTTCATAATCCAGCCTCTCTGGTTTTCCTGGAGAAAAGACATGTGTCCATGTTCCATCATTTTCTGCCTCTGGATAGAGACCTCATCTCTGCTACTGCTGCTGTGGCCCTTCCACCATCGGGCGGGTTAGGATTGGGTGTGCTGCGGGCTGGAGTGGACAATATTGATGGTCGGGATGCTTCCGGGCACCAGACCGGTACACTGTCCGCAGCTGAGTATGCTATTATTTTTAGTTTTGCCAATGAGATTATGGAAGGGATCAGTATTGGTGTAAATGTGAAACTGCTTTATCAATTCCTTCCCCTTGATAGTAAGGGCCAAAGTCGGGGAACAGGATTTGACATTGGTTTAATTGTGCGTCGGTTTCCTAAAATGGAATTTGGCCTGGTTTTGCAGGACCTCAGTACTGCTTTTAACTGGAACACAGCGGAACTCTTTGGGGATGAAGGACGGACCTATCAGGACAAGCTCCCCATGTGGATTAGAGCAGGAATGGTTTATCATCTTAGAGATATTGATGTAATCGGGGACTACAGCGTAATCTCTGACTGGAAATATTCTACCGCTCACCGCATCAGGGCAGGTGCCGAATTTATGGTAAATCCCCGGGTAGCCTTGCGTGCTGGTATCGATAATTTTATGCCTGCCGCAGGAGCCGGGTTGAACTATTCACTTATTAAACGAGATGATAGTATTGTTGACTATGCTTTTGTTCTGGGAAAACGCGGTGAAGGAATCTCCCACGTTTTTACCTATGTGTTTACCTTCTGATGTTCGGCCCACGTCTTTTTGTAAGAGCTTGGCTCATCGTAATGTTACTGTTAACATCAGTTAATGCCATTGGTACTTCATTTCTAACTGTTCCTTTTGCTCCCCGGGAATTGGCATTAGGAGGCAGGACAGCAAGTGTTCAGGGAGATGCCAGTCTTTCCCGAGGTAATCCCGCTCTTATTGTAGGAACGGCTCACCAACTGTTTTTCAGTTATTTGTCGTGGTTCTCCAGTGTGACCGGTAGTTCGGTGCTTTTAGTGGAATCATTTGGACAAAGTACCGTTGGTTTGAGCGTCAGACATATGGGGGTAACTGATCTTCATTTTCGAACTGAGACACCTACTGATGACTATATGGCTCTATTTTCAGCCAGCGGTACTACCCTGGAAGTGGTATGGGGCAAGCAAATAAAGAATTTACAGGTGGGGGTATCCTGGCGCGGGATATACCTCGATTCGTATGTTTACCAATCTACTGGATGGTCAGCGGATGTGGGAATTTTACTGCCTCTGGTCGATGAACAAGTGATCATCGGGGGTGCTGTTCTTAATACCGGTACAATGAACGCCCTCGACAGTATCCCACCAGATTTACCAACTACCGCAGTAGTAGGAGTGACTTTGGATACTGACCGGCTGCTTGGAGTGCAGTGGGAAGCGCTGCAGACATCGCTGGTACTCGGAGGAGAATTTTCCGATCTCCATGGCGGTGTACTGAGGATAGGAGGAGAAAATTCAGTGGGCAATATTCGTCTAACTATTGGGTCGCGTTTTTCACCCAAGGTCACTACTGTTGCTATGGGTTTAGGTTTAACCTGGCGGAGATTTGTAGTGGATTATGGCTTTGAGATTAGCTCAAACCAGTTGGGAATTCCCCATCTGTTTAGTCTACGAATGACTCTTCCGTGACTAGAAAGAGGGACAAAGGATTATCACTACTATTTATCCTTGTACTGGGTCTACTGACTCTAATCCTGTATTATAACCTGAAGGAAGATCAGATAATAAAGGAAGTGACTTCAGATACACCACTGGAGGAAGTACGTGTCCGAGGCATCATCTGTTTTATCATTGATGACTTTGGTTATAATATTTCCGACGTAGTACGCAGCTTCATCCATTTGGATATTCCCCTTACTTGCTCTATTCTTCCCGGTCACCCTTACTCACGACGAATAGCCCGATTAGCCCATGAAGCTCGTCACCAGGTAATTGTGCACATGCCGATGGAAACCCATGATCACCGGGCAGGAGAAGAAAGTTACATAATTACCCGGGCAATGACAGAAGAAGAAATCAGGACCAGAGTTCGATCGGCTTTCCAGAAACTACCTCAGGCGGAGGGGATGAACAATCATCAGGGATCACTAGCAACAGAAAACAGGCGTGTCATGCAGATTCTTGCGGATGAGTTAAAGAGCTTGGGAAAATATTTTATTGATAGCCGTACAACCAAAAAGACATTGGCAGAAGAAGTGATGAAAGCAGTAGGAGTACCAACGGAAAGAAGGAGGATTTTCCTCGATAATGAAAACGATCTCCGCTATATCAAGAAGCAGATTGAACAACTGGCACGTATAGCCAAGAGTGAGGGTGTAGCGATCGGTATTGGTCATCCCAGGAAAAAGACACTACAGGCCATAAGACAGATGATACCTGTGTTGCGTGAACAGGGATTTCATTTTGGATATGCTTCCGCAGCAGTAAATTAATCTGTTTCAAAGTAAAATTTCTTTCAGAAAATCACAGCATTCCTTCATCAGGAGGCGTAATTTCTTATGACAGGAGTAGCAGATTAGTTGTTCAGACACTTAACACATAACGTTATTTTACTGGCGATAGTTTTCGCAGTGCCACTGTTTTCCCAAACTATTTACGACGCTAGGATAATGACATATAATATTTTGAACTATCAGGGTACCAGTTCTGATGATGATTCCCGGGAAGACGATTTACGGATAATTATCGATTATGTTGAGCCGGATATCATCATGGCAGAAGAGGTACATGGGACCACAGGTTTTAATCATTTCAGGGACGATGTTCTGAATTATAGTACAGCGGGCTTGTATGATGGTGCCTTCATAGATCAAAGTACAACGGATGTAGATATTGCTCTCTATTATAAACCGGATATATTCGATATAATTAGTGTGACTACAATTGACATCTCCTCGAACTGGGGTTATCGTGATGCCTTGGAGTGTGTAGTAACCCACTTAGACACAGGGGAAGAGTTCCGGCTTTATGGCGTTCATCTGAAAGCAGGTACCGGCGATGATGATGAGGCTGACCGGGAGCAGCAAGCACAAAGCCTCAGAGATTATCTGAATGGTCTGGATTTTGATGAGCACTTTTTTGTGCTGGGTGATTTCAATTTTTACTTCTCCGATGAAGGCGGTTTTCAGCGTCTCACCGAATCACAGAGTGATAACGACGGCCGTCTCTACGATCCCATCGATGAAATTGGTTATTGGCATAACAATGACGCCTTTGCCGCTGTTCACTCTCAATCTTCACGGGCTTATTACAATGGTCAGAACTATGGTGGTCTGGACGACCGGTTCGATTTCATTCTCGCTTCGGCCGGTTTGCTGGCTTACTCGAGTCTGAACTATGTGGAAGGGACCTATATCTCTGTTGGGAACGACGGGAATCACTTCAACCAAGCCATCAATTCCGGCGGCAACTCCGCCGTTCCGGACAATGTTGCCGATGCCCTTGTGGAGGCGTCTGATCACCTTCCGGTCTATCTGGAACTCGAGTTCGTAGGAATGGCTGAAGCTGACGAGAATATCATTATCACGGAAATTATGCAGAACCCCAGCGCGGTCAGTGATTCCTATGGTGAATGGTTCGAGATTTACAATGCTGACATCGAAAGTTTTGATCTTCGTAATTGGACTATCCGGGATAATGGTTCTGACAGCCATATCATAGTGGATACTGAACCAGTTGTGATTGAACCAGGTGAATATTTTATATTGGGTAGAAATGGAGATTTTTCCCTGAACGGAGGTGTAGAAGTTGATTATGACTATTCTTCTATTGCTCTGGCTAATAGTGAGGATGAAATTATAATTCTGAATGGTGAGGGTTTGGAAGTGTGTCGGGTGGAATATGATGGTGGTCCTGATTTTCCTGATCCAACTGGTGCTTCCATGGCACTGCTCGATCTGGAGAGCGACATAAATGTGGGTGCAAACTGGACGGAATCAACCACTCCTTACGGGGATGGCGACTTCGGCACGCCGGGTGAGGCGAATTCAGATGTATCAGTGGATGATGTGAAGTCTATTCCGTCGGAGATGATTCTGCTGAGTGCTTATCCTAATCCGTTTAATTCGACCACCACCATCCAGTTCAATCTACCAGAAGTAAATGATGTGGAGTTGATCATTTTCGATGTCCTCGGACGGGAAGTGGCGAAGCTGATTGGCCGCCATGGCGGGGAAAGTAATAGAATGGGGGCTGGTATACACAAGGTGAAGTGGGATGCATCTCAAATAGTCAGCGGCGTTTATATTTACCGCTTGACAGCAGGAGAAAAACAGATGTCAAAAAAGGTCATTTTACTTAAATAGTATCCTTTTCTAAGGATTATCTACCAGGTCCTCATCTAAAGTATTAGACAAAGCGTACCGGACGATTCTCGAATTGGGTGTGTCACATACATAAATCACCTTCTGGTCATTGACAGCTACAGCTTGAGGGGACTCGAGAATTCCCTTTTCTTCGATGACATAAAAGATAATACCGTCCGTTTCGGTAGAATCGACAACCTCTCCAGCAGAAGAACCAGGATTCCATTTCGATTTCTCGATCCGATGAAGGTTAACGCCAGCTTTCATAAAGAAACTTCCATCAGCATTGAAAACCTGAATTTCCTGTGCTCCGGCGTTAGCTATGTATACAGCTTGTTTTTGATCTACTGCCACATCCATCGGGTTGGAGAAACGACCCAAATCCATGATGTCATTTTCACCTTCCTGGAATACCGACGGATAGCTTACATAGCCATCAGACGAGGAGGGATTAATCTTATGGATAGAGAAATAGTTTCCTAATTGAGCGTAATAGATATTACCTGCATAGTCCACATCAATAGCTATTGGATCATTAACTGTTCCTGCTCCAGTTCCCCAACCAACTGCCGTGTGTCCGAAAGTACCATCATGAGCCCAAACGACCTGACCATTTTTTAACAAAAGTAAATCCCGACGTCGGAAATCAATTCGCACAAGACGATCGTGAAAGCTATCCATCACGTAGAGGAAGTTGTCCTGGTTAGAGGTGGAAAGACCGGAATATTCTGATTGTTCGCTGTTGTAATAGATATCATCAAATTGGGCTTCTTCGGATGTTGCATCGAAGAAAACATGGGGGGTAAGGATTGAGTCTGCTTTACCCAGATTACTTGTCCAGGAGATGGCGATCATTTCCCACTCCTCACTGTTAACTATTTCCAGCCAGCTAGATGTTTCGGGAGTGAGTACCAGTGTGTCACCAGAAATAGTATTGAGAAATGTTCCTGCGGAAGCTAATGAATCGACACCTATTTGGTTCCACAACTGATTCCAACGGTAGATTGTACCATCGCCTTCAATGAAGAAAACATTCATCTTTCCATCCACATCCACATCGATGGGGCTGATAATAGTGCCGTCAGTTTTGACTAAATTCCTTAGAGCATCAAACCCTTCCAGGATTTCTCCATCCTGTCCCAATACATGTATCTGATGTGCAGCGGAATCTGCCACGAAGAGATGACCATCAGGTGCGATTGAAATTTCTATCGGTGAGAGCAGATCGTGACTTAGATTATCCCAAATTGGTGAGAGCATCAGGTAAGTAGTATCACCTGCTGAGAAGTCTGGAGGAGCGTTAATTTCTGTGGGTAGAGACATTTTCTCCACACAACTGGTGGTAAACAAATGAAAACATAACAGTACTAATAACCGGAGATGACTCATTAGAAAACCAACCCGAGGCTCAGTCTTGCTGGATTTGTTAAATGCGTCTGATTGGTGTAGGAATAATCTACTCGAAGTTGGAAGGGACCAGTAGGGAGATAGAGCCCCAATCCCAGAGAAAAGTTCTCCTCCTCTTTATTCAACTTATAACCTCCCCGGAAGGCGAGCGTGTTTAGAAGCCAGTATTCGGCTCCTAATGAAATGTTCTCAGCATTGTCTACTGGATGGTTCAATTGTCCGGCCAATGATAATCGGTGATGCTTACCCTCGATGACATCCATGGCAGTACCTACTCTAAAAACGGTAGGAGGTGAGAAAGCTTCGAAATCTGATTTTATTTCACTCTCTTCACCCGTTTCGTGATCCAATACTCGCCTGATGTACGTCCCTTCTGGTTTGGCATTGGGACCGAAGTGGGAGAGGACTGCGGAGAAGCGGAGTGTTTTATATCCAGTCCAGTAAAAAGTCCCCAGATCCATCATCACAGTTTGCATCAGGTTGCCAGCCAAATTTTCACTCACCTGTTTGAAGGTAATCCCGAAACTGAATCGGTCGGATAGTGAAGTGCTGTAAGTAAGCGCCAGGAATCGGTCCTGATAAACGAAATAGTTTCCTGTGCCATGAGGCATTAGTTCTGTGGTTTCCTCCATGGGTGACATATGCAATATCCCCATACTGAATCCTACGAAATGCCGACCGGAAAGGCGTCGAGATATACCCATGAAGTCGTAGTAAATTTCAGCTGGCCACTGCACTCGGGCAGCAGACAGTTGTGTCTTCTTGAGTTGGGCGACTGCGGCGGGATTGTAGTAGAGGGCGGTGGCATCCTGGTTAAGTGCTATGACTGCTTCCCCCATCCCAACAGCGCGAGCGCTCACTCCAATCTTAAGGAAGGTAAAAATGGATGTCCCGGCTCTTTGACCACCCAGGATGGGGAAGAAATTCTGTTGAGCTGGAGAAATCGTCAGCATCAACAACGAGAAGGAAATTGCTGTAGTGAAACGCTTCATCTAAAGAATATCTGTAATCCCAATTCGATGGACCGTGGCCTGCGGAAACGGGAGGGATTGTAATTGGGGTTGGGACTGTCGATCATGCTGTAGGGAATAATTTCTCCAGGATTATACCCACGTCCAGTATAAGGGTTGATGCGTCGGGGTATATGTTGATCCCAGAGATTTTCTATCTCCAGATAAAATCTGTAGCTGAAAGAACCTAATTCAAATCTTTTGTACAGTTTTAGATCTGTGTTGGTAATGGGGATTTTACTGAAGTAAAAATATGGTTTCTCGTCTTCAAAGACACCCTGATAGTACCGCACACCGTTTTCTTCCCGGATAGTATCAGCGATGGCACGGGTATATCTGCGGCCGGTTTCGTATTCTAATCTTAAAGAAGCACCCAACCCAGAGGGATGATTATACGATAGGTTGGCGAACAACTGGACGGGTTTATCCCAGCGCAAGAACACCTCATTAAGTGGTTTTTCGCGAATCTGACCCGATTCTACCAGGAGATTATCATTAGGGTTGGAGCTTTTTCCAGTTGCGATAGAATAGTTGAAGTTGACGTCAGCATAAAAGTTTTTCAGCAGGCGGCTCTTCAGAATGATTTCTACCCCACGAGAACGGGCATAATCTGCATTCAAATACATCAGGAAGCTCATATGTGAGTACTTGGGATTAGATGGTCGGATGGATTGAGATGTTTCGTAGTCAAACATATCTTTCCAATAGGCCTTCATCTCTAACACTTGATCCTCACTGAATCTGTGTTTAATTCCCAGCTCGTACTGAACGGTAGTCTTTGGATTAAGATTGGGATTACCGAAAACCTGGTATGTGGAGGGTGAAGAGGAGGTTAGTTTGGCATAAACGTATTGAAAAGTAGGCAGTTGTGAGAAGTGTCCGTAATAGAAATAGAGAACATCATTGTCTGTCACGGGATGAGAAATACCGACCCTGGGACTAACACGTCCCTTGATACGGTAGCCTAAAAGATCAAATGTCTCCTCTTGAAATAATTGTCTGGCAGCATCGGTGATGACTACAATATTTGAATCAGCAATGGCCCGTTCTACATATTTACCAGGGAACCAGAAATCATAACGGAGTCCTAAATTGACTGTCATTCCTTCGAAGATGATGCGATCCTGCACGTAGAAAGCACCAAAGGTAGTATTGGCCCGATAGGCATCGTAGTTGCTGCCTAATCCAGTCTCTCCAGTCCACGGTTCATCTATATCCAGCACTTGCATTTCGGTATAAGTAATTTCCAAGCCAGCTTTCATTTTCTGGCGTGATTTTGTCTGGTGAGTCCAATCCAGATCCAGCCGGTAATTATCGCTGGAGATATCATACCATTCACTGGAGACCCCGGTATCATAAAACTCATCTCCTAAAGTAATATCCACGTTTCCATCCCGGTCCTGAATAGTGTAATTAATGGGTTCCAAGTCCAGTCGTTCCCGGTATTCGCTCCAGTGCAGATCCTGCACGGCGCTATGTTCCAAGGTGAGAAAACGTCCAAAAGTAGCCTCATAAAACGTTTGTGGACTGAGAGTATGAACCCAGTTTATATTCAGTAAGCGAGATTCTCTGGTAATGGTATTATATTGATCAAGAATCTCTTGATACCGATAGGGATAGTAAGTTGAAGAGAAGGCTCTGGGCATGAAGAATCCCTGATTTACATTCAGAGACAGGTCATAAGAAACTGCTAATTTTTTTTGATTTGTTATCTCCCAGGTTAACTTGTAGAGAAGATGCCAGTCGTTTTGTTGACGGGGTGTTATTCTTTTTAGCAGCTCATCTGCCTGTGCATCGCTTAACCCTGGTAGTGACCAATTACGATGTGGGAAGAGCCGACGGGCAGCAGGAAGGTGAGTATCGCTCATTTCACCATAACCGTTGGCAAATAAAGAGAACCGACCAGGTAGATCAAGTCCTGTAACTTTAGGCAGGAGTTCCAGTAAGGGTGCGGGCCCCCCCAGATTAAACTCGAGGTGATCCGTATTATAGTGATTGAAAAATTTTTGGGAAAACCCCCAGTTATCACTGGCATATTTCAGGCTTCCTTCGTACTTGTCCCGTCCCTCCTTCAACCGGATATTGATCACGCCGGACATAGCCTGACCGTACTCGGCATTATATCCTCCGGTGATGATTTCCAGATTGTCGATAGATTCGGCGTTAACGAATAAGTTGCCCCCATAACCGGAAAGAGGATCCTTAATAGATAAACCATCTATTATGAAAAGGCTTTCATCGATCCGGCCCCCACGGATGTGAATTTCGTTGTCTACAGTGGTAACTCCAATCTGCTCGGAAAGAATATCCTCAACTGTATTCACAATCTTGTTTTGGATATCATCACTGGAAACCCGTGTTAGAGACGCTGTTTCGTCGACATTGAAAAGGGGCTTCTTTCCCAACACTACCACTTCTTCACCCAAGGCCAGCACAGTCTGCTCCAGGTCGAAGTTTTCAATGACCGTAACGCCCTTTTCAATCTTCACGCCCGTTTTTAAGAGAACCTTGTAACCTACCATAGATATTTCCATGTCATAACTCCCCGGTGAAACATCAGAGATATGATAGGTGCCGTCAGCTGCGGTAGCAGCACCATAGTATGTGCCCTTGATTATTACATTGACACCCGGTAAAGGCTCCCCTGTCTCAGAATCTCTGACTGTACCCTCCAGAGTAACTCTTTGCTGGCTGTGCAGCAGTAAAGGAAGTAGAAGCATCAAAACTTTTAGGTGTTTCATGGAGAAAATTCCTCTTCAAACAGATATTCTATGAATTTGCTGGCGGAGCCACTACCCTCCAACACAGGATTAGAACCATTATGTAAAGGAATCGTCATCAATACAGCTTTGCCTGAGAGTTGGCCTAATCCCACTTCAAATTGGTATAATCCACAGACATTAGGGGTATCATTCCATTCATCCCCGCTTCCCGGTTCTTGCAAACGATAAAGACTTCTGAAATTAGGGTGTTTAATTACATCGTTTTCATAACCTTTTACGCGAATAGCCACTAATTTGGAAACCACTAAGTCAAGTGTAGTATCTATCTGTGATTCAAGCTTTCGTCCGGTTAGCAACCTTCCAGAGGGGTTAAGAACAAAAGTAGTGTCGATAGGGAACCAGACAAAAGAGGTATCTTTCAGTTCAGGTGCATTTAAAAACAAATTTCCTCCACTGGAGAGAAAAGTGTAAATACTTGATCCAGCCTCATCGTAAGTCTCTTTCCCAGTGTAAGCTGAATACCAGATGACTGTGGAAAAGTAATTTAGATTGGCATTAAGATCAGTTGTAGAATAAGGGAGCTCTTCACCTATCTCCCAAACGGAAAAGCCATTACTTCCCAGCAGTGAGTCAAGCACCGTCCGGTACCAGAATTGTGCTTTGTTTTGACTATCCTGAGGAAAATCATCGATGAGGAGCACCTCGCCCT
>JBHHUM010000010.1:0-51874 GCA_046861645.1 Fidelibacterota bacterium | reverse complement strand
GAAAAGGGCCACGGTCTCCCCTTAAATTTGTCCCGACCCAGTTGGGATAAATTCAATAGAAAGGAGAATAGCCATGACCCGAAGCAAAAGTACAGAAATTTATGGACACAACTTATCAGACCTTTATTTCCCATTAGAGGAAGCCAAAAAAGTACTTATTCAGACACGTACGAATATTCATAGTTTCAACATTGACTACGTTGATTCATTAGCAAGACCGGGATTTGAAGCTGCTCAGGCTGCTATCTTGGGAGCAAATAAAAGCATGGATGAATCTCTACGTCGTCGAATATGGTTATTCTTTTTTTCTTTAATAATAACTTATCTCATCATTACTATAGGTATAAAAATTAAGGGATTAAACCGGGAGAGTTAGATTTATTATCAGATGAATCTAATTCGAGGGATTCGATTCCTTATCTGTTTGATTGAGTATAGTTAATCTAAGACCGCACTATCAAGAACGACCCAGTTAAAAATTAATACGGCATCATTAGGGTTATTAAGGAATTGATACATGTTATCACTACCGTCATTCCTGATTTGTATCAATAGTGGACTCGTGGAATCACCTGGTAAAATATTAACTGAAGAGTCTACGGCAGTTGCATAGGTGGAGAGGTCATAGTCTCCCCTTATCGTATCTCCACCATGGCAGCGTACACAACTACGTTCTAAAAGGGGTTGGATGTTATGCAGATAAGTTAAAGATGATTCAACCGGTTGTGTTATAGATTCAGAAAGTTCAGTGCATCCCACAAGAAATAGTAGTAGTATTATTGATAACAAAACAACATTGCTTTGTTTATTTATTAATGACAGTATCCGCAAAATCCATCCCCTTTTTGGAAGGTAAAACTGTGACAAGTGTAACAGAGTGAAATCTCCTGGTCACACCAATCGCCACGAATATTGTTCATGAAGCCAGTAGTGTGAGTTTTTGGGTCGGTTCCTTTCATTCCATCAGCATCCAAGTGACATTGCAGACAAACAGGATCACCCCCTTCCACATCATGACAAGCTTGGCACGCTTCTATGTCCCTTCTGGCCATTTCAGCATGGGTTCCACCTGTAATATCAGCGAAATCTGTTCCCGATGGATACCTGACAGCTCCCCAATCTAATCCCCCGTGAAAATCAGGTTTATTCAAAAGAAAATCATCAGCATTTTGATGGCAATCTGAACAGAAATCGGTCTGGTGACATACCTGACAATCCCTGGCTTGGGTCTTGGCATCAAGTCCGTGGAAGAATTCGTAGTTCAAATCATGGCTTCTAACCAGTGTCATCGTTGTATGGGTATCATCTGGTCGGAAAGAAGGAAAAGGATTCATAGCTGAAAGCTTATCTTGAGTGAGGGTTCCTCCCGCATGACAGTTATTACAACTCCCTTCTGTATGGCAAAAAGAGCAGTCCTCTTGATTACTTAGCGCAGCTATTTTATGTTCGGTAAGCCAGAAGGGAGTATGTCCTTTGGGTCGAAGTTCCTCAGGATGTTCATGACAGGTAAGGCAAGATGTCCTGGCCAACTTTTCTTCATGACAGCTTATGCAGTCAGTCATTGAGGGAATAAGGGGTATAGCACCTTCCTCTTCGAAAGTTCCGTGACAAGTTTCACAGGGGAGGCGTTGATCCACGGCGTGCGTTTTATGGGGGAAGTCGAAATTTACTTTTCGTCTGGGAAAAGTTTCATAAGGTGGATTTTCCAGATGACAAATCTCACACTCCTCTTCATCACGCCAGATCTTATGACACTTTTTAGTACAATACGCCTCCTTCGGTAGGAGATTGTCTGACGCATGGAGACTGTTCTTGATCAATTTATTCTTGTGGCATTTACTGCACTTTATTTCTGTCTCTTCTACATGGAGATAGTGGTCAAATTCAATAATTTGACTATACAAACCTCCTCCCCATATAAGTATTAGAGCAAGTGAAGTTTTAGTAAAATTATTCATCTAATAAAATAATTCGCTCGAATCAGAAGTCGAGTGTCATGGTCATAATACCGATTTTTTAGTAAATGGACGTCAGCACTAAAAGTAAGGAATTGAGTGGGTTTATAGCTGATTCCAGCCATGATTGTTGCCAGACTCTCCCAGGAATTGTCAAGTGGTTTGTAGTTTCCTACATTAAGGTTTGCTCTAATCGTGAGAGAAGTTAAAACTCGTCTTTGTCCTCTTAAAGTTCCCCAATGAAATTCTCCACCATATCCAGTCTGAAATTTGTATTGAACAGACACTTTATCTGTTCCCACACCAAAGGTAGATAGAAAACTCGTTTCATCTGAGAAAAGTGTAGTTTGGAGTTTTGAGGAAATGTGATATTTGGAACGTACCATATAGATGGTAGAAGCGGAGAATTGTTGATGGGTTTGTGAATCAAATACTGAAAAAATTGAGTTGTAGTCGATTCTTGGACGTCTGAAATAATATTCGAACAGCAGTTTCTGGAAATTTCCTTTAGAGTAAGTCAGGATACTGTTGAATCGTTGGATATTCAGCCACTTAATATTACCCACAGTAGCGACATGTAATGACCAGGCGTCTCTGTGGACATCCAATTGTAATCCCAGACGGCGTTCTGAGACAGTGGGAAGTTCAATGGATTTAGAGTAATCCCCGTAGAAATTATTTCGGTAATATGATGGAGTATAAACTTCTCTACTGCGGGCTTTCTGTGATAGAGCAAAAGATAATTTTGCATCATCCTTTAACTGCCAGGAAATATTAATGCCCAATAAATGACTTTCCATAGGATTGGAAAAACCGCCATCAGAAAACACGAGTCCACCAGCATAGACAGTGTATTTCGTCTTTGATAAAAATGATCCTTGCAGGTTTAATCCATCGATTCGCCCGGAGTTGGATTGATCAAAAACGAATAGCCTACCGAACTTGAGGTCAAAAAGAGAAAGCATATTTTTTTTGCTAACACTTAAGGTATATAAATTGAAAAATGGATTAATCGAGCTGTTTAACGGGTCTAAGGCAAAAACTCCCGATGCGTTGAATGTTAGATTATCCCTTCTCTGGTATTTTAAGCGAAAAGATTCGTGTAATAACAGGTGAGAAGTTCCTTGCTCAGTCCGGCTCTGACGAGTGAAGTAGTATCCTGAGGAGGACACCATACCAGATAAGGGTATAGCCTCCATAATCGAAGACATTAATAGACCCGTGAGCGAACAGCAGATCAAATATTTTTCAAGTACTTTCATAAAAGGAGAGGAGGCAACTTACAGCTGCCTCCTCTTTTTAACTACGGGTTAGAACTTGACTTCGAAAGGCATAGCTCCGGAATGATCGCCTCCAGAGTTATTTGTTACGGCTATGGTAGCTTGAATTGTCTGGCCTTCGATGAAAACAGCATCATCATCACTATTACCAGTATCCAGCATACGTTTTAATTCCACCGTCCATTTGCCATTATTCCAGACGCCTTTTGCTTCCACATCAGCCCTGCTACCATCGGCATTTTCATTAAGGATGTACCCGGGGATATCGATGGTGGTATCAGCAGCCGTGAAGGCAGTGAGAGAAGTTTCATCCTCGCCTTCCTGGATGATGATGAAATGACCATCGGTAATGGGACCGGAGTACTTGGGCAGATCGTTATCTTTGTTGTCAGAATAGAGACCGATGGTTTTTGAATCACCATGACGACCTCCATCCCCTCCGATCACATCATTGAAGTACTTATCGTCAGCATGGCCCAGGGGATTAGTCCGGTGAGCTTTCCAGTGCCAGACATCTACCCAACCTCCGCCGGTAGTATACATTTGGTTATCACCGACGTGACACATGCTGGAGCAATTTACTCCTTCAGTACCGTTAGTCCCAGTATCCCACATAAAGTAAATCCGGTCTTCATTTCCAGATTGACTCCAAGAACCTGCACTATAAGTCCACAGTTTCTTGTCCACGTTCTCAGTAGCGTCAGCCCATGATGCGAGAATATACACATATTCACCATCTTGGAGCGCCTTCAAAGAGACGTCAATTGCTCCAAAAGCGTTGGAGTAGTCTGCAGACTCACCAACAGTGACGACATACTCAGTAGCATTACTCCAGACCGCATCGACGCTACCGTCGATGGTAGGTCCTGTGGTAACAGAAGCCACAACCAACCCGTCGAAGTGATCATGGTTATCTCCTCCATCTTCGCAAGCTCCCATGAATAGGGCCATCGAGATTAAGAGAAAACCAAAGAACACTATCTTATGGCTTTTCATTACTGTTCCTCCTTTTTGTTAACTTGGGGTGTTTCCCTCTAAAAAGTATTTGCATTGCAGATTTACCATTAATTCAGTTACTTTCCTTTTTAATGAAACTTTTCAAATAAGTGAACAAATGTCTAAGATCTTCAGAAGTCAAATCCGGCCAATTAATATTCTTCGTAACTGTGAGTTTGTGCATGTAAGGAACATGATTCCACATAGATTTAACCAAATCAGTAGGAGTTGAAAGATTTTTAAGTTGCTTAATAGCTAAACTATCATTGGTATCGTGACACATGATACATGATTTTCCTTCGAATATTTCTTTACCTAATACAGGATTACCAGATGAACCCTGATAGTTAAAGAAATAGAGATAAGCAATCAAATCAGCCATTTCTGACCCTTCAAATTTAGGCCATTCTAACTCCTCAGTTAATATTGCATCCAGCATTGTATTGCCATGGTTCCACATAGTTCCAGCAATAGCAGTTACACTTTTATGAAGATTCATTTCACTGAGTCGCTTACCAATGGAGGGTTGATTTTCTTGGCTGGCATGACATTAGCTGCATTGTTTTGAGACAAAAAGTTTAGCACCCCTCTTTGGATTTCCAGGGGACATATATTGAGTTTCAATTTGAGTTGTACGATTTAATTCCCTTAGATATGCACTAATGTGAGTTATATCTTGATCGTTAAAGGTAGGGCGCTCGAAACCCATAGTATCCATTTTCTTTTGCATTTCAGGGATATGATTCCAGGTCAATTGAGCAACTAATAGGGGTGATGCATATCGTTGTAGATGATCAAGTGCAATTCCTTCGGGAGCCCCTTCTTGATCGATTCGATGGCAAATCAAACATTTTTTCTCATCAAGGAGTCTTTTACCTTCAGCTACTTTTCCAGGTTCACCTAAATATCGTAAAAAGAATAAATAACTGATCAATTGATCCATCTCTAAGGAGGAGAAGGAAGGCCATTTTTTATTTAGAAAGTCAGATTGTATCTCCATTTCCGGGGCATGATTCCATAATCTGGAAGCTAAATCATAGAAACTGCCGAAGAATATTTGCCGACCTAAATCAGGTCCATTGTCACCACCAAATCCGTCGATAGCATGACAATCAATACATCCCTTCTCTTCAAAAACAATTCGACCTGATAATGGGTTTACGGGAAAATTTTCTTGAAGAGATTCATTTCTCTTTTCAGTTCCGTAAACAATGTAAGCCAAGAAAGTAGCTGCTATAAAGACTACTCCTTTAAGAATAAAAGAATACCACTGATGTATGAACTTATGTTTATTAATTTTATTTATCATTATTATCTCCCTTCATTCTTTTGGAGAATAATTTTCCTCTTTATTTTTCCTTAGACCTACAAATACATAAGTCAAAACACCAGCTAATGTTATGAAAATGGGAATTACGACAATGCTGATAACGACAGAGGCATCGGGAAAGTCTCTCAACCGGCGAGCGATTATGATCAGGTTAAGTATCCACCAGGTAATTCCCGAGACAAAGATCCAGATCATTGATAGACTGATAATCTGAAAAGTGAATATTATTCCAGGTTTCTTAAACTTCGTCAATTCTAATCATACTCCAATTTAATATCTATGTCTGGTTGATAGCTGGTAATACGATCCTTGATCTCTTCTAATCCTTCTTTTCTCCCTTCTTTTATCTCCCATACGGAGATGACAGGGAAGAATTTCGAAAACATGATGAAGGCTAGTATAAAAACTGTTATCCCAGCAATAAAGAGAGCCCATTCCACTAGAGATGGTATGTATATCTGGTGGGGAATGTGTAACCGGGGATTAGAAAGGGAAGGTACAACAATGTTCAATCTTTCCAACCACATTCCTACTACCACAGCGATACTGGCAATAAGTATTCCCGTAATAGTTTTGAATTTTTTAAATGTCAGTATCACGATGGGAATTATGAAATTACAGAGTACCATACCCCAGAAGAATGGGGAGTATTCTCCAGTGAACTTGTAAAGAATGGTTTTCATCTCATGGGGTTCGGCTCCATAAACTCCGGTGAGGTATTCTGAAAATGTAAAGTAGCCCCACAAGAGAGACATAATGAGTAGAAGAGTTGAGAGGTACTGGAAATGGATCAATTTCAGATAACCTTCCAGGTGAAAGACTTTCCTGAAAACGATCATTACAATAAGCAGTGCCGCGATACCAGAGAATATGGCTCCCACCACAAAGTAGGGTCCAAAAATGGTACTGTGCCATCCGGGTTGCAGAGTCATAGAAAAGATAAATGATATAACAGTATGAACTGAAACAGCAATAGGAATAACCATTACCATGAGGATGGTGATGGCACGTTCAAGGATTTGCTTTTGTTTCTTTGTACCAGTCCAACCCCAGGAAAGAAATCTGTAAAGCCATTGAGGTCGGGCGCCCATATCTCGTAAGCGGGCAATATCAGGAATCATGGGCAGGAACAGATAAACTGTACTGGCAGTGAAATAGCAGGTAATGGCAGTGACATCCCATAAAAGGGGCGACTGAAGACGACCATAGTAGAAAATGTTTAACAATCTATCCGGTCTACCCAGATCGATGATAGGGTGTAATCCCCCAATGGCCAGTACAATCGCTGTAATAACTTCAGCCATCCGCGTAATAGGTCTACGCCATTCAGCTTTTGATAATCTTAGTATAGCCGAGATCAAAGTACCGGCATGACTGATACCTATAAAAAAGACAAAATTCACAATGTAAAAACCCCACGATATGGGTCGGTTTAATCCCGTTACACCCAATCCTTCCCTCAGTTGAATACTATACATGTACATGGTCCAGATAAATAATGCCAGAAGAACACCTCCTAAGATGAAAGCTCCCCGACCCTTCTCCAGAACAGGTTTGTATAGCTGATAATCAGGATCGTTTTTGAATTCTTCTGAGTTCATCTCAATCTTCTCTTGCTAAATAAATGACTTTAGGTTCCGTTCCCAGGGATTCTTCCATTCTGAACGCCCGGTAGGATTTTTTCAGTCGGCTGACTTCATGTTCATCATTGTCAAAATCACCAAATGTGATAGCGGAAGTAGGGCATGCTTCCCGACAGGCAGGTTGATAGTCCTGCTCTTTCATTTCCCTTGCTTCATACTTGGCCTGTTCCTTGGCTTTAAGTAGTCTATGACTGCAGAAGGAACATTTTTCGACAACTCCTTTCATCCGTTTGCTTACATCAGGATTGCAAGTTTGTAAAAATTCTGCCGTACGCTCGGGTTCATACCAATTAAAAGATTTGGCAGCATATGGGCAAGCAACCATACAATAACGGCAGCCAATGCAACGGTGGTAAATTTGAGCGACAAGCCCTTCGTCATTTTTATAAGTTGCCCTGACTGGACAAACCTTGGTACAGGGGGGATTGTCACATTGGAAACAAGGACGGGGGATATAATGCACTTTAACATCAGGATATTCTCCTTCAATTACTTCCAGGATATCCATCCAGAAGATAGCTCGTCCCAATTGCGATTCTTCAGGGCCAACGTTGGGGACATTATTTTCTGATCTACAAGCAGAAACGCATGAACCGCAACCGGTACATTTGTTTAAATCTATTACCATTCCCCAGCTGGCCATATCAAGTATCCATCCTTACGGAACTGATCTTAACTCGGGTTCCATTTAGTGCTGGAGTATTGGAAACGAAATCAAAATTGTTTTCTATTAAATCTGTAGCATTGGCACCTATCCCTGTCCCAAATTGACCATAAGAAGTATGTCCTAAACCTAATGCCATGTGTACAACACCCGGTCGAATTCCTTGAAAAAGCCTTACTTCAGTTTTTACCCTGCCGCTACTTGATTCGACCCAAACTAGATCACGATCATTCAATTGGTATTCAGCGGCTGTTTTAGGATTGATTTCGATCCAGGACTTCCAATAACGACCAACTTGGATGCCCACCATTTCCATGAGAGAAGGTTGTGAAGCTCCTTTACCTTCGCGGTTGGTTAATAGTTGAGAAACGGTTAGTATTAAGGGGAACTCATTCAGATTATTGGGGGTGATGGTCTTTTCATAATGAGGTAAAAAGAGTTCATCTCCTCGAGCAGAGATATTTAGATTGCTTAATAACCTTTCCTGTTTTTCGAGAGATGAGGTCCCTTCCATCTGGGCTGATAACTGTAATAGACGCTTTTGAAGCGTAGAAGAAAAAAATTCAAATTTGCTAGATTCAGTCTGGTATATCTTTTTATTAGGTAGCAACGAATCTCCCGGCTTCCACCATCCTCCATTTTTTGTCAATAGTTTTAGAAAGGATTTGAATGATTCATACTGATGCAGTTTCCAACCACGTTCTTGCAGATACTTTATCCACTCTTTATCAGAGTATTTGGAGATTATTGTCCCATCTCCGGACTTAAAAAGGGCCTCAAACCAGCTACGGACGGCGGTCTTGTAATCTTTCCAGGGAAAACTTTCTGTACCCATCACAGCTTTGCCCAAATTGATGAGGATGTCCCCGCTCTGTTTGGTGTTGAAGATGGGCTTGATAACAGGGCGTTGAAAACCAACGTGGCTGAAAGTGAGACCGGGAAGGGGTCCGCTTATATCCATCTTTTCCAAATAGGAGTGGTCTGGTAATATTAAATCGCAATGTTTAGCTGTTTCGTTAATAAATATGCCCAGGTAGATCACGTTTTTTACGGTGTGAAGTGCCTTTATCATAGTTTCTTTATTGCGGGAGTGAAAAACCGGATTAGAATCAATGATCAGTAAAGTGTCTATTTTATCAGAATCTTCTGTAATTAAAGCTTCGGCAAATTGGTCAATAGTAATATCTCCAAAAAGTGAGGTGGCTCCTACTTCAGAACCAATTTTAGTAGAAAGGGGAGAAGTGTTTCTATTAGATTCCCCTTTTATATCAGGAAAGGTGAGTTCAGCTGAGGGTGGGGTAAAGAAGATACCTCCTTTCTTCTGGATATTTCCGATTAATGCATTTAGGCAGTATACTGACCATTGTGCAAAACTGCCATTTGTCGTAAATCGTGAGGCTTCCCCGGAAATTGCTATTGCTGGTTTGTGAGTTCCAAATTCCTCCCCTAATTTGATTATCGTCTGGGTAGGTACTCCTGTAATCTCTGATACTTTCTCAGGATAGTAGTTAGCTCTCACATAAGATTCAAACCCAATATGATCATAGCCCTTAGCATCATGGAAGGAATCAAAACCTGAGCATTGCTTTCGTACGAATTCTTTATCATAGAGATCGTTAACTATTAGAACATTGGCGATACCTAAAGCCAGGGCACCATAGGTACCCGGGTAGATTGGTATCCAGCGATTGGAATTTGATACAGTGAGGTTTATGCGGGAATCGATGGATACCAGAGTTGTAGAGGCTTCTACTTTGCCTGATCGAAAATGACTGAAGATATTCTGATAGTGGACAGGAGAAAGCCCCTCTTCGAGAAAATTACTTCCAAAATTAAGAATGTACTTGCTGTTGGTAAAATCATAGGCGGGTATTTTTTGAATACCTTGAGAAAGTTGGACGGCAATAGAGTTTTGGAGCAGACCTTCGTCTTCAAAATAGTTGGGAGAACCGACTGTGTTTATCCAGTGTTGACACAAACGTTTTATCAGGGGTGAACTATCACCGTTGATAATGGCAATTTTATCTCCTTCTCCTTTATTTACTAAATCCCGAAGATGTTGCGATAGAGTATCTAAGGCTTCTTCCCATTCAATGTCTTCCCAATGGCCCTGGCCTTTTTTACCTGTACGCCGGAGAGGATTACTGACTCGATCCGGGTTAAAAAGGACTTCCAACGATGTGTGTGCCATTGGGCATACACCACCACGATTTACAGGGAAAATAGGATTTCCTTTCACATAGACTGGTATACCATCAATTCTACGGATACTAATACCACAACCTCCTGGGCATTGTCGGCAAATGGTATTCACCCAACTTTCTTTTCCAGTACTTCTGGCTACTTTTTCTAACAATTGCTCAGGAACTGCCATTAACTCTGAAAATAGAAAGTGACCGGCTGTTACACCTCCCGCAGTCAAACCAGCCAATTTGAGAAAATCTCTTCTGGAAATTATTTTTGTTTTATTCTTTTTCATCTATGACAAGCTAAACAATCATTTGTGATTTGATGCTCTTCGTGACACTTCATACAATTATCCATCTTTACGGCTACTAGCGGATATTCAGCTGGTTCAGCCAATTCCTGTACGTTTCCATGGCAAGTTTCACACTTTACATTTCCTAAGGTAACATGGCGTCTATGGGAGAAATAAACGTGGTCGGGAACTTCATAAATTCTTGACCACGGGATCTCTGCACTTTTAGAAATGTAAGCAAGCAGTTCACTTTCCACTGTTGAGTTGGTGAGGGGCTGAGAGTGACATTTCTTGCAAGTTTTTACACTGGGAAGTGTCGCCCTGGCATGAATGGAGACTTGAGCGTGACAAGTCTCACAATCCATATCTTGGTCAACTATATGTACTTTGTGGTTGAATAATAGAGGTTGGATGATTGGTTCAGGACTTCGTCCTAATCCAAACAAAAGGATTAGAATGATCATAATAATGACAGGAATGATAATAATAGCTTTCATTATGATCTACCAAAGTTCCTCGTCTTCATCTTCATCATCATCTTCTTCCCAAGAGTATCCTTCAGGTACTTTGTGGTCTATTTTTTTTACAAAGTCTTCAAAATGAAAAGACTTATATCTGGGACTTCTTTCATTGTGACATTTAATACATGTTTCCTCGGTAGGAATAATCAGTCCATTTGCTAAAGATTGCTCTCTATCTAACATGATGCTAATCTTTTTATATTCACTTCCCGGTCCATGACAACTCTCACATTGAATGCCAAGTTCCATAACTTGGGGAGACTCAAACTTAGAATCATCTGCACCATAGCCGGTAACATGACATTCCAGGCATTCAGGTGCTTCATGGGGAAGGACAGTTAAACCACGTTCCTTTGCGATTTTCAGGGATTCCTCAGAGAGTAAGGTTGCAAAAGCCTGGGCGTGTTTTGATAATTTCCAGATCCCATATTGATCCCCAATTTCAGGGGTAGCGTGACAGATCTGACATTTCTTTACCCCCACATATTGGGGTTCATTATCAGATAGAGAACGAATAGGAGTGGCTGAAATAATAACTGTTAAGAGTAATAAATGTTTGATTTTCATTTATTGTACCTCCCTAAACTAAGTGTTAAGGTTCTTTGCAGATAATTCCTGAAGTGTGGTTGAAGAAAGTTCCTCTAAAGATTTTGCCTTAAAAAGATCCTGTAGCACATTTCTGGCATTTTTCCAAAACTCATGAATAGGGCAAGGATTTTTATCGTCACATTTTGCCATCCCCAGAACACAATTTTCAAAAAGTGAATCTCCTTCAAAGGGTTGGATGATATCCCATAAACTGAGTTCTTTGGGATTCATTTTCAGACAAACACCCCCATTAGGACCGGTACGAGATTTTAGTATCCCTTTCTGTACCATCAGATTTGCTATTTTACTTAATTGGTAGTACGGAAAATCTAATTTTTCCGCAATTTGTTTTAGGTGAATATAATTATCCCCGGATTCCTGACTTAAGTAAAAACCCAGTTGTAAAGCGTAATCAGACGATTTCTTTAGCAACATTTTGACCACTGTTTTTAAGGAGATTCATGGTTCCTTACTCTGAAATCATAGATAATTTACGTAGGAATTTACATTACGACAAGAAGATATTTATATCTTTTAATCCCCGATTATGAATAATAACTTATTAATAGCTTATCTCGGTAGTAATTTATTTAAAAAGAAATAGTTTTAACAGGTTTATTTGTCAGGAGAATTAAAATGTATCAATTGAATCTTCTGATATTTAGAGTAAATAACGCTGATTTTCCAAGTGAAACCACACATCAATAGGTGAATGAAAATTACTGAGTGACACTGATTTTTCAGCTATCAAGCAATTTGATTGATTCAACTGAAACAATTAGATATATCCTTATGATGATGACTTATATGTCGATGTTAGGTCATAATTTCCTTTAAGTATTCCATATTTTTTACAGTAGAAAAAAGCAAAAAGAAAGTGGATTTTGTTATTAATACGATTAATTGGAATTGTTCTTCTTTACTATCTATAACACGACTTTTTAACTGCTTTTTTTCAAAAGTTGCTGACAGGATGTCGAAATAGTACAGCAATTTGGCTTGTGTTTAATGGGGGCACAATATTGGTAATATATCTGCAAAGCTAAATAGGAGGAATACTATGGATCAAATGACAAATCAATTTAATCCTGAAGAAGGCATTGATGCTCTTGAGCAGTATGGAGTCAATCTGACTGAACTGGCTCAGGAGGGGAAAATTGATCCTGTAATCGGCAGGGAAGAAGAGATACGCAGAATCATCCAGATTCTGTCACGGCGCACAAAAAACAATCCAGTTCTGATTGGAGAACCTGGAACTGGAAAAACTACTGTAGTAGAAGGTTTAGCAAAGCGAATAGTTGAAGGTGATGTACCGGAGAATATTAAGAATAAACAACTTATCGCATTGGATTTAAGCGCTATGGTGGCGGGAGCTATGTATCGGGGTCAGTTTGAAGAACGCCTGAAGAATTTTATTAAGGCGGTTGTAGAAAAAGAAGGAGATATCATTATATTCATCGATGAATTGCATATGATTGTTGGCGCCGGAAATTTGGAAGGCCATATGGACGTTTCTAATATGATAAAACCTGAGTTAGCTCGTGGTCATATGAAGGTCGTTGGAGCAACGACGTTGAACGAGTACCAGAAATATATAGAAAAGGATGCAGCCCTGGAAAGACGTTTTCAGCAAGTATACATTACTGAACCTAATTTGGAGGATACAATTACTATCCTCCGTGGAATTAAAGACAAATATGAGTTACATCATGGCTTACATATCACGGATTCAGCCCTTATAGCAGCTGCTACTTTATCCGATCGCTATATTACCGATAGATTTTTACCTGATAAAGCAATTGACTTGGTAGATGAGGCTGCATCTAAAATTAGGATGGAGATGAACTCTGCTCCTGAGGAGATAGACGATGCTAGGAGAAAACTTTTACAATTTGAGATTGAGCGTGAAGCTTTGAAGAAGGAGAAGGATACCCGCTCTAAAGGTCGTTTGATCGAAGTCAAAAAAGAGATTGAAACACTAAAGTCAAATTTAAAAAATCTAAATTCTATATGGGTGAAAGAAAAAGCGTGTGTCATACGCATTCAGAAATTGAAGGAAAAAATAGATCGGATGAACATACAGGTAGAACAAGCCCAAAGAGAGGGAGATTATCAGAAGTCAGCAAAATTACTTTATGGTGAAATACCCGCCATTGAAAAAGAGATCGAGAAGGAACAAGCTGTGCAAAAGTCCAGTCGCTTTTTAAAATTAGGAGTAGAGACTGAGGACATTGCCGAAATTGTGTCAAAGTGGACTGGAATCCCGGTCTCAAAAATGCTGTCTGGAGAAAAAGAGAAACTGCTACACTTGGAGTCTAAGTTAGAGAAAAGAGTTGTTGGTCAAGAAGAAGCTATCCGAAAAGTAGCCGATGTCATTCGCATGTCCAAGATTGGGATAGTAGATCGTCATCGTCCTCAGGGTACTTTCTTATTCACGGGTAATACCGGTGTCGGTAAAACAGAATTAGCTAAGACATTAGCAGAAGCATTATTTGACGATGAAAGAGCACTAAATAGAATAGATATGAGTGAATTTATGGAGTTACACTCCGTAGCAAAACTAATAGGAAGTCCACCTGGCTATGTAGGTTATGAAGAAGGTGGTCAACTTACAGAGAAAATCAGGAGGCGGCCGTATGCTGTGGTCCTCTTTGATGAAATCGAAAAGGCACATCCAAGTGTGTTGAATATTTTATTACAGATCCTGGATGATGGACAGTTAACTGATGCCAAGGGGAGATTGGTTAACTTTAGAAATACTATAATTATCTTGACATCGAATATGCCATACTTGGAATTGAAGCATTATTTACGACCTGAATTTCTCAACCGAATCGACGAGATTATCACATTTAGCGATCTCGGTAAAGCAGAAATAAGAGACATCGTTCTGATGCAACTAAAAAACCTTGATAAGGTTTTAGCTGAACAGAATGTAAATATGAAGATTGATAAAGAGGTTATTGATTATTTGATACATAATGGATATGAAGCTGAATATGGTGCCCGGCCGATTAGAAGAATTATCAAACGAGAAATCTTAGCAAAACTTTCCAAGACTTTGCTGGAAAATCCCGAGGCACATCATGTTCACCTATTTCTATCAGGTAACAAACTTCACGTGGAAGTGGTCTCTCAGAATGAAACAGTTTAAACATGGATTCTTCTAAACTATTTTCATCTAGTTGAAATAATATCTTCAAAAAGAACATTTGTTCTCATGAATTAAAGTAGATCATAAAGCTTAGTTTTAAGGAAAGGGACTTTTATGTTGTTTGTGGAGATTCTATTGTTATTTGCTGGTAATCGATAAGCTCTCAACACCAGAAAAAGAAGTGACATTAGAGTTCTATGATAACTGATGAACCAATTGGGGGTTTTTAAGGAGTTAAGTAAATTATAGCATCCATTTGAATACATACACGTGTGCCATAAATGAATTATCGTTTAGTATTTCAATCCATTAATCGAATCATTGGGCTGCTCTCCTTAGCAATGATTCCCCCACTTTTATTATCTTATTTGTTTCACGAGCAAGTGCATATTCATTTTATTATTCCTATTGCGATTCTGTCAATCATGAGCATGATTTCCTTTTTTCGGAAACATGATTTTAAGAATCTTAAAATTAGAGAGTCTATCGCTATTGTAGTGGCAACATGGATAGGCGCATCAGTATTCGGAGCTCTCCCCTTTATTATTAGTCATATTTTACCATCTTTTACGGATGCTTTTTTTGAATCCCTGTCCGGCTTTACAGCTACAGGATCCACAGTGATTCCTGACATTGAAACCATTCCCAGAAGTATATTATTCTGGCGCTCAGAGACTCATTGGCTGGGGGGGATGGGAATTGTTGTTCTGGCTATGGTAATTTTTCCTTCCTTTAGAGGGAAAAGTGAGCTTTTCAGCTCGGAATCTCCCGTTTCAACAAATGAAGATAAACTTTTTCCTCGAATTGCCACTGTTGCCAAATCTTATTGGAAAATATATTTGCTGTTTACTTTTTCCGAGTTCTTGTTACTCTTACCAGTCATGGGATGGTTTGATGCAGTAACTCACGCTTTTGCGACCATAGCAGGGGGTGGATTTTCTACAAAGAATGCCAGCATTGCTCATTTTAACAGTCTATATGTTGAAATTGTTGTTATGATTTTCATGATTATTGGAGCAACAAGTTTTATCCTTCATTACCATGCTCTTCGTGGCAAATTTCGATACTTCAAGAATTCTTCCTTTAAAATATTTTTTGGAGTCTTTCTATCGTCGAGTTTACTAATTACTTTCAACCTCTATCTGATCAATCAAGATGATGCTGCTTTTCTTTCTTCACTCCGAAAGGCTATTTTTCAGGTAGTTTCAATTATTACTACTACAGGATTTGCCACGGAAGATTTCAAATATTGGCCTGATTTTAGTGTGTCGATCTTGGTTCTGTTAATGTTCATTGGAGGAATGTCTGCTTCCACCAGTGGGTCTATCAAGGTGTGGCGTTACGAAATCATTTTCAAAGAATTACGTCTTCATCTTCGTAGGATACTAAAAAGACGAGTAGTGGTATTTCCCCGCCAGAACGGAAAGAATATTGGAGCAGATCAGGTATTAAAAGTACAGACCTTTGTAGTAATGTATATTTTTATTTTTCTTTTTTCCGGGGCATCTCTTACTGCGATGGGGTACGGAGCAGCTACATCCTTCAGTGCAGTAGCAGCAACCTTGGGAAATGTGGGTCCGGGTATCGGTGGGGTTGGCCCACTTGATAATTTCACGTTGTTTTCAGATGTAGCAAAATGGATTCTTTCTTTTGATATGTTGTTGGGAAGACTTG
This sequence comes from Fidelibacterota bacterium, assembly GCA_046861645.1. Lineage (GTDB taxonomy): Bacteria > Fidelibacterota > Marinisomatia > Marinisomatales > UBA2128 > UBA2128. Next base: position 35,590 of record JBHHUM010000010.1, on the reverse strand, counting down.
AAATCTGGACTGTTTTCTCACTGTTTATTCCAGAATTATGGGGATTTTGATTTAGTAAGTCTTTCCCTTGAGTTGTTGTAATTGTTCAGTTCGTATACAGATGATTTTCATCAATGATAATTAATATCCTGGATGTATGGGGGATAAATAAGAGAAAAGGGGTTCCCTTAAATTCGTTACCTACGATAATTCACAAACTGATTCAACATGCTTTTTCTCTCCAAAGATAAGTAACTGATCTTCAAGTTCTATCAAAGTATCAGGAGTAGGTAAGATATCAACGAATTGCCCATTTCTTGATTTTCTGATGAGCATTACTTCTACATTATACCGACTACGGATTTTCAGTGTTTTGACAAGTTGATGGACGAATTCTGTTGGTGCATTGATTCTTGCCATGAGAAATCCGGGGATAACCTCAGTTTTCTCGTGATAATAGTTATGAACATACTTCATCGAAGATGCCAGATGTTCTGCACTTTGCGATTGGATTAACATTTCCTGGTATTCCCGCAGGATATCTTCACGTAATACTTGACCAGTCAGCACGCCTTGATCATCCACAACTGGAATGGCTAGCATATCTGAGTCTAACATCAGCCTAAGGACCTCATGAAGAGGCATATCTTCTCTTATTCTTGGAAAGTGAGTATTATAGATATCTCTAACCATTGCTTCTTTTGGGATTTCTTCTAATCGGTTTAAAAATCGACGAACCATTCCCTGAGTGATAATTCCTGATAATTTTTTATCACTATCACATATATAGTATGCAGATTGATTACTGGCTGACATTCTTTTCAGAAGTTCTTCCAAGGTTGCATCCTCGCTGATAACTTCCATTAGTTGTTGTTTAATTTTATCTATCTTTAACTGATCAAGAATGTTAATGGCAGTACCACCATGAATATCAACACCTCTCCGTTTTAGTTTCATGGTGTAAATATTGCCGTCTAACAATCGTGTTGTAAGAATAGTAGCAACAATACTGGTAACCATTAGTGGCAGGATGACAGAATACTCAGTTGTCATTTCAAAAATGATAAGAATCGCTGTGATTGGAGCATGAGTTGTAGCTGCTACCATGGCCGCCATTCCTACGAGAGAATAGGCACCTGAGGTTGCTGTTAATTCGGGATAAAAAGCGTGAAATATGTTTCCTAATACACCTCCTAACATTGATCCCATGAATAGGGAAGGAGCGAATATACCCCCTGAGGCTCCAGATCCTAAGGATAAACTGGTAGCGAAAATTTTACCGAACAATAAGGTTCCAGCCAGAAGATAGGGCAAATGACCTGCTAGCACTCGGTCCATCGACTCGTATCCGACACCTAATGTTTCCGGGATGAACAATGCAAAAAATCCAAGAAAAGCCCCACCAATGGCTGCTTTAATGCTTATTGGCAGATTCAAATTTTCAAAAACATCTTCAGAAAAGTAGAGGGACTTGACAAATAGCCAGCCAGCTAGTCCAGTAATGATGCCTAATACGATATAGAAAATTATTTCTTGAGGGGATTGTAAAGTGTAGACCGGTGGAATGAAAGCTGGGTAATCGCCATAGATGCTACGTGAAATAACAGTTCCGAAGACGGAGGAAATGATGATGGGTCCTATGGCCGCAACACTGAAATCGCCCAGGATGACCTCGCTGGCAAATATTGCTCCCGCTATAGGTGCATTAAAAGTTGCTGCAATTCCCGCCGCTGCACCACAACCAATAAATGTTTTCATCCTACGGGTAGATACCTGAAAAAGTTGTCCCACAGAAGAACCAAAAGCAGAACCGATCTGAACGATAGGTCCTTCCCGACCTACTGCAGCACCTGTACCGATCGATAATGCTGAAGCAAAGGCTTTAACCAGTACTACTCGCATACGGATAAATCCATTCTTTGTTGCTACCGCATCCATTACCTCTGGTACTCCGTGTCCTTTAGCTTCAGGAGCAAAACGATTCACAATTAAGGCGACAACTATTCCACCTAATACAGGGATTCCAATTTTTAGATAAAAGGGTGTAGATCTGATTACCTGAACAAAGGTTCCTTCTCCCCAGGTAATGTTTCTAAAAAAGTCAATCAGGAATCTGAATCCAGCAGCCCCATAGCCAGATACGATACCAATGATAACTGCAATTATAATAACAAACAGCTGGTCAAATGATTTGATCTGAATAAGTGATTTTTGAATAAATGAAGATAAAGCATTCCGCCATTCAATGTATTGACGAAGCCGTTTTATTCTTTTTTTGTTCTGATTATCCATTTTGGAAAAAATGACCTTAAAATCTACTAAGTAAATTTAATATTTTTCTCCCTTAATCGAGAATGTATAATAGATATCTTGGAAGCTTTCTTTAAGGTGAATCAGGTAGGACTTGTTAGTTATAATTGTAAAGATTGAAATTTCTTGACGGCTTGGCTTATCACGATTTAGGAAGACGCAAAGTTAGTCGCTATAGGGTCTATTTGATTTCTAATTATTTTAGTTTTTGGGTTTTATCAGTAGAGATTTCTACCGTGAGTAGGGAATGATTTTCGTATCAAACTCTTATGGTATTTAATCTTGATTGAATGAATAAAAGGGATATACGTTAATCTGAAAAGGGATATTTCCCCTTATTTCGATAGAGAAATATCTTTTGGCTGCCATAGAGAACGGTTGATTCATAATAACGGATATTAGAGGAGATACTATTTTTCTTACTAAGTCTGAGTTGGACCATGCCCATCTCATCATTGCAGCTCTTTTTAATGCTCAATTAAAAGTTATTTCACAACCTGTTAAAATTTCTAATTTCCAGTGAGATGCAATTTTATGGTATGTGCCAGAAAGAGATGTTACTAGTACGCAAGATCTCCTCTCGCAGATATATTAACTTTATCAAGCCTTTACAGAGAAAATGGATGTTATGCAAATAAATCCATCCAGTAGTTGCAAAGCCTGTGCATATATCGAGTTTAGATTTAAAGATTTTTTCATTGTGGTGATTTTTTTGTGAAACCAATTGGTGACCGGAGTGAGATTCTTGGTTCTGATGTGATTCTTGCTTACAGGATGATGAAGAGTAGTATTAGAGATACAACGGGGTATAATTCGTACCTGTTATTCAGCGAGCAGGTATATCAGAAATTATCATTAAAGGCAGAAAATTATCAAGTTACATCTTAATATTGAAACTTATGACCACATTGGCGAGGTCAAGATGTATGTAGGCAATCTCTCCTCTAGTCAATAAATGATTATTCTTATTTTGTACCCGAGATGATTTCTTAACTTTTTGCTACTTATGTTCAGACATGCGATTAATTTTATTTTCAAGAGATATATAAGGATGTTTTTCTTGTTTAAATCGCGATAATAGGTCTTCTCCTTTCTTTTTCCTGTTTTGTTTTACAAATTTACTAACCTGAGTGACCCACTTTGTCTCCACCAATTAAGTTGAATAAAACAGTATCAGTACTGTATCAATTAGAAAAGGAAGTATTGATCAGTTATCAGAAGTAAGTTGCACAATTTGAAGAAATCTCCACATTATTGGGCTCCTATACTCTTTTTAGCTGGATTATGTATGCTCCTATTACAGTTTTTCATGATCCGGGAGATAACTGCTGTTTTGAAAGGTACAGAGGTAGTGATATTCTTGGTGGCAATTGCCTATTTCTCTGGATATTCTATTGGTTACGCCCTGGCGGGTTTGCTTACCCTGCGAGTTATTCGCATTTTTTCTATTTTATTCTGGTTGGTGCATCTAACGCTTCCTTTCTCCTTAAGATACTTGATGGGTTCGATGGGAAAAATTCTACCAACCATCTCTTTTGTGATTATTTTATTTTTTACAACTTTTGCATTAACCTCTTTTTATAGTCTATTACTGCCCAGATTCATCGATCTTTCTTCCTCAGGCTCAAACTCTCTGCCTAAGTTCTATAGTGTGGAATTGTTCGGAGCATTGTCCGGGCTTGCTGTAGTATTTTTGCTCGGATCGATCCCAGGTACACAACAAATATTATATCAGCTGGCTCTAGCTACCATTGTTGCTTTGATTTTTGGAGGAAAGAGAATATGGTTGATCTCAGGTTTGGCAGCTATAATTTACGGAGTATCCTTTTCTTCCTTGGAACAGGAAAGTTTAGCATATCTTTATACGAAATTTCATGGTATATCTGGTAGTAGGGTCCTATATAGTGCAAACAGTCCATATCAAAAAGTTGATATTGTGGAATCTGCAACAGGAAGAAGATATATTTATCTCGATGGTAAAAAGAATTATGGTAGCTTAAGTCTTAAATTATTTAATGTTTTTCTCTCACAGACTCCAGCGCAACTGGTGAAACCTTCAAAGGCATTGGTTTTAGGTGCTGGGTCTATGGAATCGGTGAAGTATATCGGATCAGTGGCCAACCATTTACGTATTGTAGATATAGATAACGCGGTTCCAAAGGGAAGCCAACTATATTTCAAATACACAAATCATATAGATGAATATGACAATTGGGTTTTAACTATTGATGATGCAAAAAGTTTTTTAAGTAAAACTGAAGAATATTACGATTTGATTACCGTCGATATTCCCGCTCCACTACAAATCCAGACAGCACTATTGCATTCAGTGGAGTTCTATCAAATAGCCAAAAAGCGACTTACTCCCCAGGGCGTGATATCTATATCACTCAGTGGGACGTTCAAAAAGCAAAATAAAACACCTCGAACGGTTGCTGCAGCTTTGACTCAGGTTTTCAAAGAGGTTTTAATACACACACCTGATATCGCCAAACGCTCCTTTGCAATTGCTGGTCAGAAACTCCCTTTTACACAAGAGCAACTTGAAAGCGAATTAATCCAGCAGGGGGCAAATAGGGTACAAATTTTTAATAAATCCGAGGCTCTCGAAATAGTAGATGGCATTAAGCCAATAACATTTTACAACTTGAGTTACCCTCTGAAGAGGAGTTTACGTAAAGTGAAAAAATCTTTTTTCCCAAGCAAAAAGTAGAATATGATAACTGAAGTTGGCAAATATCTGTTTGTTATTATAATGGGAGTTTTCTTCGCCGTTTTGCAAACATGTTATTTTTTTCAACTGGAGATATGGCTTACGGCCGCATATCCTTCTTTTTTGACAATAATGCTGGGCTGGCTGGTTGGGAGTATAGCCGGTTTAATTATTCTCTCATCAAGCAGCAGGGTGATTCTAAAATCTTGTCGTACGTGGTTAGTGCTTAGCATTGGCGCCTATTATTCGGTTATTGGTCTTCTGCAGACTTATCCTTATCGGATGAAGTTTCTACCGGTTTATGGTATTTTAATTGGAATTTCGGGAGTATTAGCGGGACGCTTTTTCGTAGAATTCAGGTTGATTTTTAAAACTACAGCCAGGTTGTTTTTTATGGAAAATAATGGTTTTGTGTTAGGATGGATTCTGGGTTTTTGGGGTTTTGTTTGGTATGGCCATACATTCAACTTAGTGGCGCCATTAGCGCTAGGTTTGGTCTGCTTTACCCTTCTACTACTTGTCTTGCGTAACGGAAAGGTTACTAAATCCTACTAAAATGAGTTCCAGTTCAGGTACAGATAAATAGAGGTAAACATCACTAGTACAATAGCTCTCTAAATGTCATGGTTGATGTTATTAAATTCGGCAGTGTTTGCTATGAAGATATATCATACACCAATGAAGTCAAATCATTAGTCGTGCTTAGTATCTTCTTCCCGAATTAAGGATACCCAGGGGATTCGATATTTTTTGTAAGCATCCATAGTAGGTGGGAAGTCATCGGGGTGATCAAGGCTTCCTGTAGTGACATCAATATTGTCTGATCTTGTAGGAGATTCGTAGGTCAACGAGGAACCACAATCCGGGCAAAAGGTCCGCCAGGCTTTAGTCTCTGTTTGATAACGGACTGGATTGCCTTTCTCCCAAGAGAAGAATTTCTTTTTCAATAGGATCCATGCCACCGACTGAGCTCCAATAGCTCGACGACAGTTATGGCAATGACAATTCACGCTTAAATGTGGTATTTCCTTTATCTTATATCGAATGTTACCACAGTAACATCCTCCGGAAATGTTCTGAGATTCCATTCCTATCTATGTCAGTTACTTAGATTGAATTATACTATGTGAACTATCCTGTTTGTTGATACTTCGTGAACTGATGTAATTGTGATTATCTCATCACTATCGAACAAGTGATGGAAAATCTACTATGCAATGTATGCATAATACGTATTCCATCAAAACCTAGTCGAGAGAAATTTTAGTGGAAGGTGTTTTAACTTCATAAGAAAGTGAGTTCCAGCTATATTACCGATCAGAATCGAATATTATAGATAAATGAATAACCAGGATATTCATGGGACGAATTGATAATAGAATTCTTAACCTGGATGATGTAAATCCAATGATTTCCACCCTGTTGTGGCAACAACAATTGTACCCCTTTAAATTAAGAAAAAATGATAGCTTTACTTTTTCCTCGAACCTATGAAAAGCATCTATCACCTTGAGTTTTTTCTGACTTACTGGAGAAATTAAAAAATGGGTAAACAAACGAAATTGTGGTATCTGCAGAACTTCAATCTTTTTACAAGCTTGAAGGAAAAATCCATGGAAGAGATGAGTAAAATGACAAGTATGCGGACGTCTAGCAAAAAGGAAATTATTTATTTTCCAGATGAGCCCAGTAATACAATTTACTTTCTGAAAGAGGGGAAGGTAAAATTATCCCGTATTTCCCCTGATGGACAGACAACTACACTGCACCTCGTTGGACCAGGTGAGATTTTTGGTGAAAGTGCTATTTTGGGCCAGGAAAAGAGAGAAAATTTTGCCGAGGTTGTCGAGGATGCAGTGATCTGTTCTATTCCCAAGGAACAGTTTCAGGAAGTAATTGCTAAGAATCCTGAGCTGAATTTAAGTATCACTAAATTTATCGGTTTTCGTATGAGGAGGATTCAAGCACAAGTTGAGGACCTTGTTTTTAAGACTGCCAGAGAGAGAATTGAATCGTTTATCCGACGATATGTGAAAGATTTTGGGAAAGAATTAATTGATGGATGGGTAGTACGCCCCTTTCTTACCCACCAGGAGATCGCTAACTTAACGGCTACTACACGTCAAACGGCAAGTACGATTTTGAATGATCTCGTTCGTGAGGGGGTCATTAAATACACACGGGGATATCTGAAGGTAACTTCAAGGAAATGGTTGAAGTAGACAAATTGTCTGTCAGACGACAGTTGCTCAATGTACTTTTCCTTAACCTCTAACAAGATGAACAGTCGTAAATCACAGCATAAGATCATCGCAATTCATCTCTTCGTAGAGGACGATTGCCCTTCCTGTAAACAGGTGGAGTATGATCTGAAACAATACTGTAAACAGCGACCGTTTTTGGAACTGAATGTGCTGGATCTTGCCGATGGACACCAAACTCCCAACGGAAAAAAGGTTTATATCACACCTTCCCTCTGGGTAAATGGAAGTTTATGGTCCTATGGTGCCCTTAATCTTGAACGATTCGACTTGAGGTTGCAACGATTACTGGCAGATTGAGCGAATTCCTGTCATTATAACTGTACAAGGAGGTGAATATGAAATTCAACGCAAAAAAAGTGGTAATAGCTGGACTGGTGGGGACATTAGCGATGACTATGCTCATGCTGTTAGGTCCTATGATGGGTATACCTAAGATGGATATGGGTAATATGTTAGGCAAAAAGAACCCTTTTATGGAGTTACCTTATACCATGGGTTGGATAATGCACTTTATCATCGGTATCGTCCTTACTGGAATTTACGCCGGTTACATTGGTAATATCCTTCCCTCTTCTGGATGGAAAAAAGGATTAATCTTCGGAATTATTCCTTTTTTTGTTGCTCAATTAATGGTGATGCCTATGATGGGCATGGGTGTGTTCACTGGTGGTAATATCTTGATGATCATGGGCAGTCTGATGGGACATTTAGTCTTTGGTGGAGTTACTGGACTCGTCTATGGAGAGGGTTAGTTTAAATTATTGTCGACTGTGATGGATAGATTAAGATTTATTTTAAATGGCACGAATTTTTTATTACTGGTGAGGATATCTTAAGAGAAATGAGCATTCTCCTTCACGGCTTTTGGGAAAAAACTGATGCTTTCAGGCGCTTTGAGAATAAAAGGAATACTTAAACTTTAACATCAAAGTCATGAACGCAGGCTAGGCAGGAGCACCCATTTATTGGATTGGACATCTATCCCTAAGAATAATAAAGTAAGTACTCAGTTACCTATTATTGAAGTGTTATTCAGGGTGGTTTTACTTCTGATGATCTTATTTCGATATTATTGTAATTTAAAGAACTTAAAGATGTTAGGAGATTTTGTTGATCAATTTCTGTCAGGTTCAAAGTATCTTGCTTTTCCTGAGCTGGAGAATTGACCTGAGGTCGACAAGTATCTGCTAAAAAATGGTGCTACGGGTTAATATACTAATATGACCTTACACATATCATAGAAGGAGTAGAGCAACTAATGGTACGAATTAAAGTGATCGATGAGGAAGAAGCCACAGGTGCCTTGCAAGCTCTTTATCAACGGATAGGTAATCAGCGTGGAGGTGTAGCGGAAGTACTTAAGATTCATTCTCTTTTGCCTGAAACATTGGAGGATCATTTCAATCTCTACTACACTCTACTTTTCAAATTACGGAAGACAGGATTGGGGAGAGTTCTACTGGAATCCATTGCTGTTGTCGTTTCTGCTACTAACCAGTGCGACTATTGTGTTGCTCACCATAGCCAACCTCTGCTTCGTTTAATGAAGGATCAGGATCTTGTTAATGCCGTCAGAGTCCTAGATTGGTCATTTTTAGAAGATCATCTCGAAGATAAGACTCTGGTCGTTTTACAATTGGCTCACAAGATAACTTTGGAGCCCTATGCTGTAACCGATCAAGACATTGAGGGACTTAAGAAATTGGGTTACAGCGATGAACAAATTCTACAGATTGTATTAATTGCTAATTACTTCAATTTTGTAAATCGTAATGTTTTAGCCTTAGGAGTAACCTTGGAAAGTGACTTTGAGAAAACAACAAATTAAAGCATTTAATCAATATTTCAGTGAATGATGAAAAGATCAGTTGCTGAAAAAATGTTTCTGGTGTTCTTTATTCCTTCTGTTATTTTCTTTTATCTGATTTATAAGTACCCATTATGGTTTGTCAACGATGTTAGTGAACTAATGTTTTTGGGGAAGAATCTCTCTTTTTGGTATGCTCTGTTTTACACAATTCTTGTCGATGTATTGGCAATGAAAGTACTGCTAGGAAAGAAGAATGTGTACAGTGTAAATAAAAAACAGCCAGGTCATCTCAGCAGTTATCAATTCTGGAAATTTGTATCTATAGTCATTGTTCAGACTGTTGTCTTTTTTGGATTTCCTTATGTAATAGGGCCCCTTTTAGCAGGAAATTCCTTCTGGAGTGATGTCCCAGCTATTGCCAGTAAGAAGGCTCATATCTATATCTATCCGGGATTTCTAAATTGGGGTTTGGCTGCCTATCTTTTTGTATTGATTCCTGCAACAGTCTGGTTTTTAGGTAAACGCTACTGTACTTGGTTTTGCTCTTGTGGGAATCTGGCAGAAACCGTGGGGAGCACGAAGTGGGGTCAAAAATGGGTACGACAAGGGACACCCAGAGGAGAGAGGGCAAAAAACTTTGAGCATTTGGAAACAATAGTTCTCAGTTTTGTGCTGTTATTCGGTTTTCTTCTATTACTCGATAGTACTCAGATAATTACTGCTGATAGTGTGGTTGATGAAATGAAAAATACACAAGATTTAGTAATAGATCTTATTTTTGGATCTATTGTTGGGGTAGGAGCTTATCCATTTCTGGGAACTCGGGTGTGGTGCCGTTACGGATGTCCCTTAGCAAAGGGGATGCAACTAGTTGGTAGATTCACCAGATCACGATTTAGAGTGAAAGCCAATGAGAACTGCACGGGTTACAATCTCTGTTCAAGAGCATGTCCTATGGGTATTGATGTAGCGTCCTATGCTCATGTTGATAGAAAGCCAATCATGGGCTCATTTGGACTGGAAGAACCGTGTATTGGTTGTGGTGGGTGTATCAGCATTTGTCCCACCCAAGGACTGAAATTTCAGAGTATTTTTAACAAACCAATAAGAGTAAACAGTGAAAACTACAAATAAATCAGAGGAAAAAAATAGGTGCAACTGGTGGAAGATAAAGGAATCAGATATTCTCTCCGATAACAGGGTAAAAACAGTGGTGGCAGGAACCCGTCAAGTTTGTTTAGTTCATCACCAGGGGAAGATTTCAGCTCTGGATAACAAATGTCCACACCAGGGGGGACCCCTGGGCGAGGGGCTAATTGAAAACGGATGGGTTATCTGTCCCTGGCATGCCTATCAGTTTCATCCCCAAACAGGAGTAGCACCAGAAGGTTTTGATGATAAGGTGAAAGTCTATCCTGTCGAAGAAAGGGATGATGGAGTCTATATTGGCATTGAAGAACAGACTCCTAGAATAACAGTTTCTAATCGGATGGTTGAGACAATGGTCAACTGGGGAGTTGATACTGTTTTTGGAATGGTAGGACACTCAAATCTTGGCTTTGCAGATGCGCTCCATCAGATGGAAAAAGAAGGAAAATTAACATACTTTGGAATTCGACATGAAGGAGCAGCAGCATTTGCAGCCTCAGCCTATGCCAAACTTACCGGTCGCCCGGCGGCTTGCTTTTCAATAGCTGGACCTGGTGCCACGAATATGATTACGGGTATGTGGGATGCTCATGTGGATAATGTACCCCTGCTGGCCTTAGCCGGACAGGTGAATACACAGGTGATGGGTCCCGGTACTTTTCAGGAAGTAGATTTATTCTCAGCTTTTGAAGCTGTCACACGATGGCAACAGACGGTTCTTCGCGCTGAAAATGCTTCAGAACTTATGGCTTTGGCAATAAAACATGCTGAAGTAGAAAATGGACCTACTGCCCTGATTTTACCAGATGAAGTACAAGTATTGCCGGCTCTTCATCCCCGTCCAATGGTGGAGCGAGAAGGGCGTATCGCCGCACTCGAAATTACTCCTCCTGAGCAAGAGTTGAATAATGCTATTAGTCTTATAAATAAATCAAAACGCCCTTGTATTATTGTCGGTAAGGGTGCCATTAATTTCAAGGAAGAAGTCCTTGCACTAGCTGAAAGAATACAAGCACCGATCGTGACTACTTTTAAAGCTAAGGGGTTAATACCTGATAACCACCCCCTCGCTTGTGGAGTGTTGGGAAGAAGTGGTATTCAGGTAGCTAGTGTCATGATGGGAACTGCTGATTTACTCATTGTATTAGGTGCTTCATTTTCGGTTCATACGGGTATAGCCGAATATATTCCCACTATCCAGGTTGATCATGATCGCTTGATGCTAGGTAAATTTCGTTCCGTAGATGTGCCTCTCTGGGGTGATGTTGGTATTACAGTTGAGACCATTCTTGGATCTGACCAGTTAGAGGTACAGAACAGGATCCACGTAGAAAAAGAAATATCCTCGCGATGGAGGAAATGGCGCCAGGAGAAAGCCAGACGAAGGGAAGATCAATCTGAGATGGGTCTTAATTCGGCTGTGATATTTGATGCTTTGAGCCGCCATATACCTGATGATGCGATCATCTGTGTAGATGTGGGGAATAATACTTACTCCTTTGGTCGTTACTTTGAATGTAAAGAACAAAGGATAATCATGTCGGGGTACCTGGGCTCAATTGGCTTTGGTTTTCCAGCAGCAATTGGAGCCTGGGCAGCAGGTACAGGAAGGAAGGTTGTGGCTTTGGCAGGAGATGGTGGATTTGGCCAGTATATGGCTGAATTTACCACAGCAGTGAAATACAATATGCCTATTACTTTAATTTTGCTGAACAATAATGAGTTAGGCAAAATTACGAAAGAATTCCAGGCCGGGGATATGGAAACTTGGCATACCAGTTTACATAATCCTGATTTTTCTGAATATGCCAAAATCTGTGGGGGAAGTGGAGTCAGAGTAACGCATGAGAAGGAAATAGAAGGGGCATTGGAATCAGCATTAAATTCCAATGATCCTTTCATTGTTGAATTTATTTCCGATCCCAGACTAATCTAGGAGATGTCTTACTCAAGAGGTGATGTGATTGAAACTAATTGAGCAAATGGTGTGAGAATGGAGATCGAAAATGTGGTTATTTGGATTAATATCATTAATTAGTACAACTGAGGATGCCATACCCCAAGTAGAATTACTTGATGAAGTATTTTCGAGATTTGTTAACGAAAATGGGGAAGTGAACTACGATGCCCTCAGGGAAAATCCGGTAAATCTAAAGAATTTCGTAGAGTTTCTAAAAAAGGTAAGCCCTGTAAATCATCCAGAGAGGTTTCCCACTAATAATGATGCTAAAGCTTACTGGATTAACGCTTACAATGCTTTGGTCATGATTTCTATTGTAGAGAATCCTGAAATCGAGAGTGTGAAGGATTTGGGGTGGGGTATGGGATTATTCTGGCGGAAGACCTTTCTTATCGGTGGTCGAAGGATGACATTGAACCAGATTGAACGTAAAATTTTGCGAGATGTATTTGCCGATCCCAGAATGCACTTTGCAATCAATTGCGGTTCCAATAGTTGTCCACCTTTGGGGCAGAGGATATTTTCGGGTGAGGATCTTGATCAACAGCTGGATGAAAAAGCGAGACAGTTTATAAATAATCCAGAAAATGTCGTCATTGATCGCGATGAGAAAATTGTCTGGTTGTCACGAATTTTTAAATGGTATAGCGAAGATTTCGAAGCGGTGAGTGAGGATGTATTACATTATATTTTTCAGTATCTTGAAGGGTATTCCGAAACAGAAATCGAGAAGATTGTCAACAGTTATCAGGTCAGGTATTTTACTTACGATTGGAGTCTCAACTCCACAAATGGACAGTAAGCAATGCGTTTGCAGCCTGGACAGAGGGCACCCCTGTTTACTATGCAAGACATCTCTGGTGGTATTGTTAACTTGGGAGATCTTAAAGGGAAGAAAGTCCTGTTGTCAATGTTCAGGTATGCCTCTTGTCCTTTCTGTAATCTGCGTCTCTTTGAGTTGAGTCAACACTATAAGGAGTGGCAGAATCGAGGACTAGTCATGATAGGAGTCTTTGAATCTCCATCTGAATCAATCAGTAAATACTTAGGTGAAAGTAAACCACCATTTCCGATCATACCTGACCCGGAACTAAAGCTCCACCGTCTTTATTGTGCAGAATCCTCTTGGTTAAGATTTTTACTATCAGCACCTTTGCTTTTGAGACCGATACTCAAGGGATTTCTGCCAGGGAGAATGGAAGGGGACAAGGCTATTCTTCCGGCTGATTTTCTCATCGATCGTAGAGGTGTAATCAGTACTGCGTTTTATGGTGGACATTTAGGAGATCACATTAATATTTCTAAAATTGAGTCATTTTTAGAGGAGAGTTAAAATGATAACAATACCATACTGTTAATGGGAATAGTGAGCCAAGTTGTATTTTCGGATAGTGTAAAGACGAAATTATGAAAGATGTAATCATCATTGGGGGTGGCATTGGTGGCTCAGCAGCAGCCCTGAGGGCAGCTCAGAATGGTATGAAAGCTGTGTGGATTTTGGGCAGCAAGTTCACACGTAAACGAAGCCGATCACAATGGGTGGTAAACCTTGATAACATCATAGGGTTTCATGAAGATATCATCAAGGATCAAGTACAGAAGACACTTAGAAATGGAGGATTCCCCGACGCTGCTGCCCTGGTAGAAAGTGAACATTATCATATCAACAATAGAGCTATTATTCGAAACACACTAGAAAGGATTAAGGAAGGATATCCTGATCTGGAGATAATCGAGGAAGAAGTCTTATCACTGATACGAGCGAGCTCAGGGTTCGAAGTGAGTACGTCCAGTCAATCGTTCTCCGGAGTAGCCGTAGTCCTGGCGACAGGGGTAATGGATCAACAACCATACCTCCGTAAAAAAGGGAAAAGCGGAAGGGTGGAGGAATCACCAAAGTGGATATATCCTTTTGCTAATCGGGAGCAGGTGCTTTATTGCATCCGTTGTGAAGGACATCTCACTAAGGACGATACAGTAGCTGTTTTGGGGCACACAGACGTAGCAGCGGAATTAGCTATGATGTTGCACGAACGTTATGGGATTAAAGTCTATGTTCTGACGAATGGAGAAAAACCAGTAATTTCAGAAAATCGAAAAAAGATATTAGAAAAATATAGTATTGTTGTTATTCCTACGTTAATTGCAAATTTTCTGGGCGATGGTGTAAAACAACTGCGAGGCTTTGTCTTTGAGAATGGCGATTCGGTTGAAGTCAAATTTGCTCTGGTATCCTTAGGGTTGAACAGGGTTTATAATGATTTAGCCCGACAGGTAAGTGCCAGACTTATGGATCAAAATCAAACTGAAGAGAAACGCCATATCTGGATTGATTATAAGGGTGAGACATCAGTAGAGAATCTTTTCGTAGTGGGTGATGCTGCTAAAAGAGATGATGAACCAGTGATGAAACAGGTTTATACCGCACAGGAATATGCTGTAAGAGCTGTGGATACAATTGACTCCCGGCGCCGGAAACGAATGAGGGAAATTGTTTTGAAGAAGAACTGAACAATTCTACAGCTCATCTTCTTTTTGTATAGCTACTTTGATTTGTCGCTTAGACGACAGTTTTTCATACCTCTCCCAGAATATGTTTTTGATGAGAATCCTAATGTCAATTGACGAAGAAAAGGAGATGTGAGATGAATTCACTGAGAAATGTATCATTTTTAGCAATTGGTGCTGTACTGACCACAATCATCAGTTGTACTACCGCCCCGGAATCGACGGCAGCTCCGGCACCTGTAAAAACCGAAGCCGATCCTCCCCTACAGATGGGAGAAGCCCTCAAGAATATCGATATGGGCATGAAGATGATGGGTAACATGGAGCAGATGAAACAGATGGTAATGAAAGCCCAGAACGATGCGATAGCTTATGGTGAGAAACTGTTCAATGATCCTTCCTTGAGTGGGGCAAAACGGGGGGTAGCTTGTGTAGACTGCCATCCAGGTGGTGGATCAACCGGTGGTGAAGCTGAGATTCCACCCATGATGGGTTTTCAGGGTTGGAAGATCCCCATTCCAGATCTGCATGGGTCAGCAGCTACCTTCCCGAAGTTTAAGGTTCCTAACGCCTCCGTTATCAGCCTGGCACAAATGAATAACAATTGTGTGGCCATGTTTGTTGGTGGAGAACGTCTACCTTTGAATGGCAAGGAGTCGCATGCTCTGGCACTTTATGTCACATCTTTAAGTAAAGGTGTTGCCGTTGAACCTGGTAAAATGGGAGGCATGTAATCTGAACCCATTCTAATGGAATCTAGTTAATTCCTGCACTAACAACAGGTTCTAACAGGGTAAATCAAAAAGGCCCCTTCATGATAATTACCTTTTTTAAAAAAGGAGCGGGAGAACTTTTGCTTCTTCTGCTCCTGGGAGGATGTGGTGGCAAGGTTTCTTCAATGGAAATGGAGATGATTTCCTCAGATGAGAAACCTGAATCTAATCAAACCTCTTTTACATCTGCAGTAGTAGCGTTTCAGCAGAGCAAAATCGTGAATGAAAGGTCTTGTCTATCCTGCCATACTATTGGTAACCGGGGTGGAACCGTAGGTCCAATCCTCGACCAAGTGTCAAATCGCCGATCTGAGGAATGGCTGCGGAAGTGGTTACAAGATCCGAATGCGGTAAAACCAGGGACAAAAATGCCTAACTTTCAATTCACTAAGGTGGAGATCGACGTATTGGTGGGTTATTTAGATAAGCTAAAGAAGAAAATCCCATCAGAAACTATTTTAGCAGCAGAGATGGGAATTACAGAAAAAGGCCGGCAGTTGTTAGAAGAATATGGTTGTAAGGCGTGCCACCGGATAGGTGACGAAGGACGGTTTATTGGAGTTGACCTTACCTGGATAGGAAAACGTAAGCCACAAGCATGGGAGGTTGCCTGGCTAAAAAACCCCCAGGCCTGGAAACCAGATACTTTTATGCCAAACTTCGCTTTATCAGAAGACGAAGCAGTAGCACTTTCAGCCTATCTTCATACATTACAGGGTCAACATAATCGTAAAGGACAGCTTTGGGAAGGTCGCGCCATGTTCTTTTTAGGTGGGTCACAAGTCCAGTCAGGTAAGTTAGTTTACCAGCGCTTTGGCTGTTGGGGGTGTCATGGAAAGGAAGGCCGTAAACCGGATAAGAATCCCAATGCAGCCCCTGATGAAAGAATACCAAAGTTATGGGGAGTAACGAACAGGTTATCGGATGCTGAGATTATTAAAACGATAAAGGAAGGATCTACCCCACCATCTCTTAACAATAATGAACCACCTATGTTTTCCTGTCCACGTTGGGATAATAATATGACCGATAGCGAAATGAGTGATCTATTGGTATTTCTAAGAACTCTTGCCCCCAAGAAGAAAAAGTGGAGGTTTAAATAAAAATGAATAGTACCCTTCTACGCTCTAATAAGTGGCTTTTAGGAATTCCCTTGTTCATTATGAATATAGGGTTTGCCCAGGAAGAAGGTGCCGTTATAGGATTCGTGGGGTTTGCTGGTACTTTCCCTCCCCAAACCAATATTACCATCACGACTGATCAGGGGGTCTGTGGTCACAGAATTCTGGATGAAGAATTCGTAGTGGATCCTGTTACTCATGGTTTAACCAATGTTATAGTATTTTGGGAAAGGCCGTCTGAGGAACAATCAATATCGCAAGATAATACTGTGATAACCGTCTCTCAGATTAATTGTAGATATGTTCCTCATGTTCAAGTTGGGTCACCTGGTGCAATTCTTGAATTTGTGAACAATGATGGTATTCTCCATAACGTTCACGTTTACGACAGCGAAAAAGAGACTCTTTTTAACCTTGCTCAACCTGGTTTCAAAAAGAAATTACAGCACAAACTGGAAACAGAGGATAATGTCGTAAGCTTTCGATGTGATGTTCATAAGTGGATGAACGGATACGTTCTCCTGTTGAAAAACGCTGCTTATACTATCACCGATTCGAATGGACAATTTCGGCTTGAGGGTATAAATAATGGTACACAGAAGATTCACTTTTGGCATGAAGGATTGGGGAAAGCGGTTAGAACTGTAGAGATTGTTCCTGGAGAAGAGGCTGTCCTTGATTTGGTGATTGAAGCCAACAACTAAAAAACTTTTCCATGTATTTTTTCTAAATATTAAGATCTAGTAAATCTGTAAATTGGTAGGAGAAAAATTCCCGGTTTGCAGTTTATATTTGGCTTTACGGGAAGGTAGTGAGAATACTGATTCACTACTGATAATCAATCATGTTCCTTTCTCCATTTCCCAGATACTGGCACTTATTAGAGTTAAGTAGGATAATTTGAAGGAAATGAATCGCTTACTTTTGGAAATAAAATGATCCAGAATAGCTCTTCGCAGATAAGTATATGACTTTCATGAATAAAGTTTCACTACCTGCTATAACGGCTGACCAGATGCGCGAAGTGGATCGCCTTATGATTGAAGAATATAAGATTTCCTTAGAGCAGATGATGGAGAGCGCTGGGCGAAATTTAGCTGATTTGGCTTTGAGGCTCCTGGATGGATTGGGATTGCACAATATTGTAGTCACCTGTGGAGGGGGAAATAACGGTGGTGGAGGGATGGTTGCTGCCCGCTACCTCTACAATAGGGGGGTTCAGGTGACAGTTATTTTAGCAACTCCACCTTCTAAACTTAAGACGATTCCAAAAGTCCGCTGGTTAACCTTGAAAAAGCTCCCAATAAAAATCATCTTGGCTGACATAAGTAATAGGTTGGAGGTATTTTACAAATCTAATCTAATCATAGATGCGATCATAGGGTACGGTCTCTACGGTGAACCCCGGGGAGTTGCTGCTCATGTACTTGACGAAATTAACCGTTCTGGGAATACCCAAGTTCTTTCTCTGGATGTCCCCTCTGGACTAGATTCTACAACGGGTAAGCCATACAAGTCCTGTATCCGCGCATGTGCCACCATGACCCTTGCTTTACCCAAGAAGGGTCTTTTGACACCGGGTGCAAAAGATTATACTGGTCAACTTTATTTAGCTGATATTGGCGTACCACCAGGACTTTATGAACAGTTGGGCTTATCACCACAAGTCCTTTTTTCCGAGGATTCAATACTTACTCTCTAAAGTTTAGATGATATTCTCGTAGAGTGCTTGATTTTAAAGGGATACAGATAGCGAGAAATTTCATTCACAGTATCTTAATTTAATCCGTGATGAATCTGCAGAATCGACCAATTGGTATTTTTGATCTCACTAGTGAGTGTCCTTTAAGATGTCAACATTGCTATTTCTATACGAATATATCTCATATACCTACTGATTTAAGTGATGAAGAATTTTTGCTCAGACTTAAAAATGTCCGTGACAGTTATGGTATTCGCTCAGCATTCTGGATTGGAGGGGAACCATTGTTGAAACCAACTCTCCTGCAGCAAGCTATGAGGCTATTCTCCCGGAATGCCGTGGCTACTTCCGGAGTAGTTCCGATCCCAACAGGTTTATCAGGAGGACTCTTAGTTTCGATTGAAGGTCCTCAGGATGTACACGATAGTTTACGTGGTAAGGGAACTTTCGATTTAGCCCTTCAAAATATCAATAATCTTGACAGAGGTTCTTTCGCCCTGGCTACAACTTTCACTTCTATTACAGTTGATTACATTAATCTCCTCCCGAATCTTGTTCGATCCACCGGGGCTTTAGGAGTCCTGGTTGGGTTTCATGTAGGTAGACCAAAAGACCCATTACGAGTCGATTTAAAAAGGAGAGATCAAGCTGTAGATGAGCTGCTAAAGTTACATAATGAACATCCCGGTATTCTGCTGCATTCCCGTGAAGCTATAGAATTGTTTAGATCAAGTTACTGTAAGGAAATTTCAAAAAACTGCATTTATCGAGATACAGCAATTGCCTTTGATGTCCATTTTAATGTGAAGAAGCCGTGTACTTTTGCAGAGAATGCCTCCTGTGAGGCTTGTGGTTGTCCTGTTGTCTATATACATGCTGCTATCCAGAAGGGCGATGTCACAAGCAAAGATTTGCTCTACACCTTATTCCCAAAGGAACAATCTGCAATATTTCCTTAGTCTTCATGTAACAACGTAGAGAAAGCGATGAGGAAAATGTCCCTTGCATATTATAGTATTTGAACATATATTCAAATAGTCTATTAGTTCAGAAAATACAAAAATGATGAAAACGGTAATTACATCTGTCCTGGCTGCTTTTGGGGCGACGCTCTGCTGTACAGGACCATTAATCGCTCTTTCAGTTGGCTCAACTTCGTTAGGTATGTTTGCTTTTATTGAACCCATACGACCCTACTTTTCTCTCTTAGCTTTGGGAATGTTAGGTTGGGGCTATGTAAGGTTATTCAGGAAAAGTGAAGACGAGGCATGTTGTGATTTGGATAAGGAGAATTCCATGAAGCATAAGAAAAATCAAAAACGGATACTTTTGGGAATTACGCCTCTGGTGATCGCTCTACTCTTGTTTCCATATTTTGGATATGATCTTTTTGCAGAAGAAGGCGAGAGTAAGAGTAAAGGGGAAGAAGTTGAAGTTTGGAATGTAGAAGGTATGACCTGCAATGGATGTGCTTTGGGTCTGGAAAAAGGTTTGAATGCTGTTGAGGGTATTGTCAGTTGCCAAGTAAACTATAATAATAAGACGATGGTCTGTACATTCAATCAGCAAACAGTAACCAAAGATGAAATCGAATCCTTTGTGAAAAAGATGGGCTATCGTGCTATTTCTGGAGGGAAAAGGGAAGTTAATGGAGAATCATAAGTTGAACGGTGATGTTGCAGAGATTGATTGCTGCACAATCCTATCAGAAAAAGACGTAAGGAGAAACGGTTTCTGTCCAACATGTGGAATAAAAGGTCTTCCAGTGAAGGCAATCACTATAAAAGCCTTAACAAGTGAGCAATGGTCGGATTATAATAAAATAACAGATGGTTTCTATTGTACCAATCCTGAAGACTCTACGGTATACTATATTCCAGACAATAATCTTGTAATTAACAAATTAGACTTATTGGTTCGTGTTGGGCTAAAAGAGAAAGTAGAACCACTCTTAGTGTGTTATTGTTTTCAACATACCCGGTCAGAAATTGAGCAGGATTTTGTGAAAAATAATCATTCAACAATTGAGGATGAGATACGTGAAAAGGTCAGGAAAGACTTGTGTTCCTGTGAAATACTGAATCCTAAGGGAAGATGTTGTCTGGGAGATGTCAGGAAAACTTATCTAAAGACAAAAGTGGTATCAATTGAGAACTAGATAATAAGGGATTGACTAATGACAGACACTTTTGAAAGATCATGTATCCGATCCTATGTAGATCATAAGAAGCTGATGTTTCTCCAGTCACAATTGACTCAGCAGAGAGATTTGAATCGATTGGCTGAGATTTTGGCCATGCTGGGAAATGGGACCCGTTTGAAGATTCTTTATGCTTTGGCGGAAGGGGAGGAACTCTGCGTCTGCGATCTGGCAGATGTTCTTAATAAAGATGTGTCTGCGATTTCCCATCAGCTCAGGCGGCTGAGAGATCGTGGTTTAGTTACCAACAGAAGAGACGGAATGACTATTTATTATCGTCTGGAGCACAATGAGGAGAGTAAAAAAGCTTGCGAACTTATTGAAATGATTTTTCATCAATCGGAAACTCAAAAGCTGATTTATACAAGCTGAATTTGTTACTTCTGATAACATGTTTTACTGATGAATACTGGGTGCAATTAATGGTCGTTTCCCAAGTAATACATTATCATTCATTCAGTCATTAATAAAACTAGTGTGTTGACAATTATAAAAATAGTGATCATGGCTGTCAAGCGTTGGCATTATGGTATTCGTGGGAATTCCAGCTGAACACAACTTCCAAACCTGACACGGTTTTGCACTTAACGAAGGATGTAATTTCAAATCGTAGGAAGAAGTCTATCATGCGTAAAAGATTGAGTCATTTAATTGGGACTATACTATTTATTTTTCTAATAGTTTTTACTCAACCTTTTCTTCAGGGTCAGTGACCACTCTGAAGTAATCCCACCCTTCCGGTCGGAAGTGGGACAGAGGGTCTAGGACTATCCCAAGGACAGTGGGTCATAGGTGGTGACTATATGATTTCCCGTCTGGAACCAAGTAGATTTTCAACCAGGCAAAACACAAACATTTCCAGTGATGGGGTCGATAGTCACTTTGGTGATATCAGAATTCAGACGTTTAATACTTTCTTAGTATTTGGACTGACACCAAAGGTGAATTTACTTACCACTATTCCTTTCTTGGATTGGAATCAGGAAGCTGAGCATGAGGACAACCACCATCGAACAGAGTCAATCAGGGGGTTTGGTGATATTGTATTGGGGGTACGCTGGCTTTATAGGAATCAATCATTTGGTCCAGGAACTAAGCTATTCTTTGGCACAGATATTACACTTCCATCGGGGGAAAGTTATAAAGTAAATCCATTTTCGGAAGGAGCCGATTCACTCCAGCATCGTCATTTTGCCCTTGGTAAAGGGGTAATGATATCTTCTCTATATTTTGAATGGTGGTACCGCTCAGAGTTTCCTTTGGTACTGGGAGCATCAGGGAGATATGATTTTCCCTGGACAGAAAGTAACCTCGGGTACGAACCGGGGCAAAAAGTTTTTATAAGTTTGCACATAATCCGTCAGACCCCGGTTTTCAAGGTTGTCTTTCCATATTTAAGAGCAAATATCTGGTATGAGAAGTCCGATAGTTGGGAAGGGGTAAGGGTGGTTAATTCTGGTGGTACTTCACTAGAGGGGATGATTGGAATAGAGGTTGAAATATCCGAAAAAATCTCTGCGGTATTATCACTAAATACTCCTGTATGGCGTAAAATTGATGGATCACAACTGGATCAAATTTCGTTAGCTGTTAGTTTGAGAGCATTGTGGCATCATCACCAGGAATGAAACAAAACAGATTATATGTCATTCTTAATGCTATCAAGTTGAAAAATTTTTCGATCAGATTAGTTTTATTTAGACAACAAGGGACGTGCAATCGATACTCTGGTATTCTCATTTCTTCATTTATATTGACACTTTTAGCTTTTAATGGATTGCTAAGCCAGTGCGCTCTCTGAAACGCTCCACCACCTCCGGTCGGAGGAAGTGAAGTAGGAACATCAGCAGTTCAGAATGTAGGTCTACTCCCCACCGTTGCAGGAGAAACTTTTGTGACTGGTTTGAAACCAGGACAGTACCAGATAGCAGTGTTTTTGAACAGATCCCAGCTCCACGTCAAGAAAATGAATTATCAGAAGGTGGATTTAAAAGCTGAAGTAGAGAGTGTAATAATTTCTGCTGGATTGGGTTTGAAACGTCAACTAAGTCTGTGGGTTCAAGTACCGATCTATCGTACTGCATTATGGGTGATAGGTGATATGGGAATTGGCTTGAAGTGGAATCTTCCTATTAGGACTAAAAGCACAAAAGTTCAGTTCTTTTTGAACGAGGGTGTTGTGCTCCCTACCGCAGATGAGTCAGTGCAATCCAGTAGGAATCTTGGCTATCCTATCCAAGGAAGACTCCTAAATCGCTCAGTTGGGGAGATATGGCTTAATTGGAAAAATGAGAGAACTCTCGGGGTACAGGGTTTGCTTGATATTGAGATAGGGAACGAAAAGCATGAAGGAGTGTCTAACAACAGAGTAGTGCAATTGACTACTTATACCATTGATCACCGCTTTTCTAGGAAAAAGATCACACCTTATCTTGCCCTTGTTTATCGACGGGAGACTCAAAATCCGAGTGATGCGACAGGTGGATGGTTTATACAGCTCTTGGGTTCCATTGGAATGCAGTTGTCTGATCGCTATGGTGTTACAATTTCTCTGGGGGGTCCGGTTGTGGTTGGTATGAAGGGTGCCGATTTAGGTCAGACTAATCTCGGCTTTGCCCTGCAGTGGACATCGAAGTAAGAATAAGCCCAGATATAATTTTCCATAAAAAGTGGTCCTATTCTGAAAATGGGTTCATATAGATTTCTGATTCAATATTCTTATAAATTCATACTTAGCTTACCGTTAGGTTTCTGTTTGTAATGTAAATTTCGACATGTTGTGGCTAATTTCTTCTGACATAAGATGGAAAACGGCATGTTATTGAATATTTTTTT
Source organism: Fidelibacterota bacterium (assembly GCA_046861645.1). Taxonomy (GTDB): domain Bacteria; phylum Fidelibacterota; class Marinisomatia; order Marinisomatales; family UBA2128; genus UBA2128. The sequence continues at coordinate 12,266 of JBHHUM010000010.1, read as the reverse complement.
AGGCAGCTTGGCTCTTAGCGTAGTCCATTTTCTTATCCCTAACCACTGGATGCCAATTGTAGTAATGGCTAGATCTGAGGGTTGGGATAAGGGTCATTCCTTAAGAGTTGCAGCTCTGGCAGCTTTTTCCCATACAGCCAGTTCGATCTTCATTGGTGTTTGGGTTGGAGCTTTGGGTGTAAGGTTGACAGAAGTAAGTAAATCGGCTATGGAAATGGTAGCACCTGTTATCTTTCTGATTTTTGGGTTCATGTATGTACTGGCAGGAATCCGGGATAACATTCGGCATCATAAACACCGGCATATTCATTTAGGTGAGGTTACTAAAAGAAAGAAAAGATCCGCTGTAATGGCAATTGCTATTGCCATGTTCTTTTCACCTTGCATGGAGATTGATACCTATTTCTTCAATGCCAGCTTAGCCGGATGGCAGGGCATTCTAATAGTACTGGTGACGTATCTTTTAGTAACGGTATTAGGGATTGTCCTAATGGTTCAGTTAGGTTTGAAGGGATTTGAAGTTGTTCGACTTCATTTTTTTGAGCGTTATGAAAAGCATATTATGGGTTTAATTCTTATCTTTATGGCCATCACCTTTTATGCATTTCTTAATCCCTGATGAAAAAATCCGTTGCAATAACCGTAAAACTGATTACCGAAGAGAGAGAATTAGAGGTAGCCTATTCCATTCGCAGAGCAGTATTCATTGAGGAGCAAAAAGTACCTGCACAGATGGAACTGGACAATTTTGATAAGACAGCTTCACACGTTCTTGCGTATATCCGTAGGAAAGCGGTGGGTACAGCACGGTGGAGAAAAACTGGTAAGGGAATCAAACTGGAGCGTTTTGCTGTCCTGAAGGATTGCAGGAGAATCGGAGTAGGTCAAGCGTTACTTGAGTTTATTCTAGAGCATATTAACTCTAAAGAAACTGTTTACCTCCATGCTCAGAAAGCTGTAATTCCTTTTTATGAAAGGTTTGACTTTCAGGTAGAGGGTGAGTTATTCTCTGAGGCAGGAATTCTACATCGCTTGATGATCTACCGCAGAAATTCTAACTGATTGATGTACAAACGCATTTTAAGACTCGCTAAGCCTTACTGGTATATTTTAGCAATTTCGGTTATTGCCTCTTTAGCTTATGTGGTATTTAATTCCCTCTCAGTGTGGATCACAGCTTCTCTTATCAACAATATTCTTACTGATTTCGAAACTCTTTCTGCAGGGCAAAAGGCTTTAGAATCAGCAAGCAATCTTAATCTGAATGAGTCACTTAAGCTTTGGACAAACAGATTAGTACTTAAGGAAACTCAACTTGATACGTTAAAGGCTTTATGTATTACTATTCTCATTGTCTTCCTGTTGAAAAACCTTTTCCTTTATCTGAAGAATTTATTGATTGGTTTTGTACAAATTAGTGTGGTCAGGGATCTGAGGAATAAACTTTTTGATCATATTACTTCCCTGCCACTATCTTTTTTTGATAAGACCAGGGCTGGAGTACTAACTTCGATTGTTCTCCACGATGTAAATAACATCCGACGCTCTTTATCGGTCAGTTTTCATCGTCTACTTGTAGAACCTGTAAATATTTTGATGTTTACATTTCTTCTGCTGATAATTAATTGGCAATTGACTTTAGCAGCACTCGTGATTTTACCTCTGGCGGGTATAGTCATCACAGTTGTAGGTAGAAGTATTCGCAGAAAAGTCAAGCGAACATCTCGCCAGGTTGCAGATATTACGGCTACGCTTATGGAGACATTAAGTGCTATTCGCGTAGTAAAAGCTTTTGTTACGGAAAAAACAGAACGGTTACTTTTCTGGAATAAAACTGCGCGTCATCGTCATTTGGTTTACCGGCAGATGAAACTGCGGTACGGATCGACTCCTGTTACCGAAACCATCGGTGTGGTTGTTGGTGTGATCCTTTTGTGGGTGGGTGGATTACAGGTTGTAGAAAAAGCCATGAATCCGGAAGATTTCATACGCTTTATACTAATTATGTTTTCGGTATTAACTCCAATTCGTCGATTGAATACTGTCAACCAAGACCTGCAAACGGCAATGGCTTCAGCGGAAAGAGTATTCGGTTTGTTAAAAAAGCCTCGGAGTATTAAAGAAAGCGACCATGCCATCGATGTGGATAGTTTTAATGAATCTATTCTATTTGATAATGTTTCCTTTTCATATGATGGTAGTACTGAACCTGTTTTAAATAATGTAAATCTGGAAATAAGAAAGGGAGATGTAGTGGCTGTAGTTGGTGAAAGTGGTGCAGGAAAATCGACGATGGCAGACTTGATCCCAAGATTCTATGACGTCCTCTCTGGGACTGTTCGTCTTGATGGAGTTGATATTCGGGATATTAAACTAGATTCTCTGCGTAAGTTAATGGGTATTGTTCCTCAAGAAACATTCCTTTTTAATGATACTATCAGGAATAATATTGCTTATGGTACTGAAGGAATGGAAGATGAGGCCATACGGGAAGCTGCTATTGCGGCAAATGCATTAGGGTTTATTGAAGAGCAACCTGATAGCTTTGATGCTGTGGTTGGAGATCGTGGAGTTAAACTATCAGGGGGGCAGCGTCAACGAATTTCTGTGGCGCGTGCCCTGATAAAGAATCCACCTATACTTATTCTAGATGAAGCGACCTCTGCCCTTGATAGTGAAGCTGAAAAAAAAGTACAAGAAGCCATTGAACGCCTTATGAAAGATAGGACTGTATTTGTCATTGCCCATCGTCTCTCCACAGTACAAAATGCCGACAAAATTGTGGTGTTAAAGAGTGGAAGAATAGTGGAAGAGGGTACACATGATGAGCTTCTCCGCAATAACAGAGAATATAGACGACTATATGAGTTGCAGTTCAGGGCTGACTCTGTCTGACGTTTGATCCTTTTATTATGGGAAAATTACTACAAAAATCGATGCCTCTAATCTGTTTTGGTACTCGTCCGGAAGTAATAAAATTAGCTTCGGTCGTAGACGAATTAACTATCAGGGGAATTTCTTTTCGAACCCTTTTTACTGGACAGCATGATAAACTATTTGAGGATGTGGCTGACTTAATTCCACAACCGGATATGGACCTTAGTATCATGGTTGAGGAGCAATCACCATTAGAGGTTTTCAGTCGAGTAGCCCAAAAAATAACTCCCATATTTCGCCAGAATTTCCCTCGGTTAGTCATTGTGCAAGGTGATACTTCTTCTGCCGCAGCTGTTGCCCTGGCGGCATTTTATGAGGGCATTACTGTGGGTCATGTAGAGGCAGGTTTGAGAACATATGATCATCAAGCTCCATTTCCGGAAGAAATAAACCGACAATTGATCTCCCGTGTTGCTTACATGAATTGGGCTCCTACAGAGACAGCAGCAGGTAATCTAAGGCAAGAATTTCTTGACAATGTTATTGTTACCGGGAATACGATTGTAGATATTTGTACCAGATTCATTGCACCTGTTTCGTACGGAAAAAAGGTTTTAGTTACACTCCATCGTCGAGAAAATTTTGGAGACCGGATGATAAGTATGTTCCATCAATTGGAGCAATTAGCGCTTAATTACCCGGACCTTGAGTTCATTTTTCCCATGCATCCCAATCCGGAAGTGCAACGTCATAGAAACATATTGAAGAATGTGAATGTTGTGCCACCACTTAGCTATAAAGTCCTCATGAAATTACTGGGCAAAGTTCGTTTTGTGATTAGCGACTCAGGAGGTCTTCAGGAAGAATGTGCTGTTTTCAGAAAAAAGGTACTGGTTTGTCGAGATAAAACAGAACGTCCTGAAGGAGTGAAAGTAGGATTAGCTAGAGTGATCGGAACTGATATTACGGGGAACTTTTCCTGGGCTAATGAATCGCCACAGTGGGAAGGTATCAATCCGTATGGAGATGGCAAGGCTGCGGAGAGGATTGTCGACTCAATTATGGAAATAATTTCATAATTAAATAGCACACGATAGCAAATCTATGAGTTTGGATTATTACTATATAGCTCGAAATCTTTACCAGTATGTCTATTCCGAACCGATTTATCGTAACCTTGGTGGAGAGTTTTTAGCCTGGACACGAGATACTTATTTCAAACTTTATCAACATTTTGTTTTCAAAACTAAAGGAAAATCTTTTCTAGGAGTCCTTCCCAGGGTAAAGTGGGTTGATCGTAACAATATATCAGGCTTGAGAGGAATTCTAATCGCTAACACTTTGCATAAACTTGGTTACAATCAGAAATATATGAAGTCTGTTTTAATGTACCATGGTACTTCAGACAAGGTTCCCCGGGTTTCTAAGCAGATAGCCAATCAATTCAACTATTATCTTCTATCCGGCCCTAAAAACGAGATTAAACTCGCTAAAGCAGCTGGAATCAGTTTAGATTCTCCCCGTCTTATTCGCGTTGGAAACTGGATGTTTGATCCTATCGTACAGCAGAACTACAATATAGAGGCTGTCAGAGCACGGTTTGGAATCGAAGATAAGTCTCGACCAACTATACTATATGCTCCCACATGGGGATACGGTGGAGGAACTCTACTTAAGTACGGACCTCATTTTATGAAAACAATTCCTCAAAAATACCATTTGATCATCAGACCTCATTACGGAGAATCAAGCTATATCTCAAAGTTGAAGAAGATGGTTCCTCGCCATTTGAGGAAATGGGTTACCTTTGCCCGCCCTGCCCATATATTTCGTAAGCATTATATGGAGAATTTGCTGATTGCTGATTTACTTATCAGTGAGACATCTTCGATGCTTTATGAGTACTTAATAATGCGCCGGCCGATAATTATCATCGATACTGAAACGAATGAAGTCGATATGGATAATGATGGTATGAGTATCTATCATTTGGCTGAGCATTTTCGTGAGGGTGATAACATTTTAGATATGATTAAAAGGAATTTGGACGATAAATCTATACCCCATGACATGGAGTCACTCCTTTATAAGTGTTTTTATTTTAACGATGGAAAATCCACGGAAAGGTGTCTGGATTTTTTCAGCGATATTTACGAGTTATAGGCGAAATATGGTGAATTTATACAAATGAGTGGGAAGTATAGATTAGAAGGTAAGAATGCGGATGTCGCTGTGCGTATGTTGGAAAAAATAACAACCATTTTTGAAGAATGCGGAATAAAATACGTTTTGACTGCTGGGACTTTGTTGGGTATATACAGGGAGAATCGATTTCTACCGTGGGATAATGACTTGGATCTGCGTGTCTTTCATGAGGATATGGATAAAATCATCAAAGCTATTTCCAAGATAAAGTGGGCTGGATATCTTGTACGTGTTCGCTACCAACATAAGGATGATCCTCCTTTAAAACTTGATGACATCAGGATTGTTAAGATTTACAATCGCAAATATCTTTTCACCAAAGGCGAAGTAATGATGGACTGTTTTATAGCTACCCGCTATAATGATCAATATATTTGGTCTTGTGGTGGCTTCAAACACTACACCAAGAAAAGTGTCCCCTCTCGCTATTATGATGATTTGGATGGGGTCGTCTTCAAGGGTAAACAATATGCTGTTCCAGCTCACATTGAGGAGTATCTTACTTTTCGTTATGGTGATTGGAAGACTCCACAGGAGAAGTGGGACTACCGGAAGGATGATGGCGCAATCATCTACTCAAAAGTGCTTACCAAGGAACAAGAAAAATCCCAGTGAAACAAGCTGTTATTCTGATTGCTGGCGGAGGAACTCGCTTAGGTTCTCGTAATCAATCTCGTCCAAAGTGTTTGCTGAAAGTGAAGGACAAATCCTTGTTAGAGTGGATGTTAAATTATTTAATCAGGGCACGAATTGAAGAAACCATCTTAGTAGTGGGTTATCAGGCTGATTATATCCATCAGCAAATTGGTTCACGTTGGAAGAACATGACCATCAAGTATGTTCAAAATCAGGAATGGGAACAGACGAATAATGTAGTTTCTCTGGCGTTAGCTACTGATTTATTGCATCAGGATTTTATTCTACTGGAAGGAGACCTTATTTTTCAATGGGAAGCCTTTTCTAAAATGCTTGTTCCTAACAGGATAGCCTTAGATCGCTTTCAACCTCATATGGATGGAACTGTAGTCAGTATCAATGATAATGGAAATGTAGAACAATTTTATTTAAAATCAACTCCCAGTAGACCATTGGATCTTTCTTCGCTCTATAAAACAGTCAATATTTATAGCTTTAATTACCAGGATTATATGTCTGCCGTTGTGCCTCGACTACGATTCTTAGTTGATTCAGGACAAAATCAACTTTACTATGAGCAAGCCATCGCCGATGCTGTGGCTGATGAAGAACTACAGCTCCAGATTGTTTTATTTTCCGGGTCACTATGGTATGAAATTGACACTGAGGAGGATTTGTTGAAGGCTAAAGCTCTTTTTCAAGGTTAGGACCTTCTTTACTCTTGCTGGGGTAAAACTGGTAATCTAGAGGCCAGGGATAAAAGAAAGACATGAAGCGATCCAGTCCAGTAAGAAATAGTGATTGAGTTCTGTATTTTACTAGTTCCCAATAAAATTTAATTTGCTCACGGAATGGTACTGTGTACTTCATATTCGAAAGTTGATAATTCCACTCTTTAAGTTCTCGCCCAACTTTCTTCTCAATCAATCCAATTTGCCACTTTTCCAGATCCCTTTGCCATCTACCTATAGCAGCGGAGGAGAGTGACTCTCTAGTAGTAGAATGCCATGGCATTTTATAATCTGGGACAGCGATTTGAGCAGTCTTTTGAAATTGCAACATCTCAGGGTAGAATGTTTCCCCTAAAAAGTTACATATCTCACGTGTCCACTTTTCAGGATGGGAGATAAAATCTTCATAGCGGATTTCGAAATACTGTTCTTTGGGTAATAAGCTTCTGGCGCGCTTTCCTTTGCGGATAGCTTCTTGCCAGTTAAGAATAGTATACGGTAGATTTTGTTTCCACCAGGGCATGTTCTTTAGCGAAGCAATACAATCCCTTCCATCGCGAATCACATGAATGATTTGAGCATCAGGAAATAGGGTGAGGAGTTGCCGCAGATACTTAATGTAATAGGGTCTTTTATCTCCCCAGCGAGGTTTATCGAATTTGCTGGAGTAAAGCTTGAATACACCAGAAGCTGCCGCACCTAAAGTGTTTGCTGAAGCAACTACTTCTAAACGAATAACATCAGGATTTAATCCTAAATCTGGCAATTTGGTGCGTTTATCAAAGTGATTAGTAAACCAATCTGCTAACCTCCTTCTGTTCTTTAATTTCCTCAGGTCTCTCCACCGTAAGCGACGTTTGTAGATTTTCTTGAGAAATTTAGTTTGAGGGGGTAAAGCAATACGAGGATGGCTATGAAGGATCAACCTGATGAGCGTGGTTCCTGAGCGCTCGCAACCTATAATGAAGATAGGTTTTTGGTTGTTGTCAGGCATGGAGTAAGATAACAGTCTCGTTTTTGTTCAATTCTGAATTGTTGTAAGTTTAACTTGATCGTACGAGGGAAGCAATTTCATTCACACCTTTTTGTGGAGTAAGACTAAGCACTGGATTTAGGTTTAAAGGAATGATAGATTAATGGTTAAAACAAAATGATTACAGTACTTTTCGAAAATCACCATCTTTACTATTTACCACACTTTGAGCCCATTATTACAAAGTTACTGAAGCGTGGTGACTATGAAGTAGCTGGATCAATCCCGCTAACTGTTGCGGCTGATGAACGGCGTTTTTTTGCTGAGGCTATTCAGAAGCTGGGAGTTGAGCATATCACCGCCCCAGATGAAGAAACCAGAGTGAAGAGTCTGCAGCAGAGGGAATTTGATGTGATTATTGTAGGGAATGTGGGTAGGCTGGAAACAATAGCTGCAGAGAATTCAGTAGTGGTAATGGTCTATCATGGGATTGGGCTGAAGCAGAGTTATTATGTGGACATGTCCCCGCGGGTGGACCTCAGGGCTGTAGAGAGTGAAGCCAGATATGAGGAGTTAGAATCCAGGGGCGAGTCTAATCTAGTACTTACCGGTTTAACAAAGTTAGACTCGTTGATTGGTAATCAGGAAACTCTCAGAAAAAAGCTCATGAGCAAATGGGTTCTTGATCCAAGTCGATCTACTGTTCTTTATGCACCTTCATTTTATCCCTCCTCCTTGGAAAAACTACTTCCAGAATTGCCCGCTCTTGCTAAGCATGTGAATGTATTGGTAAAACTTCATAACTTCAGTTGGCATCAACGACGGTACAAATTTCAAAGCCAGTTGGCATTGGATATAATTACTAAACATGAAGGGATTAAGCTTTTACCCCCTGAAGAATTTGATATTACCCCTTATTTCTCTATAGCGGATATTCTCCTTTCAGATATCTCTTCCACTCTCTTTGAATTTTTAGCAGTCAATCGTCCTATTGTACAGACGTATTTCTATGCTTTAAAGACCCGACACAACATCTTTCGGTGGCGACTTTCTCGTAGACTTGACTTGGAACGAGCTGAAAAAATTGACTTTACCCATTCACTTCATCGTCCAATTGATCTTGTACCAGTCATCACTGAGATACTAGAAAACCCCTCTGCTCTGGCCAATCTAAGAAAGTCAGCTGCCAGAAAGCATCTTTATAAAATTGATGGTCAGGCATCATCACGTCTAATTAATGCTATTGAGAAATTATTAAAGGAAAAGAAAAACTCTTGAAGATTGGTATATATGTACCCAATTGGGTGGGCGATGCTGTAATGGCATTGCCTTTCATCAGTTTGATACGGCGTGAGTGTCCTGAAGATAGAATTCTCATTATTGGTCGTACCTGGGTAACTGATCTCTTCAAACATCATCCTGCAGTAGATGAAATAGTAAACCTATCACACTTTCGGGGTCCCAAAACCACTACCAGTGTAGGGCTTCGCCTGAGAAAACTTGATCTAGATATATTCTATCTCCTCTCAAATTCATGGCGATGTGCCTATTTAGCCTGGGTCTCGGGTGCTGATTGTCGGATTGGGTATCGTGGACAATGGCGTTCTTTTTTACTTACCAGAGCTAACAATAAACCTTCTCATTCCCTCCATCGTTCAGAAAAATACCTCAGACTAATCGGAAGTACTGAAATTGGATCGGTTGATGGAATAAGAATTACTCCTGAGGAATCGTGGTGGGGACAAAAGGAGATGGAGAAACTTGGGCTGAAAAAACCTATAGCTGTTTTTCCTTCCAGTATAGCTTCATCACGTAAGGTACCAGTAGAAAAATGGATTGAAATAATGAATCACTCGGGACGTCAGGAAAGGAGGATATTATTTTTCGGTAGTAGTCCTGATCGATCTATTGGAGAAGCCCTTGCTGATCAGTTAAGTAATACGGTATCCATATGTGGTCATTATTCTTTAAGAAAGAGCTTAGTACTAATATCACTTTGTGAAGGAGCCATAGGTACAGATAGTGGGTTGAGCCATGTTGCTGCAATACTGGGTTTGCCGACGGTGTCCCTTTTTGGAGCTGGTGACCCGACACACACAGCACCATTAGGGCCTCGCACTCAGGTTATCAGAACTGGTGTACATTGTAGTCCTTGTAGAATGAATGTCTGTCATAATAATGATGAACCACTACTTTGTCTGAAGTCACTGAAAGCTGATGAAATTTGGGAGGTTTATTCTTCGTTATAACGAAAACTGTGTTATTGCATCCTTGATTATTTCGTAACTTCGTTAACATTTCATGAAAGCAATCATTTTAGCTGCGGGTGTTTCACGTCGACTCTATCCTTTAACGTTTGATTCACCTAAGTGCCTCCTAGAAGTGGGTAAACGTCCTATCGTTGATTACCAGATGGATGCCATAAAGAAGATCGGAATCACTGAAGCTATCGTTGTCGTTGGTTACTTTCGAGAAAAACTGATTATGTATTTCCAGAGTGAATATCCTGACTTTAACCTCACTTTTGTAAAGAATGAGCATTTTTTTGAAACCAACACTGCCTATTCTCTTTATCTCTGCCGGCAGGAAATGGAGAAACACGAAACTCTTCTCATGAATGCAGATGTCCTTTTTCCCCCAGAACTTGTTAACAGGCTGGTAAATTCATCCCATGATAACGTAATGGCAGTTGATGTCAAAGAATGTGGCCGGGAAGAAGTAAAGGTTATTGCAGGTGCTGACGATAAATTGGTAGCTATTGGGAAAGAATTAATTCAAGAAAATTCATTAGGAGAGTTCCTTGGTATAGCCCGTTTCAGCCCATTATTTGGGATGGAATTTTCATCCTCATTAAAGCATCTTATCGAATCTGGAGGAAAGGCTGACTATTTTGAAGCCGCCCTTCATCCCTTATTGTCCAATTCTGATGTGTATTATACTGATATCTCCGATTTGCCTTGCACAGAGATTGATTTTGTCGAGGATCTGGAATTAGCTCAGACCTTAGTGAAGTCTAAATGGTACACCAAACTATAAAAATATCCATCTAAAAACGGAATTGGAAATTGAACTTAATACTAATCACTGGATCGGTATCATCTTCGTAGTTGGTATAATGGATTGAAGGCGCTATAGAGAAACCAACTGTTGGTTGATAATGAATTCCTGTAATCAGATACGTTTTTCCATCTCCATCGATCTCAACATCTCTATTATATAAGTCAACTCTGGCCAGGACGTCTAAAGTTTCCATTAAGCTCAGGTTACCATAGATGGAGTATAATTGACTGTTACTTCCACCGTTATCATCACTTTTTAGAACCTCAACTCCTAGACGAAAAGAGTTGTTGGCATAACCAGCAAATCCTGAAAGCCTAAGTACTTTCTTCATTGAGGTAGAATCATCATAAGGTTCATAGGATACTACTCCCCCTGCGTTCCACCCGGAGTTTGCATTAAGTCGTTGCTCTCCAAGTGAAATCAGAACAGAGAGACGCTTATATTTATCATTTTCACCATATTTATATCCTCGTCCATTATAGGCAGCAAGATGAATAAGTAGATTCTCAGAAAAGTTTTTCCTATAAGATAGACCCAAATCGGCAGTAGGATCAAATTTCCAGAGATCGGAGGGTTGTTTTTCAATAAATCGTAAACCCCATGTAGCCGTGCTGGGTCCAAAATAATTGGTAGGTTGCTGACCTATAAGAAATGAACCGGCTTCTGTGTTCCACACAAGATAGGCATATTTAACATAGAAAGTGAGATGCTCATTTATGATAAGACTATCGGTTGAACCAATCCGAGCGGCATCGACTGTAACCCTTGCAGCGATATCAGCGGATAGACTTTTCCGAAAATCGAGGTAGGATCTGGTTATGTTGAATGATACCGTTTCATTATAGGTTGCGTCGAAAAATACGAGACTGGAAACGTTCATCCTTTCTTCTGCTTTTAGGCTTAATACTATAAAGATGCATAGGGTAATAATCAGTTTTTGCATTTGTTTCTCCTTAGGAAAATTTTTAAGGCATCTCAAACTTGTGTTCAGGATGCCTGATGGTGAGTACAGGACAAGGTGATTTTCTTACCACTTTTTCAGTGGTACTTCCAAAAAGGACATGACTAAGTCCACCCAGTCCATGAGTAGACATAATGATCATATCTACGTTTTCTTTTCTTCCAGTTTCTATGATCTCTCTGGCGGGGGAGCCGTGAGTCAAGATTGTTCGACTTTTTATAGAATTCGGTATGAGTTCTTTGGCTAGTCGATCTAATGACTGTTTAGCTAATTCGTCAAATTCTCCAGAAAGATTGGGAGGTGGGACAGCCCAGGCGAAATCTGCGGGAGTTATGGTTGGTTGTATTACGTGGACAATAATGAGTTCTGCTGTAAACTTTTCTGCTAGTATTGTGGCGTAACGAAAAGCATAACGGGAGAATTCCGAGAAGTCGGTAGTGATCATGATTTTCTTTAGTGCGATGGTGTCAGACATAGAATGGGTGAATACTTTGATGAAAAGTAGAAATAACTCCGAATTTTCGCAATAATAACCGCTCATGGTGATTACTATTTTGGGGAAATTTCCCCTTTTTCTGTTGTTCAATGAAGAAGTTCAAAATCAAGTGGAAAGGATTAATTGTAAATTCTTAATCATGTTAGAATAACTGGACTTTAACTGGGTCATTTTCTAATCAATTAATAATTCACTTAAAACGGTCATTGGAGAAGATCAAGGTTTTTCCACTAAAATATGGCAACTTTCCCATAGACTTTGTCTGGGAATAAAAAAATTATTTTATAATTAGTTTGTTTCATGGTTTTGTTCCCTTAATGCTCACCC
>JBHHUM010000131.1:0-4566 GCA_046861645.1 Fidelibacterota bacterium | reverse complement strand
ATGCATATCGCTCGGCGTGTAGCAGAGATGAAAGGTGTCTCTATTAAAGAAGTCGCCGAGAATACCTCCCGAAACGCACAAACGTTTTTCTCTCTCCCCACATGAGACACCATCCTCGGAAACGGTGGGGGCAGAATTTTCTAAAAGATATAAATCTCGTCAACAAACTTGTGGGTATTATCAGTCCTGAACAAAACGATGAATTTCTAGAAATTGGTCCCGGGGAAGGAATTTTAACAGAAAAACTGGCGAATAAAGTCACTCGACTTACAGCGATAGAAATTGATAAACGACTCTACCAAAAACTAAGCAGTCGTAACAATATGGTTAACTGTACGTTTATAAATGCCGATTTCCTGAAAACAGATTGGAACGATTTTGGGTTCATTAGGGATAAGGTGCGCGTAGCTGGTAATATTCCTTATAACATTACCTCTCCTATCATCTTCAGACTACTTGAATATCGTTCTTACTGGAGTGATGCTCATCTAATGGTACAGAAAGAGGTAGCAGACCGGTTAACAGCAAAACCTGGAGGAAAAGACTATGGACGACTCACTGTTATGACCCAGTCTCAAGTAGACATAGTAAAACTTATCACTATTCCACCTGATGTCTTTGTACCGAAACCTAAAGTACATTCGTGCTTGATTCGTATGCTTCCACACTATCGCTGGGAAATGAGCAAAGAGCGGTATCAACGTTTTGATGCTGTAGTAAGGACAGCATTTGGCCAGCGAAGAAAGATGTTGCACAACTCCCTGGCAGATTTTGATCTGACCGAAGTAACCTTGATTGATCTTGCCCGCCGACCGGAGACATTGTCTACAGAGGATTTCATAACGTTAGCCGGTGAAGTGACTCCGATGTAATCTTTCTTGATTTTAAGCTTAAACGAAATATTACTGTAAAAAAATATTTTACTCTACCCCTTGATTGGTAAGGTAGAAAGGCGTAATATTCTATACTTTTTTGTTATGATTACACGAGGAAAAGGGGGAAACTAAATGCCTAGTGACGCTAATAGAAGTTTGAGTCGTTATCTGGAAGAGATTGGTAAATACGAACCGCTCCCACCAGCTCGGGAGGTAGAGCTTGCACAGCGGGTGAAGAAGGGTGAGCAGGATGCCTTAAATGAGTTAACCGAAGCGAACCTGCGTTTTGTTGTTTCCGTGGCAAAGGATTACCAGGGCCAAGGTTTACCTCTGACAGATCTAATTAACGAGGGTAACCTCGGGTTGATCAAAGCGGCTGAGCGCTTTGACGAAACCCGTGGTTTCAAATTCATTTCCTATGCAGTTTGGTGGATTCGTCAATCCATCCTACAGGCGCTGGCTGAACATTCGCGGATAGTTCGCCTGCCTTTGAATCGCGTAGGGACCATCAGTAAAATAACTAAAGCGGCTGAAGATCTGGAGTCTGAGTATGAACGGCCTCCGAATGAAGACGAGATCGCCAAGCAACTGGAAATGCATTCCGAGGAAGTCACCGATGCTATTCGGATTTCTCGCAGACATCATTCCCTTAATGCTCCCTTCCGTGATGGAGATAAGAACTCACTGATGGATGTCATTGAGGATGGCAACCAGCGTCCTCCCGACACACATCTAATGTCAGAATCCTTGAAAGAGGAGATTAAGAGTTGTCTTGATTCCCTGAAGGAACGTGAGCGAGATGTAATAAAAATGTACTTTGGGATTGACCGGGATTATGCCTTGACCCTGAACGAGATTGGTGAAGAGTTCAGTTTAACGCGTGAACGTGTCCGACAAATAAAGGAAAAAGCTATTCGTCGCCTTCGTCATAAATCCCGCAGTAAAAGCCTACGGACTTATCTTGGGTAAGGAAGGGGGTGTAATGTTTGATTTCGGTTGAAGTTCAAAAGGGAGAGTCACTCGAACGGGCGCTGCGCCGCTTTAAAAAGAAATACGAGAAGGCGGGAATCCTCCGTGAGGTGAGAAATAAATCTTTTTATCTCAAACCCAGCGCAGCTAGACGAGTTAGTAAGGGACGTCGTCGCTAACTTTCTCTGAAACCAATCGTATAAGAAATCCAGACTTCGATCTGGATTTTTTTATTAGATTGACTTGGCTTGTACCTGTCTAATTTTACAGATTACTTTGGAGCCTTGACATGCTTATAGAAAGTATTTCAGGAGTGCGAGGCATAGTACCTTCAGATCTGGATGGAGATAAGGCGATTTCTTATGCTTTAGCTTTTCACTATCTCCAATCGGAAGGTTCCGTTGTTCTAGGACGGGATACCCGTCCCTCCAGTCTGGAACTATCCTCAGCTATTACGGAAAGATTATTGTCTGAGGGACGACATATCCTTGATTGCGGAATCTGTACGACGCCTACCCTCCAGTTTGCAGTGGAGGATACCAATGCTGCGGGAGGTATTATGGTCACTGCCAGTCATAATCCCGAGGAATGGAATGGCTTAAAATTTGTGGCCAAAGATGGTTGTTTCCTCAATATTCAACAGTTTTCTGAACTTCTGTCGTTAGTAAATAAAGAGAAGAGCAGTTCCTTAGTATCTCCAGGGAGATACAATGGATTCGAGCAGGTTATGCGCCGTCACGTGGATCGAGTCTTAGCTGTAGATTTTATAGATGTAGATGCTATACGTAACCAGCAGTATAAAGTAGCAATAGATACAGTCAACGGAGCTGCCAGCCTCATTCTACCATTTCTACTGGAAAAGTTGGGATGTGAGGTTATTCCTGTACACTGTAATCTCCAGGGGAAATTTCCTCGAGGAGCAGAACCACTGCCGGAAAATCTGGATGATCTCGGTAAAGCCGTCCGGGAGCATAATTGTCACCTCGGACTGGCAACTGATCCGGACGGCGACCGTCTAGCAGTGGTCGATGATACGGGTCAACCGTTGGGGGAAGAATACACTTTGGTACTGGCGGTGAATGATTATCTTGCAAAGGGAGAAAAACCGCCTATAGTTGTAACGAATCTTTCGACCACTTTAGCTGTGGATAAGGTCGTGAGTAAATATGGTGGTACCGTGGTGCGGACTGTCGTAGGAGAGATTAATGTAGTAGAAGCGATGAAGAGATTGGGAGCACGACTGGGTGGTGAAGGGAACGGCGGCGTCATTTTGAAGGACGTTCATCTGGGGAGGGATTCGCTGGTCGGAACAGCCCTGATTTTGAATTACCTCTCAAGGTCTGATCAACAGTTGAGGGAACTCTTTGCATCGCTTCCTCAGTTTACTATACTGAAGGAAAAAGTCAGTATCGCTAAACTTAACTCTGACGAACTGCTGGAAAGAATTGGCAGGGAATTTGGTGATGCCGAACAGGATACAACTGACGGTCTGAAAATAGTTTGGCCGGATCGCTGGGTACACATCAGAAAGTCGAATACGGAGCCGATCTTACGTATCTACGCTGAAGCTAGATCTATAAATGAAGCAAAGGAGTTGATTACAGCTATCAAGTCTAAACTATAGCACTTTTTAATATTTAAGGTTTTGCATAGCCTTCTGTGTCATTTTCAATCCCGTTTTTAGGGCAGATCCGACAATAAAAACATTTTTTCCTTGACAAGAATGGATTCTATTATGTAATATTGAACATATGCTAATCATAGATGAACAATTGTGCACAACATGACACCACTTGCATCCGAGCGTACTTCGTTGTTAGTAGAAGCTTCTCGGCTTTACTATGAACATGGACTTAGTCAAGAGAGAATTGCAAGAAAATTGGGGGTCTCACGGCCAACGGTTTCCCGCCTTTTAAAGACGGCACGAGATGAAGGGATTGTTCAGATCGAGATATTTGATCCCCTTGATCGAGGAACCCAGATTGAAGATCAACTCAAAGAAAAGTTTCAGTTGCACAAGGTTGTGGTTGTTCCTAATGATAATGAAGAAGACTTTATCATTAAACGAAGACTTGGACAGTCAGCAGTTAATCTGTTGGATCAGCTGGTAGTGGAAGGGACTACGCTGGGTATTTCATGGGGTACTACTATGCAGGAAGTTGCCAGCAAAGTAAGGAAGAGAGCGGTAAATGATATGACCGTTGTACAGTTGAATGGAGGTATCTCCCGAGCAGAGTATGACACTCATGCCAGCGAAATATCCAAAAAGTTAGGAGAGAATTATGGAGCAATACCGTTTCTGCTTCCTCTTCCTGCTGTTGTAGACAGTCCGGAATTGAAGGAAGCTATTATTTCAGACAGGAACATCAACCGCACACTGGAATTAGCTCGCAAAGCGGAAATCGGGATGTTCACTGTAGGATCATTTGGATATGATTCAGTTCTGGTAAAGGCTGACTATTTCGAACCGGATGAAGTTGATTTCCTTTTGAACCAAGGTGCAGTGGGAGATATCTGCTCCCGGATTATTACTCATGACGGCCAAATCTGTTCATCTGAACTGGACGCCAGAACCATCGGAATTGAACTGGAGGACCTCAAGAAGAAACCTCACTCTATAGCGGTCGCCGGTGGGACAGAGAAGCTTCAGGCAATCCGGGGTGCACTAAAAGGTAAGTGGTTCAACTCACTCGTTACAGATGAGTGGGTTGCCAATGAGTTA
>JBHHUM010000009.1:0-52145 GCA_046861645.1 Fidelibacterota bacterium | reverse complement strand
ATGGGAAAGAATCTCAACAGTGGCATCTCCATCCTGAGGGGTGAAATCATAAAGGATGTGATAATCATTAAAATTATTATTGTCCCAAGTACCGTCATTCCAGTGGAAGACGAAATCAAGTACTTCTACAGGTTGTTGGCCAGAAGTGAAGGGTCCCACTCTGATCCAGTTATCGCCATTCTCATCCGGTCCATTCAAAGGCGATTCTACTGAGGCTCCAGGATCTCCCAGCACAGTGCCCGGGGGCCAATAACTTTGCAGGGGCTCTTCCCAACTGTTTACTCCCCACCAGAGATTCCCCCCCACAGGATTATTGACCAGGACGGTAACGGTATCATTAGGATTCGGTACCAAGGGAGTCCAAAGACCGGCTTCGATAACCGCAATATGCCAGTCCACACCATAACCGCCATTGTTATCCCAGTTACCCTGTCCATCAGTGAAAGCAAAATCCAAGACCGTCACATCAAAAGGAATAGTCCAATCAAAACGCCACCAACCAGCATCTCCGGTGTAGTCCATGTTGTAGTCATTCACGTTCTGCCAACCATTTGTGCCGAGGTGAATAATGACCTGTGTAGTACCCTCTGGAAGTGTCCCTGCAATCACATCGTAATAGATAGAGATCTCACCACCTTGCCACGGTTGATCAGGTTCCCAGTAAACAACCTGACTCCAACTGAGGGAGGTTATCAGAATGATAAGAACAGATATTCCAGTCATTTTATTAGCAGTATCAACTCCACAGAGTAAGTTGGTATCAATCGACCTTGACTTCTTTAGATAGATGTCTGAACCAACTAAAGTACAGACCAATGGAAAGAACCACAAGGGCAACCGTTAGCCACCCCATATTTTGCCACCTACCCATCACGATCATCATCCCGGTCAGAAAGAGAATAACCTGCCAGGGAACCGCAAGAAAAGTGGAAAAGATATCCCGCCTGTTCTCACGATGGATACTTTGGAGTATATCCTTTGGTAGACTTCTCCGTACATGTCCCCAGAACCCAAACGGTCGCGTTATCCGGTAGAAATTATCCAAGATAGTATGTTCTGTTGGGGCAGTAAAATAAGTCCCCAGGATACAACCCAACAGGGAGCTACCGCTGCCAATCACGAAAGAAACGTACTCCGGAAGATCGGCAGGACCGAATGCTCTTGTAAGGATAGCTGCCGTCATACCAGCTCCCACTCCTATGGCAAAACCATAGCCGTTGAACCGCCACCAGTACCAGCGGAGCAGCTGCGGAATGAGCAGTCCCGATCCGATCCCCATGGTTATCCATCCCCATATGTCGTTGATATTCCGAACAGTGTAACTCACTAATAATGCCAGCAGTACGATAACAATGGATGCCACCCGGCTGTGAGCCATAAGCTGCTTCTCAGACGCCTTGGGATTAATATATGTCTGATAGAGGTCTTTTACCCAGTAAGCCGCACCGGCATTCACTGTAGAATCAAAAGTGGACATGGCTGCCGCCATGAGACCTGCCACCAGTAAACCCTTGATGCCAGAAGGAATATAGGCACCTATTACCGTAGGTAATACCAATTCCGGGTCGGCAATAACTTGATTGTGGATGCCATAGTAGATCCCGAGCATGGCGAAGGAAGCAATGAGCGGCCAGCGGAAAGAGAGCAGGAACGTCCAGAAGAGGGATAGCAGCCCGGCTTCCCGGTCACTCTTGGCGGCAAAGTACCGCTGAATCATATAGCCGCCAGTACCGCCGCTCCCTTCCAAAGTCACTTTGAACAGGTAGAACATAATGGCTATTCCAAAGAGGTTGTAGATGGAATAGGTGGATTCGGCGGGCATATTCATCTCAATAGGCGGCAGAATACGAGTCCATTCCGCCAGGGTAGTTTGTATAGTTTGGAATCCGCCCTCCTTCAAAGGAACAGATACAAGAAATTCTGTAGGCAGATTTACCAGTCGCATAGCCATAATACAAATGTAGATAATTGTGCCGAAAATTAGCGTGCCCTGAAACACATCAGTCCAAACTACTCCATAGAGACCACTGGCTACTGTATAGATCATGGCAAGGACAATCATCAGGATAGAAGCGAGCCGCGGGTGAATTCCTAAAAACTCGCCAACAAATTTCCCTGCCCCGATAACAAAGTAGGTCACCATGGCAATGGTCATAATTATCATGGCGATGGACATGATAATGCGCGCCAAGTCACCTTCCTTTCCCTTGCCGAAGCGGAGATGCATCCATTCCGCCAGTGTCATTACTTTGGCCCGTCGATTCCACTTCCCCATAAAGATCATCAAAAAGGCCATGATAAGGGTGACCCCTCCCCGAATCTCGATGAAGAATCCCTTGGTACCAAGAGCATAAATGAATGCGGTATTGATCATGGTACCGGCAATGTCTGTATTGGAAGCCATTCCAGATGCACCCAACGCCCACCAGGGAAGATTACGGTTTCCCAGAAAGTAGGAGTCTATGCCCTGAGATGCCTTTCTCTGCAGTACCAGTCCTACCCCTACGATGGTGATCAGATAAACAGCAACAATCACAAAATCAATGGTTGACATCGATGGCCTCCTCTCGTTTCACATCACGTTGAGTACAAGTCAGCGTATTCACCAATCATACGGTGGGCCGTAAATTGGACTCCCGTTTTAATCGCTTCGCGCATCATTTTAACCCACTTTTTCCGGCCTTCATAATACAAGGGAATGACCTTTTGCTCCAGAATAGAGTATAACTCTGCCGCATCCTGCTCATCACTCGTCACCTCAGCCCCTCCAATTGCCCAGCCGTTCACTCCATCCTTACACGCCTCGGCCCACCAACCATCCAGAATAGAGAGATTGGGAATCCCATTCAAAGTCGCCTTCATTCCACTGGTACCTGAAGCCTCGTGAGGTCGGAGAGGAGTGTTTAGCCATACATCAACTCCTGAAGTTATTATCCGACCTGACCAAATATTGTAGTTTTCCAGAAATGTCACTTTAACCTTACCAGCAAGTTTGCGGGCATTTTGTACGATTTCCCATATTATCTCCTTCCCGTGATCGTCTTTTGGGTGCGCCTTGCCAGCAAAGATCATTTGAATCTTTCCCCGTCCAATATTAATCAATCTATCCAGGTCGCGGAAAATGAGTTTAGCCCGCTTATATTCTGCCGCTCGTCGGGCAAAACCTAAGGTGAGGGTATCCAGCGACAGTGCTTTCTGAGTCAAGGCATTGGTATATCCTAAAAGAAAATGCTTATGGGACCAGTGAGCCCACTCGAGGTCTTCATCGGAAATTTCATCAATCCGCAAAAGCTGGGAAGGGTCTTCACGCCAACCTGGTAATCGTTTATCTAACAGTTCCCTTAAAGATTTTCCCACCCAACCGGGATGATATACTCCGTTGGTCACATGACCTATTTTGAATTGAGGAAACATCCTGCTTGTGACTTCTCGATGGAGTTGGGAAACACCATTTGCTGCCCGACTGAAATAGAGACCCAGCTCTGTCATGTGGAGACGATCATTTTTTACCATTGCAGGCAGGGGAAGATCATTGGGGATTAATCCATCTAAGAGTACTTTGCACCGTTCCAAGGAGAAATGATCATGGCCCGCTTCTACCGGAGTGTGAGTAGTGAACAGGCATCGTTTCCTTACAGCAGACTCGTCCCCGGAAAATTTACGGAGTAGTTCCAATACAAGAAATGAGCTATGTCCTTCATTCATGTGGTACGTCTCGATGTGACTAATACCTATTTCTTCCAGTAAACGTACACCCCCAAAACCGAGAATTGCCTCCTGAAGAATCCTGTGATTTTTGTCTCCAGAATAAAGCCGTAGGGTAATGATCCGATCCTTATGGATATTTTCTTTAACATCGGTATCAAGGAGGAAAACAGGAATTTCATGCCCTGTAATTCCTTTGTGGATATACTTCCAAGCATGAATTTTTACCCTCCTTCCTCGCAGCGGCAAATCCAGAACGATGGGAATCTTCTTTAGTAACGGTTTAGGATCAAAACGGGGATACGTTTCAGTCTGTACCCCCTCTTCATCGACTCTTTGACGACAATATCCTTCTTTGTACAATAGTGAAACTGCACACAAAGGTAGTTCAGCATCCGCTGCAGCTTTAATATGATCACCAGCAAGTACACCCAATCCTCCACTGTAAGTGGGCAGGCTGGCCGTTAAACCAATCTCAGCGCTGAAATAGGCAATTTTGTATGACGAAGGCGTCACGAAGATTAGAGTTCCTCGATATCCAGTGTCATCTGGATCTCGAAGACCTCGTCAGAATCTAAATCAATCTGCCAGTTAGGTACCACTGCTGAACCCTGATAAATTCTTTCAAAACCAGATTCAGACATGGTAACGGTTTCGATCGGGAAACACCAGATTGATGCTTTCTCTGGAAAAGTAAGTTTGAGTCTGAAATGATTATATTCATCAGTAAGGGCAAGACTCATTATATCTGACTTATTAACTATTGTATTAAGATAAGCCTTTTGTGGTTTTATTCCATTCAATTCATAATAGCGGTCTTCAGCTTGACCGGCAAGTAATCCAAAGTTGAATTCACAGGTATAAAGTTTGCTTAGGGGTTTGCTCTTCATATTCCTTAACCGAATTCCTATGTCGAGGGAACCGCAATCAATCTGTAGAGTCTTTATTATTTCAATCTTGTAGTCTTTGGACTCTACCACACCTTCTAGTTCCAGGATTTCTCCCAACCTTCCCTCGAATCTAACCGGTGCCACACAGCTGTTTACAACTTTAGAAGAGTACAGTGAAGCCAAAGGGGAATCTGAGGGAAGAATATGGTCAGTCAAGCTATGGCGGGGGAAAGGATCATAGTTCAATAGTTTTGTTAACCCAGGTTCCTTGGCCATATATATGTTATGGATAGATCCATTTTCAACAGATCGAACCGGGGCATCTTTCACCTGGGTATGATAGCTTTCGGGATAACGACTCATAACATCGGTGAGATTGAAATTTTTCGGCAGAAAATCCAATTCCTTGATAGTACCACCTGCTTCACTGGCAATAACTCTAATATCATCAGAACGAAGTACAAACTCTTCCGCCCCATCACCATCAAGATCACCCACGGTACCGTTGAGCTCATTAGCCTGATCAATCCACCGCTCAGCCATAAGTAGATGTTGGTAAACAGCATGTCTGAGATGAGGCAGGTAAAGACCTCCAAAGATGCCATGCCAATAGGCACAATTACACTGACTTCGCCATAGTTCATCCTGTACATCCTTAGAAAATTGGGATCCGTTAATAGCTTTCGCAGTTACAAATCGTTCCGATACGTTAGTCATACGGGTGTGCATCCACCGAGATTCTTCATAAAGTGACAGGAAGTTCCGCCAAGTTCCTCCTCGCAGAAAAGGTCTGACTTCCTCAAGCTTTCCTTTTTCCTCAAAAGAGTCAACCAAATCAGAAAATGACTGCCCCAGAGATGCTGGCAAAGTCCATTGATTCATTTCAAAATAACTGGTAGTGGGAAGATAAACACGATCACGAGGAGAATGTCCCGAATAATAGTCACTGAAAGTAGTCGTTTTCAACCACTCCTTATTGGCTTCGAGAGCAGAAAAAAACCGCTCCAGCCAGTTATTCTCACCATAGCAGTTTTCATGGGTACCCGGCCAGACACCGTATTTCTCACCATCATCTACCATTACTACAACATTTCTACCATCCTCCGTGGTTTGTTTTCTTAAATATTCAATAGTCTCCTCCGGTTCTTTGAAGGGGATGGCGTAGCGCAGTTTCTGATTGATAGGAAAGACACCCAAAGTCCTTCCTTGCTCCTCAGTATTGAAATAACCTGTAAGCTCCTCCTGCTCTTTACCTGCTGCCAGAAAATGAAAATCATCCACTGCTGTGTAACTTAGCCCAGTAGCTTTAATATGATTGGCTAAATGGGGCTCCCATACTCGTTCTGTCAACCATAGCCCCAGGGGTACATATCCGAATCGCTCAGCAATATATCTATTCATCTTGAGTATCTGCCCCAATTTGTCGTGATCAGGAATAACAGCCAGCACAGGTTCGTAAAACCCAGCTGATAACATCTCAATGTTACCTCGATCTACCAGGGCAGCAATACGCTGTACAAAATCAGGGTGATGCTCTTCCAGCCATTCCAGCAGACATCCACTGAAATGCATGACCATAGCCACATCCGGATGAAGCTCTAAAATTTCAATAAAAGGGAGATAACACTTTTCTAAGGCATTTTCGAACACATAATCAAAATTACCAACGGGTTGGTGGTTATGGACACCAAAAATAAACTGTATTGATCCCATTTTGAGGAAATAATCCTTAACCTATGAGGAAGAGTTATGATGCTTTTTGATCATCTCCTCCAAATGGAAATCAGACCATTTCATCATCTTTTGAACTATAGGATTGACTTCAATCCCCAGTCTCTGACCCGCAAGGGTAATATCCAAAATCATATGGTTCATGGCAATTTCGGTAATAGCTTCATTATTTGTCCAGATAGCCCGGTTATTCTGTTTGGTAGAAGCACTACCCATGATAGCGGTTTTGAGATCTACAACCATGATAACCTTGGGATTCCAGAATCTTCTTAATTCTTTTTCTTCTAAGCTATAAGAGATAACCTTACCAATGGGTTGCTCCAGTTTTGAAAATGAAAATACGACTACTTCGATACCTCGGTCTGCTGCATTTTTTAACTCACCCACTACCTCGCTGTATTCTCTATTCCATAACGAAGTAAAAACCTTCTCTTCAGCTCCTCTAATACCTTCTCTCATTTTTAGAATAAGATTCTTATAACCATGTAAATGCCAAAAATCAAAAGCCTCCTCGTCAATATCAAGAGAATCAAAAGCGCTCTTCAGGGAATCAATCCGTTCTTCATTTACCCGGGCAAGATGTTCTAATAAGGATGATGGAGCTAACGGTACAAATTTGCGAGGCCCGGTACCTATCTCATTGACCATATTGGTAACCTTCAATTTATTAAGTACAGAATAAATTGCTGACCGGGGAATACCAGAATCAGCACTGATCTCGTAACCTGTGGCTGGGTTTTTCTTCAGTAAAGCTAAATAGGCTTTTGCTGCATTTACGGATAGGCCGAGATCACCTAAAATGTCAATTATTGCTCTTTCAGTAGGCATTATTTCTCTGCTATTAAATCCTGTTTAATGAGTAATTAATCATTTATTTGGCGGTTACTTTCAAAATCGCTTATATTCTTGAAGTGAAAGTAACTCATTTATGAGTTACTAAATTTAAGCGAACTAATTACAAGGTGAAACTGAAAAAACCGTCACTAATATTAATACCTTTGATTCTTTTTGCTGCAATCAATATTACCTTGGCTCAACTTCCTGATTGGGCTAAAGATGCCATCTGGTATCAAATCTTCCCCGAACGTTTTTATAACGGTGATCCGACAAACGACCCCACCCGAGAATCCCTCGACGGTACCTGGCCTTATGATAAACAGGAACAATGGTCAATTACACCCTGGACTAGTGATTGGTACCAGCTTCAACCTTGGGAAGAAACAAATGGCCAGGGTTTCTATTATAATGCCCAACTCCGCAGATATGGTGGTGATATTCAGGGAATTATAGACAAACTGGATTACCTTGAAGAGTTAGGTGTGAATGCCCTATACTTAAACCCAGTGTTTGAATCTCCCTCCTCACATAAGTATGGTACTTCAATGTATCATCATATAGATAACAACTTTGGTCCTGACCCTAAAGGCGATGAGCAGATCTGGAAAGCGGAAAATCCAGCCGATCCCTCCACTTGGCAGTGGACTGCCGCTGATCGGCTTTTTCTCCAACTTGTGGAAGAAGTTCACAACCGAGGAATGCACATCATTATTGACGGGGTTTTCAATCATGTAGGTATTCCGTTCTGGGCATTTCAGCACGCCAGAGAACACGGCAAAAAAAGTCCCTACGCTGACTGGTTTTATATAAAATCCTTCGATGATCCAGCTACTCCAGAGGATGAATTCAACTACAAAGGGTGGTTCAATGTCCCTGATCTGCCTGAGCTCAAGGAAGAGGATAATAACCTTATACCACCCATCAGGGAGCACTTACATAAGATCGTCAAACGATGGATGGATCCAAACGGGGATGGCGACCCTTCAGACGGAATTGACGGCTGGCGGCTTGATGTAGCGGAAATGGTCGGGCAAGACTTCTGGAGAGAGTTCAGTTCCTGGGTGCAGGAGATTAATCCTAATGCCTACACCACAGCGGAGATCTGGTGGAAAGACTATTTCAACAATGTCCAGTACGACGCTTCACCATGGGTAGGAGATGACGGCTTCACTGCTGTCATGAACTACCGCTTCGGCGACGCCATGTACAAGTTCTTCAACGATGAGGAGTGGCAGATAACAGCCACGGACCTCGACAGGTTACTTACCGGCATACGTGAGGACTACGGATTGGATGTATCTTACGGACTGCAGAACATCATGGGTAGCCACGACTGCGAACGCCTGGCTTCGGCGGTGGTAAATCCCGACCGGTGGATAGACCACGGCGGTAATCTGCAATACAATCCCGAATTTGAGGTTCGGCGACCCAACGCTTCTGAACGGCAAAAGCAGAAAGTCATCCTCGTTTTTCAGTTCACCTACCTGGGAGCCCCATACATCTATTATGGTGACGAAGTAGGCATGTGGGGCGCAGATGATCCTGACTGCCGCAAACCGATGGTGTGGAGTGAATTCAAATACGAAACAGAAACTGCTCATCCCTTGGGGCTTCCCCGGCAGAATGATCCTGTAGAGGCCGATAGAGAATTATTTGATTATTACCGTTCCCTTATAAAACTTCGTCTGAAACATCCTGCCCTGCGAAAGGGTAGCTATCAGACGATACTGACGGATAACAAAAGAAACCTGTTCGCCTTTCAAAGAAAGGATAGTAGTGAAACTATTCTAGTGATACTAAATGGATCTTCAATTAAACAAAATCTTACCACCACAGATTTCCCTGAAAGTAGGGATAAATGGCAGCAAATCTGGGGGGAGATTGATAATTTAGAGGTAATTGATGCTAAATCGGCTAAAATATTTGTCATGCACTAAACTGACAATCCTTTCGTTTTACTTTCTGTTGGCAGCCTGTTCTAACAGTGGCCAGGAAAAGGATCTTTCTGTAGCCACTATCAACGGATACCACTTCTCTGTCCCGCTATATACTGTACGGTATCAGCAGTTTCTTCGTCAGACTGAATTACAAGACAATCTTCGGCTACGTCATATTTTCCTGCAATCTCTGATCGATGAACACCTCCTGTTAAAATGGGCTGATAGCAGCGGCTTTTTACAAGATCCTTTTCATCAGGACAATTTACACGCCCTTAAAGAACAGTTGTTACTCAACGCTCTTTACGAGAGAAAAATATTACCTCGTACCGAAGCTTCAGAGGAATTCCTGCGAAAAATTTATCGTTGGTCTAAATCTAAAATCCATGTCCGACACCTCTATACAGAAAATGCCAATAAAGCTCAAGATTTATTTGATCGTCTACAAAAAGGTGAATCATGGAAAGAGTTAGCCAGAGAAATATTCAAGGATCCCATTTTAGCCGGAAATGGTGGTGATTTGGGATTCTTCCAATTGGGTGACATGGACCCCTCTTTTGAGGTAGCTGCATTTCAACTGTCCGACGGAGAGATCTCTCAGCCGGTAAAAACCCATTCTGGCTTCAGCATTATCCAAGTCATAGAACGGGAAATTGATCCTTTCGTTCTAGAAGATGAATTTCAGAGAAACCGTTGGAAATTCACACAGTATGCCCGTAATTACCAAAGACTCCCAGCTTTACAAGCTTACACGGATTCCGTAGCTGCTAGCTTGAATATTTATTTCAAACAAGGCACGCTGAACTCCTTATGGAAGCAGTGGCCTAAGCTGATTACAACTGAACTTGAATACTCTCCTCTTGCTGTAGAAGAAAAATGCGTTAGTTTTGGCTCACCACTACAGACTTGGACAACCGAACAAACCATTGCAAAACTTAAAACGTTATCAAATCGCCAGAAAAATATGATAATTACTCCGCAAAAGCTTAAAGATGCTGTAATTGGATTAATCATTCAAGAACAATCTCTTGCTGAAGCCCGGGGAATGGGGTTGAATAAAGATGATCTTCTGTTACAAGCGTATGAGCAGGTGAAAAGAAGTTATATTATCTCTGCAATAATGGATCAGATTCATGAAAATGCCCACCTGTCGGATGAATTAGCCGCTTCCTACTTTGCTGAAAACAGTGATGAGTTTATCACCGAAGCCCGCTATGAAACTGCTGAAATCATCGTGGAAGATGAGACTAAAGCAAATGAACTTTTTGGGATGATTGCGGCTGGTGCAGATTTCGGTGATCTGGCTAAAGAGCATTCTCTCAGGAAGGCAACTGCCGTCCACAGCGGCTACGTAGGCTGGGGCACTGCTGAACAATATGGCAGTCTGCACACTTCTCTTAAAGAGGTTAGACCTGGCGACTTGATCGGACCTATTGATCTAGCCGGGTTGTACATTCTTTTAAAGGTGTTGGATGTCGAACCTCCCCGCTTACTTACTTACCAGGAAGCCCTCCCAAGAATAGAAAAAGCATTAAAAGCCCAGATAAACCGCGAGGCTTTTGTAACCTTCAGGGACAACCTTAAAAACAACTCAGATATTTCCATAGACAGTACCTTAGTCAAGGAGCTCAATTTGAACGAGGTAACATCATGAAGTGGAAAACATCAGTTATCATGGTACTTATTCTATCAACTTACACCATGGCAGGAACAACTGGCAAATTGGTTGGCAAAGTAGTTGACCAACAGACTGGAAACCCCCTGGTGGGATGTAACATCATCCTGGAACGTACCAGTATGGGTGCAGCTACAGATGACAAAGGATTATACTTAGTCTTGGGCATCCCTCCTGGTAGCTATGATGTAAGAGCCAGCATGATTGGTTATGCTGCCGTCACGATTCAAAATGTTACGATTAATATCGACTTAACCACCAAGTTGGACATTAGCCTGACGTCAGAAGCCCTTGGTGGTGAGGAGATAACTGTCGTAGCCGAAAGGTCGGCAGTCCAGATGGATTTGACCTCCTCCGAAGCGAGAGTATCCTCTGAACAACTGGAAGCTATGCCGGTGACTGAGATCTGGGATGTTATCTCAATACAGAGCGGTATCACCAAAGATGCCGGTGGCGGTATACACATTCGAGGAGGACGTAGTAGTGAAGTTGCCTACTGGGTAGATGGTATTCCAGTTACAGACGTTTATGATGGTGGTCTTTCCGTAGCAGTAGAAAACAATGCTATTCAGGAACTACAGGTTATCAGTGGAACTTTCAACGCTGAGTATGGTCAGGCGATGTCGGGAATCATTAATATGGTGACCAAGGATGGTGGTCAGAAGTTTTCAGGATCACTCAATGGTTACGGAGGGGGGTATCAAACTTCCGATCCACTCTTCAGAGGACTTGATCAGCTCGATATGAACAATGAGAAAAATCTCCAATTCAGTTTGGGCGGACCGGTACCCCTGTTGAGTAAATTTCTCACCTTCTACTTCACCGGGAGACAATACAAAATCAATGGTCATCTAAATGGTCTACGGACCTATTCAATGTATGGTGACACCCTCGAAAACTCTAAGATTGTACCCATGAGCTGGCATGAGAAAACAACAACTAACTCCAAGTTGACATTTCATCTTTCCAGCAAAATAAAACTAAGATTAGGAATGTTGACCAGTGATGAAAGTTACCGTGATTATGATCACAACTTGCAACTTGCTCCTGATGGACGACCTTTTAACTTTAGCCAAGGTCGGGATTATAAATTAAACCTAACCCATACCCTATCGTCAAAGAACTTCTATTCTCTGAGTTTTTCACAATTTGAACATGAATACAAACGTTACAGGTTTAAATCTCCCACAGATGAATCTTATGTTGACCCTTACTACTACAGCCACTTACAAGCTATTATACCTATCTACTCATTTGGTCTCTGGGGTGTTGATCTGGGTCGCTTTGAACGGAAAAGTGTTACTCGTTTAGCAAAACTTGATTTTACTTCTCAACTTAATACTGTGCATCAGGTCAAATTTGGTGGAGAAATCCGGAGACACAAACTAACGTTAGATACCTATGCCTTAAGAGATTCGTCTGAAAATGATGAAGTATTCACTATCGAAATACCAAATCCAGACACTTTCAACCGCAGTCAATATAATGTCCAACCCATGGAGTACTCAATCTACATCCAAGATAAAATTGAGTATAAGAGTGTTATATTAAATGTAGGAATCAGGTGGGATTTATTTGATGCCAACGGCGAAATTCCCACCAACCCTGTAGAACCTTATATCGGTAACCCTCGAAACCCCGCGGTTGATTCCCTCTTAACGCTATCTGATAGTCTCTACGGAGATAATAGGCTACTGGAAAATATCGATTGGAGTGAGTATGCTGACCACTACGCTCATCTCCTTTCGGATTCGGGCGCTTCCCTGATAGATGCATCAGGATGGTGGACAAAAACTTCTCCTAAACAACAGATAAGTCCTCGCTTTGGTATTGCTTATCCTATTACTGATCAAGGAGTGATTCACTTCTCTTTCGGTCATTTCTTCCAGATCCCAACCTTTAACCGCCTCTATGATAACCCGGGTTATAAGATAGCTGAAACCAGCGGAAGTTTCGGAATATACCCCAATGCTAATCTTAAACCCCAGCGAACTGTAATGTACGAATTAGGTTTAAGACAAACCTTCCTGGAAGACTATACCATTGACGTTACTGGATTCTATCGGGATGTCCGGGATTGGGTCTCCACAGGAATCCCCGTAGATCTGGGTGGTGGGGCTTCGTATTACACTTTCGTCAATAAAGACTATTCAAACGTCAGGGGTGTAACTATAAACTTGGACAAACGATATAGCCAACTCTGGGCTTTAAATCTTAATTACACTTTCCAAATCGCTGAAGGATCTAATTCCAATCCTTCTGATGAGTTTGGAGCCGTCCTGGCTAACCGTGAACCTCCCCGTTCAATCATTCCCCTGGATTGGGATCAGAAACATACGGTCAATGGCAACATCTATGTGGGATCCGGTCCCTGGGGAGTTACACTTATAGGTCGCTACGGCTCCGGCTATCCCTATACCCCTCAGATCGTTGTAAGCTCAACCCAAGGAGCTACTATTTCCACCCAGCTCGTTAATAACAGCCGACGAAAACCCGCCACCTATACTATAGATCTTAAGTCCACATATACGGTCTCTCTTAGAAATATTTCAATTCAATTCTTCACCAGTATATATAATCTTTTAGATCGGCGGAACGAGAATATTGTCTGGGGCGACACCGGACGAGCTAACAAAACTCTTACAGAACCTACCGGTGATGAGCTGGAGGCATACGTGGGCGATGATCGCCCCAATACTATAGCCGAATATTTTACACATCCGGAATGGTACCACCCCCCACGGCAAATACAAGCCGGTTTAACAATTAGTTTCTGAGGCAACTATGAGATTCCAGAAAATATTAATACTGATAACTTTTCCCCTGACTTTAGTATTCAGCCAGCATGTTCCTTCCACGGAAAGGGGCGACCCTAATTATCGCCGTAATACCGATATCGATGGCAATAAAGTCCGGACATCCATTTTCAACTTTGGCCTCACAGGAAGAACCGGAGCGGTCCCCGGTGAGGTTCCTTACGAGTGGCCCATAAACACGGGTAAGCACTATATAGCTCTCACCGGACTCTTTACAGGTGCAGAAGTCATCACCGAGGAAGGTGATACACTCCCCATGGTAACCACTCCCTTAGGTCGTACAGACAATGATGGTAATTCAATGATGTTCGAACCGGTACCCGAATATCTTAACCCCAATTCTTCCTTTATTGCCAAGAGTGACGAACCAGAGACCTGGCCAAACTCCTGGCCGGATAAAATGGAAGACGAAAGCGACCCAGGTTGGACCGGATCATGGAATGGATTTTTTGGTAAAAATCAGTTTAACGCTGATCAGGAAATTTACTTCAAAATTTCTGACGATAACAATTTCCTCAGAGGTGCAACTTATTACCCAGATACTACCGATTATTCCCGACAAGGTATGGGACTTTTAGCCGGAGTACGTGTCATGGAGTGGTCTCAAGTTCTGGTTGAAGACGTAGTGTTTATTCTGTACGAGATCAAGAATGATGGCACCAAAGATCTGGATAAAGTCTCTTTCTGCCTGTGGCTTGCTGATCTTGTAGGTGGTGATGGTGACAGTCAGGATGACCAACCTGATTTCGATTTGTTGTATGATATTGCCTGGAGTAAGGATAGAGATGGGGTGGGCAACACGGCCTTTGGTAATGATCCGGTAGGGGTGGCAGCTACAGCTTATCTGGAAACTCCTGGAAATGCTGTAGATCGTATCGATAATGATGGTGATGGAGAGAGTAACGGTCCTAAAATTAATGAAGATATGCTCACTGCAGAAGACCCTGGAAATAGTATAGATGACAACCTGAATGGTCTTATTGACGAAAGTATGACTCACGTACCTTTTAATGGTCAAGAAGGGGTTACATACGCTAATCGTATCGATGATGATGCTGATGGAGAGCAGGGCAGCCCCACTATTACACAGGAAATGATCAATGCTGCAGCCAGTGATATTGCCTGGGTAAGTGGAATAACGTGGCCCATGTTCTGGAAACGGTGGCCACCAAATCCAGATAACGATTCACTTCAGAATGGACAGATCCATCTCATTATGGTTGAAGAGGAAGATCTGGGAAAAGCCTTCGCTGACAACATTGATAACAACATTAGTGAGGAATATCCTGTCGGTCTGGGCGCTGATGTCGGTTCACCAGTAATAGACAGCACTATTGTCCTGACAGCTGAAATGGACGAGTGGCATCGCTATAGAGTACCTGGAACAGGAATCGTCCTGTATGATGTAGGTTGGGAAGATTTAGGTCTCCCTTATGCTGATGGCGTGGATAATGATGGTGATGGTGCCGTGGATGAAGGCATCGATGAAGGCATCGATGAAATGGTAGACGAATCTAGAGATGACTATGTGGATAATGATTTTGACTGGAACCCCTACATGGACGATGTTGGACTTGATGGCGATGGTTCTACTTTAGACGAGGGTCAGAATGATAGCCGCCCCACCTCAGGATCTGGTGGAAATCTTCCCGGTGAACCTAACATCGATAAGACTGACGTAGCTGAATCGGACCAGATGGGACTCACAGCAGTTCAGTACGACGAAGCCGGAGGTATTCCCACCAATCAAGATAATGCTCTCTGGCTATTCTACATGATTCCGGGTGAATTCTGGCAACCCCCACCGGGGGGAGTCACGGGGGATTTTGACCTCTTCGTAACATCCGCTTTTTTCCCCCTGGCAGCGGGTCAAACAGAACGTATTTCCATGGCTGTTTGTCTGGGTGAGGACGAAGAGGATGCCATTCGCAATAAAGATGTAGCGCAGAAAACCTACGATGAAGACTATCAATTTGCGAAACAACCCATCACTCCTACCCTGCAAGCTATCCCTGGAGACGGGAAAGTAACACTGGTCTGGGATGATGTTGCCGAATCTTCTTTTGATTCCTATATGTTTGGTATCGGATCCGAGGGATACGACTTTGAGGGCTACCGCATCTACCGGGCAACCGACCCGGCCTTTGAAGATACTTACAGCATTACTGACGCCCAGGGTAACAAAATATTCTACGACCCCATCGCCATTTACGATAAAAAGGATGGTATCTATGGTTACCATCAGGTTCCAATCAATGGTGTTCATTACAGATTGAGTGAATTACTTGATGCGGAAAGTGGACTTGTTCACACGTTTGTAGATGAGGATGTTATAAACGGACAAACCTACTACTATGCCGTGGTTGCCTACGATTTCGGCGGTGATCTAACGAATGAAATCCCACCCACAGAGTCAAACAAAAGAATTACTATTAACACTCTTACGGGTGAAATTCGCAAGGGGACCAACGTTGCTGTAGTAACTCCCAATCCACCTACTGCTGGATACATTAATGCAGACATCGACACTGTGGAGCTGATTCAAGGATCTACCAGTAGTACCATTACATATGAGATTGTTGATCCCTTGGCGGTTCTGGATGATCATACCTATCAAATTACTTTTGAAGATACGCTATTATTAGCTTCCAGCAGTGGGGAAGAGGATACTCTAACTACCAAAAACTTCACCCTGTTGGATATCACTAATTCCGACTTTCCCGACACACTCATATTCCAAAGCAAATTGATCCGGGAAGACGATGAACAGCCTATAATCGATGGTTATAGGCTCACTCTCCATAATGAAGATTTTGTTATGATGAATGATCATGAGTCCGGATGGACAGCCGATAGTTTGTGGCGTTTCTCATTACTGTCCTACTCCGGGTTTGATGAAAATGGTGACCCCAAAATTGGTAGACGTATTCCTGCCGATTACCGAGTAGAAATTGGGGACCCAGGGATAGGGGAATCTACCTATTTCGTCAAATACAGACCATTTCCTTTACCCTCAACCGAGTATCCAGTTACTATCACCAACTTTATCATTAAGAAAAGAGTAGACATTTCTGGGGATGAAGCCACTGACTGGCAGGAAATTCCCTTTGCTTTTGGTGATTTTTATGGGGAAGAAGGTATTTTAGATGCTGATCCAGGAGACAATCAGGACGAAGTAATATTTCTAGACGATACCAGTGCTAGTGATGGACTCGGTCCTTCCTGGGTATTCAAGATTAAATATCCCAGCGAAGAGGATGAACAACAAGGTTATGTTTATCAACCAACAGCTGGAGACACCGCATTTCTTATCATTTTCAAACCGTTTCTAAGCTCTGATATCTTTGAATTCACCACCTCGGCTGCGGATATTGATCGGGGAAAAGCCAAGGATGAACTGGCTGATATTAAGGTTGTCCCAAACCCTTATCGGGCAGCGGTAGCTTGGGAGCAAAAAAATCCCTACTCCAGTGGTAGAGGTCCACGATCCATCCATTTTAACAACCTTCCTCAGAAGTGTACAATTCGTATCTTTACCGTAACAGGCGAACTGGTAAAAGTTATTCAACATGACGATATCATAACTAACGGCACGGCGGAATGGGACTTACTGACTAAGGATAATCTATCTGCTTCCTATGGTATCTATATTTACCATGTTGATGCCCCGGGAATTGGTGAGCATGTTGGCAAATTTGCAGTGATCAAGTAGGAGCCTCTGGTATGAGCAGAATAAAATTATCAATCATCGCTCTGATTTTCCTGAATCTTGCACCTGGGCAGGATGTAACTAAGACCGGTACAACGGCTTCCAAGTTTCTTTCCATCGGTGCTGGTTCTCGACCTGTTGGAATGGGTGGTGCTTTTGTCGCCACTGCAGATGACGCCTCAGCTATGCATTGGAATGTGGGGGGTCTTGCCCAATTGCGCCGAATAGAACTACTGGTCAACTATTCCGAATGGCTGGCCGATATTCGTTTCACCTACACTGGTGTTGCTGTTCCAGTAGGTTCCAGTGGAACATTCGGTCTTGATTTGACAGCCATGACGATGGACGAGATGGAAGTAACTGACTACGGTTACGAGGACGGCACGGGAGAAACGTTTCAAGCAGGAAGCTATGCAGTTGGAATGGCCTACAGCCAACAACTCACGGACCGTTTCAGTATTGGGATTAAAGGTAAGTACATAGGCGAGTTTATCTCCCAGAGCTCAGCCACTGGGGTAGCTCTGGATATTGGAACCTTGTTTATAACTCCCTTTAAAGGTATTCGCTTTGGGGCCAGTATCAGCAACTTTGGTCAAAAAATGCAGATGACTGGTGATGATCTTCTGGTCCCCAGCGATATCGCACCTAATCAGGAAGGAAACAACGAAAGTGTTACTGCCCGCTTGTCAACTGATCGATTCGACCTTCCTCTTCTTTTAAGAGTTGGATTAGCAAAAGATTTCTCATTCGGATCAGGAATGGATCTTACTCTAGCACTGGACGCCATGCATCCCAACGATAATGTAGAATATATCAACACTGGGATTGAGCTCAATCTTATTAATGGTCTGGCTTCCTTGCGGGGCGGATTAAAATCAGTCTATCTTGATGCCGATACGAGAAAAAATGAGACTGAAGAACTTTTTACACTGGGCGCAGGGCTTCATACTCGACTGGCCGGCAATATACAGTTCAAAACCGATTATGCTTTTGAATCTTTTGCTCGATTGAACAATATTCACAAGTTTACCATTCGCTTGATATTCTAGTTGACAGTACCAAAAGCTATAATTATATTGCCAGCAAAACTTAGTAACTCACTGGTGAGTTACGTTAAGGCTAGCCTTACGAAAAAGGAGAACTAATCATGAAGAAACGCTACTTATTGTTAGCTATTCTTTCCTTTGCCACATACTCTTTTGCCACGAATGTCACATTCCGGCTGAATATGTCCACCTACTCTGACGGTGCCACAGATTCGACGAGTACCGTTCACGTCCGTGGAAGCTTTAACGGGTGGGCTGATGGTAATCCCCTTGCCAATGATGGAGGTGACTACTGGTCTACCACGATTGAACTCACTGCCGGTGAGACAGTCGAGTATAAGTTCACTCATTTGGATGACCTTGGCAATCTGACTTGGGAGAGTATAGATAACAGAACTTACTTAGTTCCTTCTGCCGATACTTTAATGGACCTCGCCTACTGGGATAACAATGCTCCCTACACACCCACCGATGATCTGGAAGTCTATTTTCGGGTAAACATGTCTGGGGTAGTCGGCTACGCCGGTGAACAGGTTGATGTTAGGGGAGGTTTCAACGGTTGGGCTGCCGGTGATGATCTCATCCAGGAAGGTGATGGTTCCGATTTCTGGTCCGGTGTTATTATTATCCCCAGTACTGATGCCGGTACCACTCATGAGTATAAGTTCACTTACTATGATGAATCCACCACCAACTGGGAGAGTATTGACAACCGGTCAGTAACTGTTAATCAGGATACTACTCTGGCCTGGAAATGGTTCAATGACGAGCCACCGATAGAAGCAGAAATAGATACTTTTACGGTGACTTTCATCTGCAATACTGCTACACTGGACAATATTACTGACTCCACCATAGCCGGATTCTATGTAAGCGGCAGCATGAACGGCTGGAGCCAGAACGACTCTGCCACTGCGGCTGGTGACTACTGGTCCGCTACCACCGACATCGTCGGTACTACTGATGGTGCCGATATTGAGTACAAGTTCCGTTACACGGACTTGGCAGGATTGGAGTTCTGGGAAAGTATCAGTAATAGAACAGCTACTATCACTTCCGACACTACTCTACCCCTGCACTGGTGGGATGATATTGCTCCCTTCGAGCCAACCGCTGATCTTGACATCTGGTTCCGAGTTAACATGTCTGCTGTTTTTGACGACTTCGACTTCGTGGATGTTCGTGGTAGTTTTAACGGTTGGTCTGCCGGGGACACACTTGTGCCTGAAGAAAACGCAGGCTTTTGGTCCGGTCTCATTAGCATACCAGATTCTACTGCCGGAGAAACTCAGGAATACAAGTTCGTTTATGTCGATCCTGATGGGGGTGTCCACTGGGAGAGCATTGATAACCGTTCGGTAGTCATAAATCAGGATACAACCCTGGCTTTTGCCTACTTTGATAACATTCCTCCTCAGGAAGAAGAACCTGTTACTGCTTTTGTCTACTGGACTGTGGATATGGAAGCTTACGAAACTATGGATCTTTTCAGTCCCACCCGTGACGATACTATGCAAACTCGTGGTGGCTTCAATGGCTGGAGTAGTACAGCTGATCCTGATGGATCTAACATTAACATGACCCGTATTGCGGGGACATCTATTTATGAATTGAATGTACCACTTACCATGTATGCTGGTACAGAAGATGCTTATAAATACTACATTAAACTGAGTAACGAATCCCTTGACCTTATTCAGTCAATAAATCCCTACTTCTTTGAAGATATGGGCTATGAGAATCCACCTACTATGGGAGCCGGTAATCGCTCCTATATCTTCGAAGGTGACTCAACTCAGGCACAGGTCATCGGATTGGAATACTACAATGATATCCCTCCAGATGGTCTTATTCCTGAGGGTCAATCCATAGATCTATCATTCAACCTTGATATGTCCTCTGCTGCAAACCTTGGTTTTGATGCTACGGAAGATACCGTTTGGTTGTTATTTAAAGATGAATGGGCTGAGCATATCCAAGGATTCTCCATTGCTGATAACAGCCATCACCCTGATCTCATCTTAACTGACCCTGACAGCGATGGCATTTTCTCAGTTACCTTCTCTGTTACCGGATACACTCCATACTCCATGGTATACGTGTATGAATTCGGCGATAATGTGGGCGGGTACCTGCAGGAAGGAGGCGGATTTGATTACGGACGCTACCGTTGCCGTTATATCCAGCCTGCCAGTATCGACCCGATTTCCTGGCCGTCAGCCTTCACTTTTCCGCAGGATACGTGGACAACCGATCCACCGCTAACTGTAGAAACTCCACCCGATTTGGGTGCCGCTGATGACCCGGTAAATATACCTTCTGAATTTAAGGTGAGTCAAAACTATCCGAACCCCTTCAACCCGTCAACTGAAATCAGATTCTCACTCCCAGAAGCTGACAAAGTCACATTCACAATATATAACATCATGGGTCAGAAGGTTACCGTTTACAAGCGGGATTTTCCGGCCCCGGGTAACTACGGGTTAAAGTGGAATGGTACCGATCATCATGGGGTACCCGCCGCAAGCGGTGTTTACTTTTACGAACTCAAAACAAGTAAACATAGTGTCGTAAAAAAGATGACACTTCTCCGATAGGCCTACCACACACGGGTAAGAGGAACGGGCTTCTTTCAAGAAGTCCGTTCCTTTTTTAAATTGTTTCCAACCTATGCGTGATTCATCTGCAGATTCTCCCATAGTTTCCCCGACCTCTCGCCAGTGGCTCTTCAGGGGTTTCCTCATCCTGATCCCCTTTCTCCTTATCGGGTTGATTGAGTCTACCCTTCGCTTGATAAATTATGGTGATGATCTACAGTTGTTTCGCCCTGATCCGTACGTAGAGGGCTATCTGACCATTAACCTTCAGGTTGGAAAACGTTATTTCTCAACTGGAGAAGCCGGTTCATTTGGCACCCAAAGTATCCTTCGCAAGACAAAACAACCTAATACATTGAGAATTTTTGCCTTGGGTGGTTCAACTACTGCAGGTTATCCTTATATGTACCTTGGTACCTTCCCGGAAATGCTCAAAGATCGACTGGCTTACTCCTATCCAGATATCAAAATCGAAATGGTTAATTTGGGAATGACTGCTGTAACCTCTTTTACCGTTCTCGATTTTGGAAAAGAGCTTCTTAAATATGAACCTGATCTGATTGTAATCTATACTGGACACAACGAATTCTACGGAGCGTTAGGCTCTGGCTCCAACCTTGGTACAGGAGGTTCTCGCGTATTAACTCTCCTTTACTTAAAGCTCAATCATTGGCGTTTATTCCAACTTTTTAGAAACACACTTCGAAATATAATCAAAATGTTCAACGGAGAAAGTGAAACTCCAGCAGGAACCCTGATGGAAAGAATGGTTAAAGATCAAGCTATACCTTACCATAGTAATCAGTATTTAGAGACAATGAAGGTATTCCAAGCTAATCTTCAGGATCTTATTAATGTTACCTCGGAGCAGGGTATTCCAGTTGTTATTGGAACATTAGTAGCCAACCTCAGATCTCAAAATCCATTTGTATCTATCCCCAAACATTCATCAAACGAAATACCAATAAAGGAAAACTTAATTCAGGCGAAAAAATTCATCCTTAAAAAGGACTATCAAAAAGCTCTTTCTATTCTGGAAAAAGCAATGTCACTTGATTCCACATACGCACTTACTCATTTCTATTCTGCTGTGTGTCATGATCGGTTAGGCAATTACCCTTCAGCATTAAAATACTACACTTCAGCCCTTAACCTGGACGGCTTACGATTCAGGGCCGGGACAGATGCTAACAATATCATCAGGAATTTAGCCAGGAATGATAACGTTTACCTAGCTGACATTGAAACCGCTTTTGCGGAAGCATCACCAGGAGGAATCATCGGATCAGAGTTGATGCTGGAACATCTACATCCAAATCTGGACGGATATTCCCTAATAGCAAAGACCTTTGCTGAGGTGATAATTGAGTCGGGTTTGGTGGATTCTAAAATCAAACCCCGACTAATACAGACCGATGAGTGGTTTCAAAATCATGCTGGTGTCACATCCTTAGATCTTAAAATGGCTGAGTATAGAATAGCTGTCCTGAAATCCGGTTGGCCATTTAATTTAAAAGGGAGAACACTTTACCCTCAGGACATCAAAACCAAATCATTCCTGGAAGAACAAGCAAAAGCCGTCATTACTTCTGAATCCAACTATGAAAAAGCCCATGTTGCCCTGGCTGAATATTACCGTAATGAAGGCAAAGTCGATAGTGCTGTCATTGAATACAAAGCGTTGGCAAAAGCATTTCCAATCAATGAATCACCATATGCTCAACTGGGCAGACTACTGGTACAGACTAACCAGTTTTCAGAGGCTCTACCCTATCTGTTGCGTACAACAGAACTGGTTGCAGACCAATACAGCC
Source organism: Fidelibacterota bacterium (assembly GCA_046861645.1). Lineage (GTDB taxonomy): Bacteria > Fidelibacterota > Marinisomatia > Marinisomatales > UBA2128 > UBA2128. The sequence goes on along the minus strand of JBHHUM010000009.1, from coordinate 29,388 downwards.
ACAAGTGGGCTGGTGCGATTCTCGTAAACAATGGTCAGGTCGAGGAGGGTATCCCCCATCTGAAGAAGGCTCTGGAACTGAAACCAGAAGATAATCAGGTACGATTTAATTTAAGCGGTGCTTATTTCCTGACCCGCGATACTACCAGGGCATTGAGTGAATTAGAGATTCTGTTACAGAAGCAACCAAATTTTCCTGATGCTAGAAGATTTTACAGCGATCTGAAAAAAGCCTACAAAAAAAAGGAGTAATGATACATTAGAAAATGGTATAAATGAATGGAGCCAGAGCCGAGCCTTCAGTGAGTACAACCAAGAGACTAAGAAAAATCAGAAAGATCACGATAGGTATTAACCACCAGCGCTTTCTAATCTTGAGATAAAGCCAAAACTCCTTCAGTAATCCAATGCGGCCCATTCAGAACATCCTTTTGAAATCAGTCTGCTTGTTTTGGTCCTGCATGATCCAATAACTGTCTACCTTTTCTCCCATCCTTAAGGGACTTCTAGCCAACATTTTCATGATCAACCCTACAGGTGTTAAAATGAGAAAGAAAACCAGGAACAACAAGAAGTAACTGATAACAGCTCCAATAGTTAAAGCTACAATCATCCAGGGAACGTAAACAATTTTGAGCAAATGAGGAACTGTGAAAGCAGTGAAACCAATCCCCATTCCTAATAAAAGAAGTATCAGGATAAATTCATCATAGCGGATGAATTTATAACCAACAACTGCCAGGAGAATGAATGCAAGGATCGATCCAAAGCTGCGTATCTTCGGTGAAGACACATCAATATTAAGACGCTTTACCCAGTTAATCGGCGGCAAAACTCTGCTCCCAACTCAGACCTTCAATAAACTCAGGCTGATCATTTTTAATAAGGAGAAATGACCCCATAATAAGATAATCCATTTCTGTACGCATAAAACAGATATAGGCCTCGTCCGGTGAGCAGACTATGGGTTCACCTCTGACATTAAACGAGGTATTAACAATAACAGGACAGCCGGTGACTCTTTCGAACTCTCTTATCAGTTGATAATATAGTGGATTATCATTCCGGGAGACACTCTGGATACGGGCAGTATTATTCACATGGGTAACCGCCGGAATATCTGACCGTTTCATTTTAAGCTTAGCAAGCCCTACGGTGATATCTTCACCCTTAAGCTCCAGAAGATGATCACGGTGCACGTCAGCTACCAGCAACATATAGGGTGAAGGTCTATCTGAGTCAAACCAATCTGTCATACGCTCCTCAAGAACAGATGGGGCAAATGGCCTGAAGGATTCCCGGTATTTAATCTTCAGATTGATAATACTTTGCATATCCTCTCGCCGTGGATCACCTAAGATACTTCTGTTCCCCAGTGCTCGGGGACCAAATTCCATCCGACCCTGAAACCAACCCAGTACCTTTCCTTCAGCTATCAGTTCTGCACCTGTTCTTTCAGGTGTTTCTAACTTGAGGTGGGGAATTCCGTACTTATTTAGAAAATGAAAAATATCCTCATCCAAATAGGACGGACCCAGATATGATCCCTTTTGCATATCTGCTGAACTATCAGATTCAACGCGAGGCTGTTGGAGATACATGTGCCACACCGCAAGGGCTGCACCTAAGGCACCCCCGGCGTCACCCGCTGCTGGTTGGATCCAAATATCTTCAAATGGACCCTCTCTAATAATTTTACCATTACTAACACAATTCAAAGCTACTCCACCGGCAAGACATAATTTTTTTCTACCCGTCTCTTCCCAGAGATGATAAATACACTTTATGACCACTTCCTCAGTAACCTTCTGAATAGATGCTGCCAAATCCATATGTCGCTGAGTCAGTACACTTTCCGGTTTTCGAGGAGATCCACCAAAAAGATCATTAAACTTTTGATTGGTCATGGTGAAACCAACGCAATAGTTGAAATAGTCCATATTTAACTGAAAGGATCCATCACTTTTCACATCAATCAAATATTCATAGATCAAGGGGACATATTTAGGTTCACCATAAGGAGCTAAGCCCATCAATTTGTATTCACCGGAATTGACGCGAAAACCACAATAGTATGTGAAAGCTGAATAGAGGAGTCCCAAGGAATGGGGAAAGTGAATTTCCTTAAGTAGTTTAATACTGTTCCCTACCCCCTCACCAATACTCGTAGTAGTCCATTCACCTACTCCATCCATTGTCATGATTGCAGCCTCAGCAAAAGGCGAAGGGAAAAAAGCTGAGGCGGCATGAGATTCATGATGCTCAGGAAAAAGTATAGGTCCATCATAACCAAGTTCTTTGGCAATCAAGTTAGGAATCCAAAGCTTCTTCTTCAGCCAGAGTGGCATGGCTCTCCAGAAAGATCGCAATCCCTTTGGGGCAAAGGATAGATAGGTTTCCAAAAGACGCTCAAACTTCAGTAATGGTTTGTCATAAAAGGCTACGTAGGTGAGCTTCTGCACATCAATCCCAGCCTCGTCCAGACAATATAATGCGGCTTGGGTGGGAAAGCTGGCATCATGCTTAATGCGACTAAACCGCTCTTCCTGAGCAGCTGCAATAATTTCCCCGTTTCGTATCAGACAGGAGGCAGAATCGTGGTAGAAAGCCGAAATACCAAGAATATACGTCGAACCAGTCACCAGTGATTAATCAGGATGACAAAGAGAAGGTCAGCAAATAAATGCGCTCAGAAAGAGTTAATTGGATACGTACCCCAGGGTACAATTTTAATACGCTGGATATCGTACGAGTTGGAAGAGTATGGTTCAAAGGAGCCGTTATCTGAGGGGTCATCCACAGCAACATAGAGATATTCATCAGTAGGATCCACCGTTAATGCCCCCTCTGCAAGAGGTCCTGCAGTCATATAATAGTTGGCCTGAAGATAGGTCTCGGTACTAAACTCAATAACAAAAAATCCGGCATCATCGGCTGAGCTGGGAGATACGAATATACTGCTCCCATCTGAAGCTGCTGCTAAAGCGACAGCAGGTGATTTCACATCAAGATGAGCCTTCAAATTGAGATCATCACTGTCAAAAAGAAAGGCATAATCCACTTCACTACCGTCGAAATCCTGCCCCGAAAGAGCAACAGTTACACCTTTCCCAGGTACAAACAGAATATCATGAAAAGATACCTCTTCAGCAATCGGCGAAGAATAAATCTGGTTCGTTAGATTGCTATCAGAAATATCAAAACGGTTTAACCTAACCGGACCATAAAAATCATCAGCCACGAATAAGGTAGACTTATCAGAAGAAACAGTAAGTGGGCCAGCAGCATTTTTACTGGAGAGTGCTGCTGAAGATGAAAGATTGAATAACTTTGTCTTGTTATTATGGGCATAGTCTGAGAGAAATGAAGCTATGATTTTTCCTTCCGGTAGGCAGACGATGTCATAAGGACCATCTTCATCAGCTTGGAAAGTACCCAACAAAGCGAGTTCATCAAGGTCCACAATAGCAATCTCAGAACTACCATAGAGTCCCACAAAAAGAGTATCCCCGGAAGATGAAATATCGAGCGATTTCGGTTCCGAACCTACCCAGATTCGAGCCACTACTTCCATCTCATGCTCCACATTAATTAGGATTACCCTGTTGTTAGACATATCTGCCGCTGCGAGTAGTTTACCATCAGGAGTGATAGCAAGATCAGTGATACGGCTACCTACCTTCAAAATATCAAAATCTTCAAAGGCATAATATGTGTTAATGGATTCTGAACAAGACCATAGAAAAAGCGTCATCAGTATGAATCTTAACCTCATCATTTTACCTTTAATGTATAACTGAGATTCACTGTCATTAGATCTGTGGGGATCAGTTGACTTTCGTTTACATACTGGTAAACCGGAAAAGGATATTGCAAATCCATTGTCAGCATACGTGTCAACCTTATTCCAAGTCCTGGAATAAAATATAACCAACGCCCTCCCCGGCTAAACTCTGGTTCTCCATACTGGTACTTATCCCGAGACGTAAAAATCCCGTTCAGATTCCCTCTCAGGAAGATAAGATCTGATAGATCATAATTGACACCCAGGTTGACATGGGACTCAGCTCCATATTGATAGCCATAGATGTTCTCTCGGAGTGGAATACGTGAAAAGAGATTTCCCAGGAATAACCATTTGTTTCCCGGATAGGCACTAAAAATCAGGAAAACAGGATCCACCGTACCTGAACCGATTTGAAGATTATCTGAAATACGAACTCCAAAATCATCCATCGCTTCAGAATCACCAGTTGCCAGCTTCACACCCAATCCAACAGAAAGTTGAGCCATCTTTATGTTGAATTGATAGCGTCCCATGATAACCACGTCCCCCATACCCTGTGCATGTCGAACATATTTACCACCCTGAGGTTGATGAGAATATTGCCCGGGGAATAGAATCTTTTCGTTAGTAACTATCTGCCAGGGTACAAGTGCCTCCACAGAGAAATTATTGGAAAGACTATAATTGAGATAAAACATATAGGCGGAATTATTGGTACGTTCATGATTCGGATTTTCCCAGGAAGTACTCTTCACCCTTACATCTGCAAGATACTCATATTTATAACCTATCCCTACAACCAGTTTTCCAGTCTCAGCACTGTTCCTTTCGGCAAGGCTCCCGACCGGGAGGATGGGAATCCTTCAGGAAACACCTCCTTGAGGGAGTAACCATACCGGTAACACGATTAAAAGTAAAAGTGTCCAGTAATACCTTTTTCTCGTCATAGGATCCCTCGAAATTACTTTTTTAAGGAATGTTATCCAAGAGTGCTTCTAACTTTCACTTTAAATGTATCACTTTTTGAACATTGGTCCTGTTATCAGCTGAAAGTACGACAACATATAACCCCGTAGGCACGTCAGAAGCTTTCCATTTAACTTTATAAATTCCTTCTCCTATGGATTGCCTGATCAGCTCCTTAACCACCTGGCCCTTTAGATCATAAATAGTCAGATCGACATTACTCACTTTCTGCAGCGCAAATGTAATATTGGTCTGAGAATTGAACGGATTAGGAAAGAGAGGATATAGAACTGTTTGTTGAGGTAGAAATAAGTTATTGTCAGGGGAAATCCCTCCGAATTCTTGACTGAGTAGATAGTGCTGGTTGGCTGAAAACGGTCCAAAAACCTGAGTCTCTCCACCGGACCAGATAATGATTACTGAGTCTACCATGGTCGATGAACCCAATCCAAAATGTTGCCGTAAGGTATTCTGAGAACAGTATCCATCTCCCGCTGATACGAAGGAAGTTCTGACGATATTTCCTGAATAGACATGTACCAGTGACGAAATTGCTGCAGTATTACCCGTGGAGTATTCCAGCGTAAATTGAATCCAGTTAGCCGGTGCTGAATCGTTACGCAAAAGGTGTAACGATCCATTCTCTGTAGGCGTGCCAGCAAGAAATAAATCAATATCCCCATCGTTGTCCAGATCTCCATAAGCACAACCAATGCCATCGTTCCATAGCTCCAGACCAGAAGTGTTACTCAATTCCTCAAAAGTACCATCCCCAAGATTATGGAAAAAGGAGCTGGGGACCTGACCGAAACCGCTTTGATTATTGGAAAAAATGTCAAGCCAGCCATCGTTATCAGCATCAAAAAAGAAGACACCCCAGCTCATACTCATAGCTTCGTCTGCCGCACCAGCAGCTTCTTCTATTTCAAGAAATGTACCATCACCCTGGTTTAGAAAAAGGGAGTTCTCATCAAGATTTGTAGTATAAACATCAAACCATCCGTCACCATTGACGTCTCCACAGGCAACCCCCATCCCTTGAACTTCAATATCAATACCTGCTTCTTCAGAATAGTCCGAAAAATTACCAGAACTCTCCTTCCTGAGTAAGAAATTGCGCTTGTAACCATCCTGTGTCATAAAAATATCACTATCATGATCTCCATCGAAATCGAGAATTGCAAGTCCCATAACCAACCCTGTTGCAGCTGGACCCAGAGCATTTAATTCTGTCGCCACATCAGTAAAAGTTCCATCGTTATTATTCTGGTAAAGACGGTTGTTATCATGCAGATTAGCCAGGTAAAGATCGAGACTGCCATCATTATTAAAGTCACACCATGCCCCACCTCTAATGTCAGAATCATTGTAAATACCCGATACAGTGGTTACATCTGTAAAGGTACCATCGCCATTGTTTCGAAACAGAAGAGAGGAGTTTTGAACAACTCCCATGAAGAGGTCAACATCGCCATCATTGTCATAATCCCCAGCTAATACCAGCCGGGTACTTTCTCCAGTAGCGAGCCCAGCTTCAGCGCTTACCTCTTCGAAAGTCATATCACCAAGATTATGGTACAACAGATTCTGACCGTTAAAATCTGCCACAAGGATGTCACTCCAGCCGTCTCCATCATAATCAAAGATGCAAACGCCCTCACCACTGATGGAATGTATAATTCCAGCTTCAATAGATATATCAGAGAAAATAATTCCCTCTGCTAAAACAACTGGTGGCAAACCTACCATTCCGGTAAGCAAAATAGACAGAACTCTAATGACAAGTGTTGGCACAACGTGTTTTTTAACTTAATGACCTCATTTATATACTAAAAGATACTTTTATTACCGTGCACTTTTCCATGAAAAAGCAAAGTTATATGGTCTAAAAGAGAGATTACTTTATCCTTCCACAAATTGATTAAAAAATAAGATGCTTCGTCGGTCAGCACTTTCTTCTAAGTTAATAAGTGAACTGGTAGATGAGAACACTACTTACTGATAGGTTCAATCACGGCCAGCACACCCAGATGATCAGAGGCCAAGCCACCTGTGCTGCAAAGTCTATCCATTACGGGATAGGATTCTTTAATGATCGCCTTCGACCCCACAGCCAATAAGATGTAATCTATCCTCTTCTTGGGGGCCTCAGCTGGTACTGTGTATTCTTCATCATTATTGTCAGCTACTAAGTACACATCCTGGAAAAAAGGATCTATACCTCCCGTCAACATCTGCAGAGGACTGGATTCGGGAGTGGCATTCAAATCACCAGTTAGAAGTGTTGCCCAAGCAGGTACACCAGCGAGTTTATCCGTGGCAAATTCCAAGATCTGTACTACCTGTTCTTCCCGAATGGCATTATGATCTTCCTTGTAAGCCAGATGCGTGTTTAGAATATTGACGGTCCCGGCAGGAGTTTCGATGGCATTCCACAATACCTTCCGGGGGACTTCACCCAGAGCTAAAGCCTTCCATCCACGCTGCTTTACAGGAAACCTACTGATGATCGCAATACCTTCCCAGGCAATATCCCCCCACGACTTGTGTGTTCGAGCCATAGAGACCCGGTATTTTTCGCCAGTCATTTTAGATAGTGCCAGGGCAATGGCTTCGGCAGTATTATCCCTGCCGCCGGTCTCTACACTTTCGTTCACTTCTTGCAAAGCAATAATATCTGGCGCAAGTTCCACAAGTTGATCAATTGCACACTGGAGTCTGTTTTTCCACTGGGAACCGGGTTTCATACCCAACAGGTTAAAAGTAACCACGCGGAGGGGTTCTTGTGCTACAGCTACCGTCAAAAGTGACAGCAAGATTATTACTCTTTTAATAAAACAGATCTTCAATTTAGTAAAGGTAATGTTTTATAGCTTCACCCTCACTGTCAATACGGGACATAGCCTGGATACCAATATCCAGATGGAGGTTGGTATATTTCAAAGTGATGGCACTATCTGATTCCTCAGTTTTGATCCCTTCTGGAGTCATAGGTCGATCTGAAACCAGCAATAGCGCTCCCCGAGCGATGCTGTTTGCCAAACCGGTAATAAAAATAGTCGCTGTCTCCATATCAATCCCCAGAACCCGTATTTCTCTGAGATACTCCTTGAAAACTTCGTCATGTTCCCACACCCGTCGATTAGTAGTATAGATGACACCTGTTCGATATTCAAGTTGGCGTTCCACTAGAATCTGGGAAACATATTTGTGGAGTTTGAAGGATGGCATGGCTGGAACTTCACCGGGGAAGTAGTCATCGCTGGTCCCCTCTCCTCTAATAGCAGCAACAGGTAAAATGAAGTGTCCAATCTCAGTGGACTGTTTGACCCCTCCACACTTGCCCAGAAAGAGTACTCCCTTGGGTTGAATAGCTGAAAGAAGATCCATAATGGTAGCAGCATTGGCGCTACCGATACCAAAATTGATGATACTCAAACCGTCACTGTTCGTTGCTGATGTCATCGGTCCACCTGCTCCCCTTACCTGAGCATTAAACTGCTGAGCAAACATCTCCACATAATTCTGAAAATTCGTGAGAAGAATCCAATCTCCATAAGCCTCCGGTCCCGTACCGGTATATCGTTTCAACCAACTTCTGGCAATATCTTCCTTCCTCTTAGTAGACATCATTTCAGTCTCACGTTTACCGCTTTATCTCCTTTCACATCGTACTGGATGTCGAACATGACCCGTTGACCCGGACGTAAGCCACGACTTTTAAGGTCCACGCGCAAACCACTTACATGCACAAAATAGTCTTCACCGTCATCGCTACTGATAAAACCGAAACCCTTATATTTATCGAATTCTTTCACTATTCCTCGTTTCATAGTGTAATCCTCAAATGGTATTTCCTACAAATTCTGTTACCTCGCGAAGGGAACTTAGAACAGGAACACCACACGCTTCAAGCTTTTCACGCTGCTGGTGTCCTCCGGGAACCAGGACACAATCAGCACCTATTGCCGCAGCTACTTCGTGATCATGAACGGTATCTCCTACAAAAAGAACCTCATGGTTACCATATTGCATTTCATTTATCCACTCCTTGCCGATCTCTACCTTGCTATGGGCATAATGATTGTCTAAACCCATGATTTTGAGGAAATAGTCACTCAACTGATGATAAGCTACTAACTCATCGAGTGTACTTTGTTTATAGGCTGAAAGGAGCGATTGGGTAAGACCAGCATCCCTGACAGCCATAAGTACGGTTTGAACATCCTTCTGTAAAAGGACTTCATGACGACGTTCCTCGTAGTAATCGATGAATTCAGTTCCTACAATTTCAAAAGGCTCTTTCTCAAAATCAAACCCCAACCGCACATAGTAGTCAATTACTGGGAAGTTGAACAATTCTTGATATTTCTGAAGGGTAATGACTGGCATTCCCCGACGAGAGAGAACACCATTCATGATATCCACACAAAGCCAGGCATCATCTAAAAGAGTGCCGTTCCAGTCCCAGATAATGTGCTTATACTTTGTTTTTCCCATCCCTATTACAAATGAGTTTAATCTCTAATGGCGATATTGAAGAGTAAATTCTACTCGATTTAAATGGAATCAATAAAATCAACCTGCCGACAACTCATGGATATGTTAAGATTTATCAAAGGTTTGGATTTTGTATCAAATATTCGACGCTTGTTCCAGTCCTACCTCACGAAAAGAATTCTTACTCTTGGTTGTCTAGTAATTTTGACAGGTAAACAAAGGACGAAAGAACTCTACTGAAGTTCAATAGACTAATCTCCCATACACAAAGGTCTGACCCTGAACAATTTAATATGGGAATATTGGTTTAATACTGCCAGTTGCCCCCCGAACAGTTTAAATTCCACCATTCTATAAGTTTGATGAAAAATTATATCCAGATCGCCGGTGTCCATGATTCTACAGATGCAGATGTTTTGGTTACCGCCGGAGTGGACGCTATTGGTTTCCCTCTACGTCTCTATATCCACAACCCGTATCTTTCCGAAGAAAGTGCCAAGAAAATCATTCACAGACTCCATAGTCATGTGAAACCAGTGCTAATCACCTATCTTGAACGGTCAGAAGAAATTGTGAATTTTTGCAATTATCTTGGTGTTCACTGGGTACAGTTGCATGGTGATACTCCTGTTAAGGAGGTCACCCGCCTGAGGAACAAGACTTCTGACTTCTTTATAATAAAAAGTCTTGTGATCAGCAATGACAATCTTACTCAGTTAGAAAAAGCTGTAGAAGAATACTCTCCTTATGTAGATGCATTCATCACTGATACATACGATTCCTCTACCGGAGCAAAAGGAGCTACCGGTCGTACTCACGATTGGGACATCAGCCGCAAACTGGTGGGACTATCGGAGCGACCAGTCATCCTGGCAGGGGGACTTCATGGTGGCAACATCTCCGCAGCCATCCGTATCGTCAGGCCTGCCGGTGTAGATGTTCATACCGGGGTCAAGGATAAGCAAATGAGAAATGATCCCCACAGGGTTAGCCAGTTTATTACTACTGCCAGAAAAGCTTTTAATAAGGAGACAATATCATGAAGAAAATGGTTCTTACTTTTCTCTATCCATTACTTCTGTTCGCCGGAGATACACTTACTGTTGCCTTCTGGAATGTTGAAAACTTATTCGATCTGGAAGATGATCCCCGTAAAAGTGATGAGGAGTTTGCTTTAGGGGGTAGTAAAGGAGTAACCGAAGAAATATACAATTTAAAACTGACCCATTGTGCAGAAGTGCTGAGCGACCTTAATGCAGATGTGGTGGGGCTCTGTGAAGTAGAAAACCGGTTGGTTTTGGAAGAACTTAATCAGACTTTTACTGGTAAAAACTATAGTATCATTCATTATGATTCCCCAGACAACCGGGGGATTGACTGTGCTCTTTTATATGATCCCCGTCTTATGTCAGTTCTTGATTCCAAACCAATTAAAAATAGACTAACATCCGGTAAGTCTACTCGTGATATCCTGTATGTTAAGGGATTATTCAGTGGAAAAATCCTTCACCTGTTCGTAAACCACTGGCCTTCTAACTATGGTGGGAAAGCGCAGGCTATACCAAAACGGGCCGAGACAGCAGCACTGCTCAGGAAACATGTGGAGGACCTTCTCTCTACTAATCCTGATGCAGAAATCGTAATCATGGGTGATTTAAATGAAGGACCTCTGGATAATAATGTTCAGAGTTTACTCTCTCCTGACAATGAAAATTCCACATTTCGCCTGCAAAATCTGATGATCACCTTTAACAACAAACCCCATATGGGTACTTATGTCTGGCGCGGAATGGACGAAATTCTTGACCAAATCATCATCAGTCAGGGGTTGACTCTGGAGGAGGGATTATTTGTAATTGATAACTCTATCACTATCCTTGATGCTCCCAAATACCGTCAGCAGTCAGGTGCTTACCAGCACTACCCCTTCCGATTCTGGGCAGGAGATAAACTGTTAGGGGGCTATTCAGACCACTTGGCAATAAAAGTGTCCATAGCTGCACCTTGAGATTAGTTGCTGGCCCAAAGTATTCCGGTCATAGTCTTATATTTTAGCTGATTACTGCTCGAAATAATCTTAACCGTTCTTAACCGATATGTTTAGGTGACTTTCTTCCCCAATGATTTATTCTATACCCCCTAAGTGTCCTCAACCCTACCCCATACTATACGGGGTTGACATGACCTCTTTCGCCGGGAGCAGATAGAATACTGTACTTATATTGTCCTTTATGACCAGGAAGCTGACATCATTGCAAAAGAGGTAATAATTCAAATGATAACACTCAAGATATTTGGCTAAAATTCTTCATTTAATGAATTGGCTACAGTCCACCATAAATGATGGAATAAATGTATAGAGTAAAACAATCGTTTGAGACTGGCTTAACTATAAGTGTGGATATGGGTTTAGAGGTGATCTGAGGATTTCTATCACACTAAGTAAAGTACCTTCTTCTATTACCTAATTCATTACCCAATCAATTAGGTATTACCCTCTTCATTACCCTCTTATAAGGGTATTACCCTATATAGCTCATACGACACCAAGTCCTTTCCTCATGTATTTCTATTTTCCTGTATTTAAAATTATTTGCTTAACAAATCGATAAAAATCAAATATAGTCTTTACTTAAACTCACAATATTTCGCTTCACTTACTGATCATTTTACTTTGGGAATCAAAGGGGTAAATCGATAAATTTGTCGACGAACCGGCAAACAAGTATACCGGTAGGAAGCTTCCTTAGTTCTTCAAAAATTAAGTCATGCCTTACGACCAAATATCTGCTTTACTTATAGACCTGTAAGGAGGTTAGGTTGGCTAAATACACCAACATCAAAACAGCAACTAATAAATTCCTGCTTTTTCATTTTGTTAGCATCATCTATAAGGAGAAATTTTACATTCACCATACCATTTAAAGGGATTTATACCGTGTTAAAATTGTCATGAAAACAGATACTCTCACACTTCTTCAGAGGATATCAAAGTACCTGAAGCTGAATATAGAAAAAAAGCTGGGAATAGCGTTTGTAGGTCTTTCCGCAGCATCTATAGTGATGATCGGTATTTTCTCAATCGTCACTACAACCCATTCCATTCGAAACAAAACCATTGCCGAGCTTGAACATTTTGCCGAGGAAGTGAGCATCCGTCTTCAGGATTTCCTGAATGTCATTGATTCAGATTTAACATATATCAAAAGCTCAAAGCAATTTCGAGCAATTTCTACAAAACCATACGATAAACAATCTAAAGAGATAAGGGCATTTTTAGAGTTTATTCAGGGTTTAATGCAAAATAAACAGTTCTATTACGAAATACAATATTTAGAAGAATTCTCTGAACCTTTATGTGTTATTCGCAACATGGACAATTATTCTGAAACATCTCTTTCCAATAAATATACAAGCTGGAATTTTTACAGTCTTCTTATAAATCTTCATAATCCTGAGCACACTTCAGCTCAAAATGAAACGATTATCGTCCCTGTCGAGCTGAGCACTAACGACGTTAATAAAACCCTCTCGGCATTCAGTTTCGTCATGCCTGGTGGGAAGGATGAAACATCCAATGAAGGAATACTTGTTGCCAACGTATTTGCCTCGCAAATCTTTTCCATAATTGAAACTTCTGTCAATAAGGGAGACGTCTATACGGCTGCGATTGTAGATAAAGAAGGACACTATCTCTATCATTCCGTTAAAATGGCAAACTGGAATAAGTCTCTTGCCGAAAAAAGTAAATTCAATATCTATTCCGACTTCACCACTACCAACGCATTAGAGATAATTTTGGGTGACACAGGATATATTGAGGAGACCGATAATCTCGTTTTTCATATGCCTCTTCTCTGGGGTTCGGCAGCTTTAAATCAAAACTATTCGTTTTTACTCTCTCTTCCCAGAAGGGTAATCTTCGCACCACTTCGAAAGTTTATTTTGTACTCAGTTGTTTTCGTCATTGCATTTCTGATGTTGGCTCTGTTTTTAAGTCGCCTGGCTACAAAACAGTTCGTACAACCCATAAAAAATCTACAAAAAGGGTCAGATATCATAGCCCGGGGAGATTTCACTCATCGACTTAATATACAAACCGGAGACGAAATCCAAGAGCTGGCTGAAAAATTCAATCAGATGGCGCAGTCTATCCAAGAAAGGGATCAACGTCTCCACGATCACAGTTTTGAATTGGAGAAGGAAGTCAAAGAACGTACCAATCAACTTACCGAGGAAAAGAATAAACTCCAGATTATTCTTGATAATGTACCTAGCGCCTTCATCCTTTTAGATAAGGAATTTCGTGTATTAACAGTCAGTGAAGCGATTAAGAACTTAACTGAATTTGGCAGAAGTGAATCCATCGGTCTGAAGTGTTATGAGCTATTTGGAAAATCTGGTATTTGTGATTATTGTATTAATGACAGTAGTGACAATTCAAAAATAACAAGGACTGAATTTGAATTACCAAACGGGAAAGAATCGAAAATAATCGAGATGATAAATGTTCCTGTTCATCATAATAATCACGATATCATGCATCTGGAAATTCTAACGGATATTACTACCAGAATAGAGTTACAGAAGCAGATTCTCCAATCCGAAAAATTAGCCTCATTGGGTGAAATGGCAGCAGTTCTAGCTCACGAAATGCGCAACTCCTTAACATCAGCTAATATGTTAATGCAACTGCTGAGTCAATCACGACACCTACCCAAACCCGATAAGGAATCCCTGGAAGTGGTTTTAACTTCTATTCAGAGAATCGACAAGATTACCAAGGATTTATTATCTTTCTCACAACCCTCAGAGCTGAAAAAGGGAAAGGAAAATATCTGTGACATCATCCGGGAAAGCATATTGCTCTCCAAGCATCATTTTGAGAAACAGAATATCCTCGTGACTCAAGAATTAGATGAACATGTTCCTGAGTTATGGCTTGATAAGAATCTGTTTCGAGAAGTGGTAATGAATATCCTTTTAAACGGAGCCCAATCCATAGGTCAAAATGGAAGCATCCATATTGCTCTCGCTCAGAGTGTATTGACAAAAGATTTACATGGTGCAAAAAAATCTGGGAGCATTGAAAGTGAAAGTGAGGAGATCACTCTTCCTAAGGGATTATCCGTAGTGTCCCTGCGTATTTCAGATTCTGGTTCTGGTATCCCCCGAAAGAACCTGAACAGAATCTTTGATCCTTTTTTTACCACAAAACTAGATGGCACTGGACTGGGGTTATCCATGGCAAAACGGGTAGTCTCTGAACATGGTGGCATTATTCTCGCCGAGAACATTGATAAATCAGGAGCTTGTCTCTCTATCATTCTTCCCTTAGCTGCGGGAAACAGTGCTTATGCCTAGCCCTAAAATACTTATCGCCGATGATGATGAAAATATCATCTTTGCCTTTAAACGAACTTTCGAGGACTACAATTATTCCGTGGTCACCTCCCCCGATGGGGAAAAGGCTCTGCATACCCTCCGGAACGAACGTCCAGATTTAGCTTTCATTGATATTGCCATGCCCAAGAGAGATGGCTTATCCGTTTTAAGAGAAGTAAAGAAATCCGGTATAAAAACTCCAATCGTCGTAATCACTGGTTATGGGACCATGCAGACTGCCATTGAAGCCATGAAATTAGGTGCTTATGAATACATCACTAAGCCGCTTGATGTAGAAAAGGTGCGAGTGGTAGCAAAACACGCCATAGAAATGGTAAGGCTGCAACAGGAAGTAAGCGATCTCAAAGCAGCCTTAGATCATCCAGATCAAAAAGATGAAATTATTGGGAATCACCCACTCATGCAGGAGGTATTCAAGCAAATTGGCGCTATTGCACTAACACCCAATACTACCAATGTCATTATCACTGGCGAGAGTGGCACTGGAAAGGAATTAGTAGCCAAGGCCATCCATAACGCAGGCGAGAATAACCGTGATCCATTTATCGCCATCAACTGTACAGTACTGCCCGAGGCTCTCCTCGAAAGTGAACTCTTCGGATATGAACAGGGAGCTTTTACCGGTGCCACTTCAAAGAAATTAGGAAAATTCGAGGTCGCTAAATCGGGAACTATTTTCATGGATGAAATTGGAGATATGCCTCTCCATCTGCAACAGAAACTGCTACGGGTTCTGGAAGAAAGGACTTTCGAGCGTATCGGTGGAAACAAAAAAATTAACGTTGATGCACGATTTATTACCGCTACCAATAAAGACCTGTCAACAATGTTAAAAGCCGGTACTTTCCGTAAAGACCTCTACTATCGTTTACAGGTCATTCCGATTATTCTTCCACCATTACGTAACCGTCGAGAGGACATCCCTTTGTTAGCCGAATTCTTTCTATCAAGATACAATCGCATCCTCCATAAGCAAGTTAAAGTCATCTCTAAAGAGGTAATGGATTTTTTAATGGATTTCAACTATCCCGGCAATGTGCGTGAATTGCAGAATATACTGGAATATTGCATCACCAGAGAAAGAGGTGATGTTTTGACTTTTGAATCTTTCCCGGAGTACCTTAAAGAAAAACAATCCTTATCTCGTCATAAATTTACTTTTCCTTTCAAAAGGTTCTTTGAATCTGATCATGTCCACAATAATCTCAATCTGAGAGAAATCAGAACCGAAATAATCGATGCCTTTGAAAAACAGTTCGTTAAACACCTGCTAAGTTTGACGAATGGTAATGTTACTGTAGCAGCTAAAAAGGCCCACATCGAAAGACAGAGTTTTCAACGACTGATGAGAAAGCATAAAATCAGATCAGAAGAATTCCGCACTACCTGATCATTTCCTCCTCTCCCCTTCTCTTAAAAACAAAGATTAATGGCGAGGTACTAACCTGGATTATTCGCCACGAGGAACGCAAAGATTCGCAAATTATAGATAATATAGCAGATATGAGCATTATGATTGAAAATTATCTTCCAACAGGATTTCTGTGGACTTTTTTGTTTTCTCTTCGTGAAACTTCGCGAACTTGGCGGCTGATGAATTAAACAGGCTAAAAAGCACCCGAATATAAATCAATTAACTGCTCTCTCCCCTTTTTCTAGTTTTATCTTGATTCAGAAATAAATTATTTATGAATTAATGCGTTCAAGTGCAACGTAAATACATAAAACTGCTACCATTTATGTTGCAGTCTAAACTGAAAATACTTATCACTAACAACTTATTGCTCTCGAAAGTGTTTCTAAAATGCGGCATTTTTTCTTCTGGCACGCTTTTTGACTAATATTAGGGGATAAATCAAAAGGAGGACTATAATGAAAAAGTCTGTCGTTAGTTTTTTCTCAATTATTGTCAGTTTGGCATTTGTTTATATGATGTTGCTTCCTACTCAAGCATTAAGCATTCCCAGCTTCTCTAGAAAGTACAAGACAAGTTGTTCTACCTGTCATTACGCCTACCCAAAGTTGAATGCTTTTGGGAAAGCTTTTCGCAATAATGGATATCGCTACCCGGAAGGTCAGGATCCTGAAATGACGAAAGAGGAACCAGTAAGTCTGGGTTCCGAGGGCTACAAACGAGTTTTTCCCGATGCGATCTGGCCGGCTAACATCCCGGGTACTTCACCACTTTCTGTCCACGGCTTCGGACGAGTCTATTATGGGGGATCATGGGACGATCCGACCACCTCCACTGTTGTTGAGGATGACAAAGCTCTTTATTTTGAGATTCCTCATGAGTTTGAACTGTTTTACGGTGGGGCCATCGGTGAAGATATCTCATTCTTTGGTGAAGTCGAGCTCGAACACGCGGAAGAACTGGCCTATTCATTTGCTCTACAATATGATTTCAGTCCATTGATGCACCTCAAGTTCGGTTCAGTGGGACTCAGTGCTTCCCCAGAAGGCCGTCGCCTGACAAGTACACATTATAATGTGGAAGATTTAAAAAATCAATCTGGTACCTGGCGCTTACGGGACGGTTCTGGTGGAGGTATTGAACTTTGGGGTGCCGGTAACGGCGCTGGAGGAACTGGAGGTTTCACCTATACAGTGGGCTTTGCTAATGGACAAAATGATGTTGATAATTTTGACGTAAATACCGCCAAAGATATCTATGGTAGAGTTACGTACAAATTAGGTGGCCTCGGAGAAATCGGTGGAACGGAGGGACAGGCTAGTGAGCAGTCTGCATTTTACATCGATAACTCTCTCCGCCTGGGTGGATTCTACTACAATGGAACTGCATTGAATGATAATTTGGAGGATCAATTCAGTTTGCTTGGTGGAGACATCGACTGGTGGATTAATCGTTTAACCATCACTGCTCTGGCGCTAAACATGAAATCCGATTATGACGGAACTGAACGTAATTCACTGGCTTACTTCGCAGAAGGAAATTATGTCATCTTTCCCTGGTTAATTGCCCGCGCAAGGTACGAATTTACCGATAAGGACACCGATGATGATAGCACTGATCCAACTACCAGCTTAATACCTGGGATAATTGTCATGCTTAGAGCAAATGTGAAATGCTCCGTCGAATATCTTCTTCCACTGGACGATACACGTAAAGATGATGGCTTGTTCACTTTTCAATTCAACTTTGCCTTCTGAGGCTGGATTGTCATAGAATTAATAGGGGAGAAAGCGGAGTATTCGAAGAACGTAAACTGAGTCAAACAACTTTTCATCTTTCAAGATGAGAAAGGAGTAAATCGTGAGTAGAACTGCTGCGATATTCATCATTGCGATGTGGGTTTCATCCATTTTCGCTGGAGATGTCTTTGGTACTGTAACTTGTAAAGGTGTACGTGACAGTCGGGATGTTGTGGTTTATATTGAGGAAATCGATTCACCAGAGCCACCCGCAACGTCATCAGTCGGTATGGATCAGGTCAACTTAGAATTTAAACCTCATGTACTTCCTATCGTGAAAGGTACTACCGTGGACTTTATCAACAGTGATGATGTACTACATAACGTTTTCACACCAGATAAATGTGCCGAAAAAATGAACCTGGGGACCTGGCCTAAAGGTGAAACCCGTTCCTATACATTCAAAGAGGAAGGTTGTACTTCAGTACTGTTATGTAATGTTCATCCTGAAATGGAAGCTTGGGTTTTAGTGCTTCAGAATAAGTACTTTTTTAGAACCGACAAGGATGGTGCCTTTAGAATTATCGGGGTTCCTCCGGGGAACTATAATCTGATTGCCTGGCACGAAAGATTAAAGAACCAATCTGTAGCAATTGAAATTCCGGAAAAGGGGGAGATCGAGGTTAACTTCACGTTGAAAAGACGTTAATCAGATTTTTCAACCATTACAGAGAGTAATAAAAAATCTCTAAGGTAAATAGGGTTAAATAGTCTTTTGAACCTGGTGATTAAAAATTCGTGAAAGGAACCACTAACATTTTACCCCGACTCTTTGTCAATCTATTTCATGAGATATGGAATTAAAACAAAATGGGGCGATCAGAACCTTTCGTGAAAAGTGGAAATAAATAATTCATAAAATGACGACTAAAGTTAAATCTGCCTTTAGGATCATATTAATTACCATTTTAGGCGGAATGATGGGAATATTTTTCTCTTCCACTGGGGAAAAACCGACAAGTCGAGACATCTTCATAAAGGCTCGCCAATACGCTTTTGAACCAGCAGTGCTGCACGTAAATAAAGGGGATACACTTAATATTAGACTAACTTCATTGGATGTCGTTCATGGATTCTACCTCGAAGGTTATGACCTAGACGCAGAGATTTTTGCTCATAGTAAAACTTTTAATATTCGCCATCCCTCCAAAGAAGAAGAGTGGACTGAGGTTGAGGCGATTACGTTGATCACCAATCGAAGAGGAAAATACCGATACCGTTGTTCCCACACCTGCGGCACCATGCACCCTTTCATGCAGGGAGAGCTAATCGTTCAACCAAACACCCCTTTTCATGCTGGTGTTGGTAGTGTTTTGGGACTCTTTTTAGGAATGATCTGGGTTTTCATACGGCCACAGAAAGCTCCATTTCCTCTTCAAAAAAATAAACCAGAGGATTCATAGACAAATACTGAGAGCCACCAGAATATGAACGAATTGCTGACACAAGCTCCGGGGACAAAACCTCCCGAAGATAGAAGAAGAAAAAGCCGCCCTAAAAAGGAACCAATTGCAATCCAAGGGTTTCGGGTCGACCTTTTTAAATGGATCCCCGGCTTGAAAAACTTTGCTCGTTTACGATCTTACCAATTCCTTCTTGTGTTACCCAACCTGTTCGTTTTCCAGATTCTTTTTATTGCCGGCATTTTTGGTACCCCAGTAGGTAACAAAAACATCATGATCGTATTCATCTGGATATTGTGGTGGTTCATGTTAATAGCGGTTATGGTACCCTTTGCTTCACGAATCTGGTGTGCGGTCTGTCCCATGCCATTTTTCGGTGACTGGTTACAAAGACGAGCACTCATCAAGGTACGAAAAGGCAAAACAAAAGGAATAAAAAATAAAATGTTTGGCCTCAACCTCCGCTGGCCAAAACGACTAACCAACATTTGGCTTCAAAATTTTGCCTTCCTCAGCTTGTGTACTTTCAGCGCGCACCTGGTTACCCGCCCCATAGTAACGGTTGGTGTTTTAGGTAGTCTCGTCATTCTGGCCACTTTATTGGCCTTAATCTACCGGATGAGAACCTTTTGTAACTACATCTGTCCCGTTAGTGGCTTTCTGAGTCTGTATGCCATGACATCTACGGTTGAACTACGTTCAAAAGACAGGGATGTCTGTTTAAAGTGCAAAACTAAAGGATGTCGGACAGGAAGTGAAAATGGTTGGGCTTGTCCCTGGTTCGTCTATATGGGAAAGCTCGATCGTAACAACTACTGTAGCCTTTGCATGGAGTGCGTTAAATCGTGTCCGAATGACAATATCGCCTTAAATCTAAGACCCTTCTCCAGCGATACTCAAATAAGAGGTTATGACGAGGCTTGGAAAGGTTTCATTATGTTGGCGTTGGCTATGGCATATTCGGTGATTCTTCTTGGACCGAATGGTACTATCAAAGATTGGGCTAACGTAGCCGAAACCCATGCCTGGGGTGGTTTTGCCACTTATGCTCTGATACTATGGTCAACTGCTCTGGTTGTCGTTCCCGGTATTTTTTATGGGTGCGTCCTCTTAGCTCGCCGCCTGGCTAACGCAGTCCATCTTCCCCTAAAGGAAATCTTCCTTGGCTACTCCTATCTTCTGGTTCCACTGGGTTTGCTGGCTTGGATAGCATTCAGTGTCCCACTACTTTTTGTAAATGGGTCCTATATCATTTCTGTCATCTCCGACCCGTTAGGTTGGGGGTGGAACTTATTTGGAACGGCAGATTTCCCTTGGACACCCCTGTGGCCTGAATACCTCGTCTTTGCTCAGATCTTACTGCTCTTAACCGGTCTGTTTTATGCTCTCAAACACTGCTACCAAATCGGAGAAAAACTGTTTGGTTCTCCACAGGCAGCATTAAAGGGACTGCTTCCTATGGGAGCTTTTTCCACTCTGGTGACTTTCGCCTTTCTACGATTCTTTGCAGGATGATAACTACAATAAACAAACGGGGAGATTAACGTGGAGAACAATACTAGAATCATCTTTTGTAATGAATGTTTTCAAGACATACCTATAGAAGAACTCGATGATGGTACTGTCATTGTCCATTGTCCTAAATGTGTGGGTGAATGCATTATTTGTGACTGTCATTTAGTAAAAGAATGTTTTCCTGATGTACCAAAAGTCAAGGTTAGACACCCCGACGATGGACAGGAAATATCTCAATGAAGCGAGGATTCCAAGAATTATTGGCTGTCGGTATCACTTTAGTCGGTCTGGCAGGACTCCCATTAACTATTTTTAGCTACAACCCTTCACGCTCTTATGATAGTCTTCCTGTAATTCATCTCACAGGGGTAATGAAAAATGGGGTCTGGACTGACGAAGAGGTAAACGGGATTAATTACTGGTGGAAATCATTCCACCCCGCTGTCCTCAGACTACAAAAAGACAATGAAATTCTTCTGCGACTCACAAGTTCAGATGGTACACATAGCTTCTATGTCCCTGAGTTAGGAATCGGTCCTATACAAATTGAAGCAGGTCATACCGTAGAAATTACGGTACAACCAGATAAAATCGGTGAGTTCACTTACTATTGTCTGACAGTCTGTGGGGAGTGTCATTATTATATGCGTGGTAGGGTTATAGTAACAAGTGACACCTTATATAAACTCTCCAATGATTATTCCATAGATACTTATTGTACAATACACAACCCACCTGAGAACTTCGATTCATTTGTCGCCAAAGGAGAATACTTGTACCAGAGTAAAGGTTGTATCACCTGTCACGGAGAAAACGGAGCTGGAGGAGTATATAATCCCAACTATATTAATGAATATGTCCCACCACTAAACAATCTGGCTGACAAGATGAAAATTTATTGGAAAGAAGATGCCGATATTGTTATTGACTTGCTAACAACCAATGTGGATTTGAATAGTCAGGAAGATAAGTCACCCATCGAGAACTATAGTCGCTTCCTGGCTCAATACCACTCCATCCACAAAAAAATCTTAAACGGCAGTTCCAAGCTACAAAAACTGAATCTCGAGTTACCAGATCCCCCCTTAACCATGCCTTCCTGGGAAGAACAGCTCTCGGAAGAAGATATCAATTCCATCCTGGCCTATCTTATCAATCTATATCCATGGGATGAGTACGAATAATCAGTCGAAATTGGACAAAAGCAGACAGAAATTAGTTAATGCAGAATGGCTCTCTAAAAATTTCCCCTGTGCTGAAGCCTGTCCGGTACACACTGAGGCAGGCCGATACGTAAATCTCATCGCACAGGGTCAGTGGGAGGACGCCTATCGTCTTGCCCGTTTTCCGAACCCCTTTGCTTCAATCTGCGGACGGATTTGCGCCGCACCTTGTGAAGATTCCTGTAGACGTGGGGACGTCGACGATCCAGTTTCGATCAGGGCATTGAAAAGATTTGTTTGCGAAAAATATGGTGTGGAAAGTCTCATCGATATCTCTCGAATCCGAGATGTTTTCCGACCTGAAGTTCCTCCTAAAGAAGAGTGGGTGGCCATAATAGGATCTGGTCCAGCAGGCCTGACGGCCGCCCACGACTTAGCCCTGTCTGGATATCGCGTTACCGTGTTTGAAGCCCAGGATGTCGCTGGAGGTATGTTGCGTCTTGGCGTCCCTGAATATCGTTTACCTAGAGAGCTGATTCGCATGGAAATCAACGCTATCTTAAATCTTGGTGTTGAACTAAAACTCGGCAAAAGATTAGGTAGAGATTTTACTATTAAGGACTTAAAAGATAACGGTTATGCTGCAATTTTTATTGCGTTGGGGGCTCACAAAAGCCGCGATTTAAACATTGAGGGTGTGGAGTTAGACGGTGTCCTGCGGGCAGTAGATTTTCTACTGAATGCTAATCTTAACTACCGGGTTGAATTAGGTCATAAGATCATCGTTATCGGTGGCGGTAATGTGGCTATTGACGTCGCTCGTACTGCTCTCCGACAGGAGAAAACAGATGAAGTTGCCTCCAGTATTATCGAGGCTTTAGACGTCGCCCGTTCAGCTGTCAGGTTTGGCGCTAAGGAAGTACATATGGTCTGCCTGGAATCAAGAATCGAAATGCCAGCTACTGATCTTGAAATCGAAGAAGCCATGGAAGAGGGGATTTTTATTCATCCAGCCTTGGGTCCAAACCGTATTATCGGGGAAAATGGTAGAGTAACCGGATTAGAAACTATCGACTGTGTCTCAGTATTTGATGATCAGGGCAGGTTCAATCCTACCTTTGCACCCGGGACGGAGAAAATCATACAAGCCGATTCCATAATTATGGCCATTGGCCAAACTTCAGACTTGAATTTCATCAGCGATGAAGATGGTATTGAAACTACTCCCCGAAATACTATCAAGGTTAATCCCGAGACCTTGGAAACAACTGCAAAAGGTGTCTTTGCAGGGGGAGATGTGGCTTTTGGTGTGAGAAATGCCATCAGTGCCATAGCTGATGGGAAAAAAGCGGCAGCGGCTATTGATGCCTTCCTGTCAGGTGAGAAAAGAACACATCAGACAATTGAGATATCAGTTTATAATTCTTTCAATTATGAACAAATCCCAGATTTTGAAACTGTTTCTCGCCAAAAGGTACCAGCTTTAGAAATTGACAGACGGGTTGGAATTGCACAAGTAGAATTGGGCTACACTGATGAGCAGGCCGTTAAAGAAGCTCAACGATGTCTAAGATGCTGGATTAATACAACCTTTGAAGGTATTGATGAGTCAGGCAGTGAATGTATCTTATGTGGGGGTTGCGTCGATATCTGCCCGGAAGATTGTATCTCCTTAGTGTTTTTTGATCAGATAGAATTCAGTAATGATATGTTGCGCTTTTTCACCTCCCATCAGGACAATTTCATTCTGGGGCAGAGAGCGGATGACCCGGAACGCTACGGAGCTGTGATGATTAAAGATGATCAAACCTGTATCAGGTGTGGTTTGTGTGCCAAACGATGTCCCACAGGTTGTATTACTATGGAAGAATTTCAGTTGGCAACATATTCGGAGCATAATTCAGAATTTTCGAGGGAAAGTCGCTCAGTTTCTTAACAACAATTGCTGTGCCATAATATGGACACAAATCCTAAAAAACTAAAAGTGATGATTAGATGAAAATTACACTCTGGTTTGGAAATAACATATTTCCAAAAGTCACAGTCGATAATATTAAAGCTTACAGGAATACTTACTAAATATAATCCGCAGGAGCTTTATTCATGTCAGAAAAGAATAAGAAGAAAATGAATAGAAGAGAGTTTCTTTTTAAAATAGGACTTGGATCTATAGGTGTAACGATAGGTGGTGGATCCATTCTCTCCTTTCAATATTTATCACCGAATGTACTGTTTGAACCACCAACCAAATTCAAAGCGGGTTCACCTGAGGATTTCTCCGCTGATAGTGTTACCCTCAATTCAGTACAGCAAGTCTATATCGTCCGGGCAAAAGCCGGATATTTTTATTCACTCTCGGCCGTCTGCACGCACTTGGGATGTATCACGAACTATCGCACCTCAGAACAAAAGATCGCTTGCCCATGTCATGGAAGCATCTTTGACCTGAAAGGAGAAGTATTGAGTGGGCCTGCTCCTAAACCACTGAAGCATTTGCTAATTGAGCAGAACGATCGGGGAGAACTCATTGTTGACAAAGGAGTAATCGTTGATGATAATTATGTTCTGAAAGTGTAAGGGGATGAATCTTTGAAACATGCTCAGCACATAAGTGTCCAACTGTTCAAAGGATCATATGATTGTTTATCAGGTTCCGTTTTTATGAGTTATTAATAGACTATGGCAGATTTACTGGAAAAGCTAAGAGCTACAAAAGCCTGGAAGTCAATTTTTCGCAGTGGCTCGTTTTCTCACAATCTCGGTAGATCAAAAGCGATCTTTAACAATTTTTTTCTACACCTCCTCCCTGTAAAATCGAGAGTTGATTCAATTCGGTTTACCGCCACATTTTATCTCGGATTTATCGCTTTCAGCCTTTTTTTAATTCTGACTCTTACTGGGATTTACCTGATGCTCTACTATCACCCTTCTGTTCCCAAAGCTTATTGGGATATGAAGGATTTACAATTCGTTGTCTCCTCAGGTGTGTTCTTAAGAAACCTCCATCGTTGGTCCGCTCATGCGATGGTTGCCGTAGTATTTTTACATATGTTACGAGTTTTTTATGCTGGCGCCTACCGGCCTCCCAAGCAGTTCAATTGGGCGTTAGGAGTAATGCTGCTGATTGTCACCTTATTTCTTAGTTATACCGGATACTTATTGCCCTGGGATCAACTTGCTTATTGGGCCGTGAATGTTGGGGCAAATATGGCCGATGCAGCTCCTTTCATTGGCAAAAAAATAAAATTTTTACTATTGGGAGGAAATTCAATCGGCGAAAATACCCTCCTCCGTTTCTATGTTCTACACTGTCTAATATTACCCTTTATTGCCAGCATTCTAATAGGAATTCATTTCTGGAGAGTGAGAAAAGACGGGGGCGTTCAACCTTTGTTCTCAAAGAAAAAGAAAAATGACTGAGACTGACAAAAAATTTATAGCTTATTCCGATTCCTCTTCAAAAGCTGAGCAGAAAAGGGTCGCCTTTATTAAACGTGAAACTTCTGCAGCAGTACACCGCGAAGACGAGGAAATGATAATGTCATTCCCACACCTCGTAATCAGGGGCATTATTGCCTTACAGGTATTAATCATTCTGCTTTCCCTGGTATCCCTCATTTTCGATGCCCCGCTGAAGCACATCGCCGATCCTCAACATACAGAAGTACCCGCTAAAGCTCCCTGGTACTTTCTCGGGCTTCAGGAATTATTACATTATTTCCCACCCGTCGTAGGAGGTGTTTTAATTCCAACACTGGTGGTTCTTGCCCTCATTGTGATCCCTTATTTCGATATCAACATCAAACGTCAAGGTTTGTGGGAGTCGAAACAGCAACAAACCTTGTTTTTGCTAACATCGACTATGATAATAATTGTAGTGGCTATGATCTTTTTTCATGCCTGGGCTATTTCTGTTCCTACAATATTAGTCTACGGATTTATGATGATTCCCTACTTCTTCCCTAGAGAAAGCGGATTCTTAGGATGGTTACGGGAAATGTCTCTCACCCATTGGATTATGACGTGGTTTGTCGTGATTGCTACTGTTCTCACCATTATTGGGGTATTCTTCCGTGGACCTTATTGGCGGTGGTCGTGGCCCTGGATAGAGGGAATCTACTGATGAATATTCATAAGAATGACTTCACGAATACTTCGATGCTCTAATCAATTCTGATGTCCCTGAAAAAGCCTAAAGATTTAAGCATCATATTCGCCTTCACGTCGGTCATATTTCTTATTGTATCTGCCATTTCTCCCACAAAGGATTACTTCAGTGAATGGCGGTATTTTCAGAAAAAATTCAACTCTCTAATAAAGGACCAACCTTATCGAATTAAACCAGTTCATATCGGTATCAAGCAAGTTTGGATCAAAGATTTAAATCGAGTTGACCGCTGTACTTCCTGTCATGTAGGTGTAAGTAATTATCAACTGGTGGATATGTCCGAGCCATTTCGCCCGCACCCTAAAATGTTTCATGATCCTGAAGAATTTGGTTGCACAGTCTGCCATCACGGACAAGGAATCGCCACCAGTGTAGAAGAATCCATCGGTGAGGTAGAATTCTGGGATGACCCCATGCTACCCCTATACTTTATTGAAGCTGCATGTGGTGTCTGCCACAAAGATCAAGATGTACAGGATGCCCCCATTTTATCAAGAGGAAGGCAGCTGATCCAGCAATACAATTGTGTCTCTTGTCATAATTTACCGGGTTATACTCCAGAATTTGTCCCCAGCTTGGACGGTATTGGGAAAAAGACTACCAGACAATGGTTGGTTCGTTGGTTAAAGGATCCCCGAAAAGTTCAGCCAGATACCAAAATGCCGAACTTTAATTTGACTGATGAAGAGATTCAGATCCTCACCGACTTCCTTATGACCTTCAATCAGTATCCAGAGGAAATGCAGTTAGAGCCTTTACCAGATGCTCTCCAAGAGGAGTGGCCGGATGAAAAGCTTGTTGACCTGGGAAAAACACGTGTACGTGAAGCTCGCTGTATCAGCTGTCATCAAATAAACGGAAAAGGCGGTCATCTGGCGCCTGAAATAGGTCAGATCGCTTCCGCTGTCACCCCTATCTGGATATACAACTATATACGAAATCCCAAAGGTTTACATCCCGGGGTTCCCATGCCTGAGTACGGTTTTTCAAAAAAAGATGCCATTGCTGTAGCCGCCTACATCCTGAGTGAATTCAAAGAGTGGGATTTAGAAGAAGATACAACCAGTTTGTCCCATATTCCTGATCCTGACTATTATCGAAAAGGACTGAAACTATTCAACAATTATAACTGCCTGGGCTGTCATGAACTTTCCGTTGCAGGAGTGGAAAGAAACATGGGGCCGGATCTGTCTTACGTCGGTAGCAGACCTCAGATTGAAATGGAATTTGGGGAAGCTGAAATTGAGGAAACGAGACCTTCATACGTTTATCACAAAATTAAGAATCCAAAGCATTTTTTAACTAATTCGCGTATGCCCAATTTCGGTTTTTCCGATGAAGAAATTCGAGCTGTTACTAGTGCTCTTCTTTCCCTAAGGAAGGAGGAAATACCTGATAAATATCTCGTCCACAAAGACAAAGAACATGACCACTACGTACCCCAGGGAGAGTTCGGTCGCATTATCAATAAATATGCCTGTTTTACTTGTCATAAAATTCAAAATAGTGGCTTTCTTCTGGCTACAGACCTGAGTCTGGAAGGGAGTCGAGTATATCACTCCTGGTTACGAAATTATTTCAAAATCCCCTATACTCTAAGGCCAACCCTCACCGAACGCATGCCCAATCTTTTTATGAGCGAAGCAGAGATGAAATTCACAGCTAACTATATAAATACTGTCTTTCTCGATGATGATATTGATAGTATTGATATCCCTCTCAATGAACCAAAAATGATTAAACAGGGGGAAAAGTTATTATTCGAAATTTACGGTTGTCAATCGTGTCATCAGATCAACGGAAAAGGCGGATATGTAGGACCTCCTCTAAACGAAACCGCCAAAAGATCAAAACCTGGCTGGATATATTCCTGGATGAAAAATCCTCAATATTACCGTCCGGATACTATTGATCCCAACCAAGGACTCACGGATATGGAAGCGAAACAGATCACTGCGTACATCATGAGTCTGGAAGAAGCAGAATGAGAGCAATGTCATCTTTCCTGATTCTTGTACTACTGGTAAGCTGGCCAGGCTGCAGCTATAATAAGATCCCCGAAAAGAATCTTTCTGAGTCTTTTGTGATCAGTAGTAAATTAACCTACGAACAGCAACAGGGTGCCTATCTTTACAATAAATATTGTGCAGTTTGTCATGGAGTATCAGGTAGAGGTGACGGGTTCAATTCTTACAATCTTACTCCTCGACCGCGTGATCTCAGTGATCGGGATTACATGAAAGCATTCTCTTCTGAACGGTTGGCTGAAGTCATCGTTCAGGGCGGTAGAGGGATAAATAAATCGGTGATCATGCCAGCGTGGGGGAACACCTTAAAACGATATCAGGTTGACTATCTCGTGGACTACATTAAGGTCTTCAGTCAACCAGATGAAACTATTCCATAAAGAGGGGCTCAAAGAAGAAAATTTTTCACAGATTTGACCTATGTTAGAAAATATTCCATGAAAAATTTCATTGAATACAGGAGAAGGAATTATGATTGATTTAATAAGGGAATCAAGCGTTTTTAGTAAAATAAATTCCCAAGAATTAGAAAAAATAGTAAAAATAGGAGAGGCTGTAGAGTTTCAAGATGGGGAAAAAATATTCAACGCTGGAGACAATGCAGA
This sequence comes from Fidelibacterota bacterium, assembly GCA_046861645.1. Classification (GTDB taxonomy): domain Bacteria; phylum Fidelibacterota; class Marinisomatia; order Marinisomatales; family UBA2128; genus UBA2128. The sequence goes on along the minus strand of JBHHUM010000009.1, from coordinate 636 downwards.
TTATATGTACATCGTAGGCACGGGAGAGGTGAAACTGAAATTTTCGGTGAACCACTTGAACGCTCCAATGATCTTAACTCTAGATACTATCAAGGAAAAGGGGTCTCTAGGATGGTCTGCCTTCACAAAACCGTATAAATATACCCTTTCAGCCTATGCTAATGGCTACACCCAACTGCTACGATTACAGACTGATAAAATCAGGAAACTTTGTGATGACGATAGAAATCTGGGATTCATAATTATGAAGAATATCACCACCATGATCAGCGCAAGATTTGCCAGACTTCAGGGTCTGATGCAACATGTTATTCAAAGTTACTTGGAATAATCTTTTTTAGCGTTTCTGCTGCTTACCCTTTTAGAGCAAAGATTAGTAACTGTTTGGAATAATTATTCTCTGTTTTACCATTAATTTTATCCTGACTTGTTTTCCAGGTAACATTGTCATACAGTAATAGATTTTATACCAACATTACTTTCTAATGATCGGCTGAAAGGTATAACTGACTCATTAGATGGTGACCAGTAGAAAGAAACTCCGTAGCATCCTGTACCCCGGACAGGACTCGAACCTGTGGCCTACGGATTAGAAGTCCGTTGCTCTATCCAGCTGAGCTACCGGGGCATATCAAG